>NZ_JAIWPJ010000001.1:682816-1024224 GCF_020515625.1 Natrinema amylolyticum
GCAGTTCGAGTTCGACCGAAAGCGTTCCGGGTGCCTCGTCGCCGTCCCGATACCCGTACTGGCGGCTATTGGCCTCGGCATCAAGGATATCATCGACGCCGAACGCTGCCTCGATCTTGTCGTCGGGCACCGCCGTTCGCGCAGCATCGGTCGCCGCCACCGGGCGTGTCGGCAACGGGTCGGTCGCTATCTCGTGGCTGATGAGGTAAGCTCTGCTCGCGTCCGCATCGAACAGTTCACTGACAGTCTCAACGGCAGTCTCGCAGACCGCTTCCCGCTCCGTCATCGTCATCAGGTCCCGTGCAGTCGAAAGCAATGCGTCGGTGGCGCGCTCGCGGTAGCGGCGGTCCGTAATGTCGTGCGTGATGACGAGCCCCCGCTCGCGGTCGTCGATCGTAACGCAGCGGACGCGTGCCTCGACCCAGAACGGGTCCCGTCCGTCCAACTCACAGCGCCAGTCAACGACGGTGCTCTCGTCCTGGTTTCGCGTCCGTAACCATTCAGCGACACCCATTCCATCGGCCGCTGGAACGGTGGCCTGGAGGTCGTCTATCGCGAGGCCCGCTATGTCAGACTGTGCGATTCCCCAGTGTTCGCAGGCGACGGTATTGGCATCAACTACCTCGCCAGCATCGATGTCGAGGATCATCGCAGCATCGTCGACGGCGTTGAATAGTTCACGGTAAACAGCGCGGTTTCGCCTGCCGTCGACGACGGTTCTGACCCGATTCGCGAGGAGTTCGCACTGATCCGACCCAGTTACCCGCCGCATACAGTCCGCCGCCCCTGCTCGAATCGCGTCGGCGGCCACGGATTCCTCCCCCTCGCCGGTGAACAGGATACAGGGGAGGTCCGGGGTCGTTTCTCGCACTGCGTCGAAAAACACCGAACCGTCGCTATCAGTCACCTGACACCCGCTGACGATGCAATCGATCTCGTTCTCATCGAGTCGCTCGAAGCCCTCACGCGCCGACGACGCCTGCAGAACGTCGATATCAGGGTGGGCCCGTCCGAAATAATCGGCGACGAGCGACGTCGTCTGCGGGTCGTCGACACAGAGGAGCGTGTAGTTCGGTCGTTTCATTTCTCGCTGCCGATACATAACATACTTTGACAGTCGTTTCCCTAATATATTAGCACCGAAAATCGTATGGACCTCATATCATGGCGAGAAGGTTATTTTACTGATGATGTCTTCAGCTTACCATGCAGTTTAGAACTGTAATCGTCGTAGCAGCACTCGTCGTAGCATCGGTCGCCGTCGGTAGTGCCGCGTTCACCAGTGGTACTGTCGACCGGACGGCAAACGTCAACGTCGTCGGTGACAGCGCCGCAGTGACGGGGCTCGCACCGGGTAGTGCGTCAGCCGTGTATACCGGCACCAACGGAGAGTTACAAATTGATTTCAGTAACTACACCAACGCGGAGGGGGTAAACGGCAACGCGACTTACACTATCGGAGATAGCAACGCAGCGAACGAGACATATGCATTCAATGTCACCAACAACGACGATGTCTCGCACGATTACACACTCTCGTACGATTACGATAACAGTGTGCCAACTAACTCGTCCGTCTCCTTCTCGACGTACGACAATACGGGAGCCGGCCCAACTGATCCGATAACTCTATCGGCAGGCGAAACAGCGTACGTCGTGACCACGGTCAATACCACAGACGCTACCAGTGCCAATGACCTCTCTGGGACGCTGAATATCACTGCAACGTAACGAAGTACCTGAATGAGATACAGGGCTGGCGTCGCGTTGCTCGCCGGTGTGATCGCGGTGTCGGCGCTGACACCGCTCGGCGTCAGCTTCGTCTATTCCGACAGTATGGAACCGACAATCGACACCGGCGACGGATTCGTCGTCCTGCCAGCTAATGACGCCGCCGCCGGTGACGTCGTCACCTTTTATTCGGACGAACGAGACGAATACGTGACCCACCGGGTTGTCGAGGAGACGGAAGTAGGGTACGTCACGCAGGGCGACAACAATCAGGAGACGGACCAGGCCGTCGGCTATTCACACGTGTCGCCCGATGACATTGAGGGACGTGTCCTCTCCGTCGGCGAGTCGCCGCTGACGGCGCCGGCTCTCGGGACGCTCGTCTCCGAATCGTCACAACATAGGGGTATCCTCGTGCTGATCGGCGTCGTCGCCCTGACCGTCAGCATAGGGTCGAACGGTCGGTCGCGGGACGTCATCAACACTGGCAGCCTATTTCGGCAACTGATTTTGACGAGCATCGCCATCGGCGTCGTCGCGATCGTCATCTCCGGCAGCACCGTCGGCCTCACCATCACGGAGGCAGCCAGTTCCTCGCCGGAGACGATGACGTTCGAGGACGGCGACCGAACGACGCTCGAGTTCACCAATACGCCGACACCCTACACCCATCGTGTCACCTCCGCGTCTGGGCTTCGGATCGTCGATACCATCGTTGCAGAAGAGACGCTGTCGCTTACCGTGGAGCACGTAGGCGACAGTGAGTCAGCGGCGGTCCAGTTCTACAACTACCCGGCCGTAGTGCCGAAGGGTATCGTGGAGACGCTCCACGGGATCCATCCGCTGCTGGCTGCCGTCTTCACTGTCGGCGCTGCCCACCTGCCGATCGTCGGGGTGTACTGGCTATTGGTCGACAGTTCCGAACCGGTTCGAACCGCTCGAATACAATTGCCACGGAGGTTGCGGTAGATGACCCGTCGCCGTTCCCGCGGACGATCCAGGCGACACTGGCTGCTAGTGGTCGGCATCGTGATTGGTCTGCTGGCCCTGAGCGGCGTCCCGCCCTCAACGTCGTTCTCGACGGGAGATACCGCCAGGGAGTCGGGGATTACCGTGGTGGACGATCCGTCAGCAGTGCTCGGCATAGATAACCACTTGACAATGCAAACCGGCGAGACCTGCAAGCTTGTCGATGTCACGAACAGGTTCGACACAACAGTAACGGTGACGGTGACGTTGCGAACGGACTCAGAAAAGTATGGGAACCTGACGCTGGGGAATGGACGAGAGGGGAACGAGACGTCGTTCTCGCTCAGAGCTGATTCGACACAGCGAGTCGGTCTTGAGACCAAGAACGAAAGTACGTACGACGGAGATAATGTGTACTACCACGTGGACGCGACCGCGACGGATCTTGATATTGTCGCGACAGATCGGTATTCGACTATCGACGATGACACGACCGGTAGCTGTGATATGACGGTATGACTCTGGAATGGCTCACGGTCGCTCAACTCCGATATCGTAAATTCGTCGGGGAACGAGACCGTCAGGTCGTCGCCGTGTCGCTCGTACTCGGTATACTGTTGGCTGGCGGCGGCCTCGCAACGGCTGCGTCGCCACCGACAGAGACCGTCCAACAGCCGACGGACACCGTCGTCGTCACAACGACCCAAACGACGGCAGCGACCGTCACCGGGGAGTCGGACATGTACGATCATGGATACGTTGTCCAGAATAGTTCACTCTATCTAACTGATGCAGCGCCGAACTTCTCCGTCACGGCTCAAGTCAGCACGGCCGACGACCGGCATCTCGCTGTCGACCAGCGGCTCACGCTCGTCTATGAGGCACGAGACGGTGACGAGACGTTCTGGCAACGCCAGGAGGTAGTGGCGCAGTCGTCAGATACAGTCAATGAGGGTGGAGCGACGGTTACGGCGACGCTTAACGCATCCGAGATATTGGTCGAGCAGCAGACGCTCGATGCTGAGACGGGGAGCGGAGCGACGGTACGTGCGATACTCGTCCATTCGGCGTCGTATAGTACAGGAGAGTACGAAGGAGAATTCACAAACGATGCCGCAATCGGCGTCTCGGATCAAACGTACTCGGTCGGCGACGGAATCGCTAACAGAGCCTCCCATCTCGAGCAGCAGCGTGTTACGCGGTCAATAGAGTCAGAAATGTACGGTGTTCCACTAATATGGGCGACGTATTCGGTCCCGAAACAGACAGTCTGGTTCGTGCTGGCAGCCCTCGTCTGCTGGCTTGTCGGTGGCCATGCGATACTCCTGCGGTCCCAGCGGGCCAGTGTCAGCGATATCGAGCGGGAACTCACACATCGTCGGTTCGATAATTGGATGTCGCAGGCACGGGTTCCGGATGAGATGGTAAGTCGCTGTGTTTCGGTATCTACACTCGCCGACCTCGTCGACCTCGCAATCGATATCGATAATCGAGTGGTGTACGACCCGAACCGGGAACAGTATATCGTTCTCGCGGACCACATGACGTACATCTATACCCCAGAACCGACGATAGGCGACGTTCGGGACGACGTTGAGGGGAAAAGCAGCGGCGAAATTAACGGACCTACCGAGGAAAGCGAATTTGAGTGGGCCGAGAAAGAAGCGGAGTTGGATAAAGGGGAGGAATTCGAATGGACTGACGACGTAGATACGGTCGATAACGAAGACGAGTTCAACTGGAACGATACTGGCTAAACTGGGGTGTCTCTGGGACCAATATATAGGAAAATGAGCAACACACACGCGCTGTCAGTGTCGCCGATCAAAGGTGGAGGCACAGTCGTGCCATCGCAATCGGTCCGACTTCGCGGACGGATGACACAGTGTTCAAGACAGTCGCCCCGAGTCCACCACGTATGCGACTCGAGGAGTACTGGGGGGTCGGCCCGAAGACGCGGGAAACGCTGACCGAGGAATTGGGCCGGGAACGAGCAGTTCGGGCGATCGAGAGCGGAGACGTTCGGACGCTCGCGGACGCCGGGCTCGCCCGCGGGCGAGCGACGCGGATCCTCCGGCGAGCGACCGGCGGCGCTGGCATGGATCTTCTCGCGACCAGCGACGCCCGATCGGCGTACAAGGAGCTGCTGGATCTGGCGGTCGAGCACGCCGTCACCCAGCGCGCGGCCGACCGGATTCGGGTGCTCACGCCGTTGGATAACCGCGAGGCGATGGACGAGCGCCTCGACGACGTGCTCGCGGCTCGAGACGCCTGGACCGAACTCGCGGACGATGACCGCACTGCTGTGCTCGAGGCCTACGGGCGCTACGACGAGCGCAACGGGAGCGAGCGCGCCGCTGTGGAGGCCGCGCTCGCGCTGCTCGCGGCCGGCGTCGATTCCGGCCCGTTCGCCGCGATCGCGGACCTCGAGCGCGACCGGCTCGACGCGGCCGCCGAGGCGCTTTCGGCGCTGGACGGCGGCCGCGTCCGGGAGGGTGCCGACGAGGAACTCGACCGGCTCCGGGACGCGCTGGGTGCCGTCGAGGACATGGACGCGAACGCGCTCGCGCTGATCGAGGACCTGCGCGACGAGGGGGTCCACGACGCCCAAGGGTTCCGCCAGTCGTTCGAGGATCACCTGTTGACCGAGACGGACGTGACGATCGATCGGGTACGGGACGCGATGCCTACCGACGCGACGGACGCGACCGACTTCGTCGGCGACACGCTTCGGACGCTCCGGAGCGACCTCACGGGCGCGGTCGACGAGCACGAGCGGGCCGTCGCGAGCGACCTCGAGGAAACGCTGTCGGACGCGCGCGAGGCGATCGATCGGGCCGTCGAGGCGGTCGACGACATCGCCTTCCACCTCTCGCTGGCGCGCTTCGCACTCGAGTACGGCTGCACGCGCCCCGTGTTCGTCGAGGGGGACGAAGCGGCCGTCTCCGTCGTCAACGCGCGCAATATCGCGCTCGCTTCGCGCGACGGCGAGTCGGTCCAGCCGATTACCTACGCGCTCGGCGACCACGGCGTGACGAGCGTCCCGGCCGGCGTCAACGCGGTTCCCGGCGAGGAGCGCGTGGCCGTCCTGACGGGGGCCAACAGCGGCGGGAAGACGACCCTGCTCGAGACGCTGTGTCAGGTCGTCCTGCTGGCGACCATGGGGCTGCCGGTCCCCGCCGACCGGGCGGAGGTGACGCCGGTCGACTCGCTGGTCTTCCACCGCCGGCACGCGAGTTTCAACGCCGGCGTCCTCGAGTCGACCCTGCGCTCGATCGTGCCGCCGCTCTCGACGGGCGGGCGCACCCTGATGCTGGTCGACGAGTTCGAGGCCATCACGGAACCCGGCAGCGCGGCGGACCTGCTCCACGGCCTCGTCAGGCTCTCGGTCGACCGCGAGGCGCTGGGCGTGTTCGTCACGCACCTCGCGGACGACTTGGAACCCCTGCCGCCCGAAGCGCGGGTCGACGGCATCTTCGCGGAGGGGTTAAACCCCGACCTCGAGTTACTCGTCGACTATCAGCCCCGGTTCGACACCGTGGGCCGGTCGACGCCGGAGTTCATCGTCTCCCGACTCGTCGCCAACGCCGGCGACCGGAGCGAGCGAGACGGGTTCGAGACGCTGGCGGAAGCGGTCGGCAACGAGGTCGTCCAGCGGACGCTCGCGGACGCTCGCTGGACGACCGGCGAGTGAGTCGGGCACCGAGTCCGTTCTTCCGCCGGCCGATCCCGGACGGTCACTCCTCGAATTCGTTTCCCTCATCCGTCGGTTCGTCGCTCTCTCGACGTTCGTCCTCGAGCCAGCGGTCCGGCGTGGGCGTATACGTCGAGTCGCCGTCGCTGGGCGACTCGTCACCGCCGGCCGACTCGCCGTACGTGTAGGGGATACCGTCTCGCTCCTCGCAGACGCGGGCCTCGAGATACGCCTGTGCGGCCCGTCGCGAGAGCGCCCCCATCTCGATGACGTCGGCCAGGGCGGTCTTGGTCGCGCGAAACCAGACGCTGACCGCGCCGCCGTCGTCGGGGCGGGCCGCGACGATCGCTCCCCGGCCGCCGTCGCGGCCGTCGCCCCACTCGAGCCAGCAGACCCGGTAGGCCTCGACGCCGTAGTCGTCCGCCGGGACGACGAGATAGAGCGCCTCGTGAACGCAGGGGTCGAGATGGTCTCGCAGGATTCGATCGCGAGAGATCGAGTCCGCCAGCAGGGGCCCCTCGACCGCGCCGTCGGCGAGGGGGGTCGCCGCCGTGATCTCGTCGGCGAACGACAGCGACTCGCCGCCCCAGTGACTGTATCGCAGGTCGTAGAGGCGATCCGGCCGCCGGTAGGCGACGAGGGCTCTATGGCCCATCGTCCACCCGATCGGAACGACGCGGATCGATCTGTTCGACGCGCGAATGGGAAATCCGCTCGTGGCTCACGACGGGTCTGGCCGCCCGTCCGTACTTGAACCTACGGACGGGTTCGGCGATCGGCAGCGATCGCACTGCTCGGTGCGTCGATCGAGAAGCGAGATGCGGAGATTCGCCTCTCTCGGCCCATCGAGAGAGGCTCAACACTGACTGACGATTAACTCGTGGGGAGTGGGTTCACCGACCGATCCGTCGGCGTCGACCGACTGGTCGACGCGATAGATGGTCACCGACTCGACGTCGTCGGGGGCCCGCTCACAGAAGTACGTCCCCGCCGACTCGAGCGCGGGATCGCCCGCTCCCTGTCCCTTCCGTCCGTATCGGTCCCAGAGCGTCGACGAGTACCGATCCGCGTCGTCGGGCCGTCCGTCGAACGTCACCGGACCCCCGCGGAGGAGATCGGTCGACGACCCGGAGCCGTCGGTAGCCTCGACGACGTACCAGCTGTCGGTATTGGGCGGATTCGGCGCGAAAAAGGCCCAACTCGCGCTCTCCAGGGCGCTGTCGTCTCCCGCGTCCGGAGTGTCGACGAGCCCCGCGGCCGCGACCTGCCAGCCCGCTGCGGCGAGGAACAGACAGACGAGGAGCACCGACGCGGCGAGTCGCGTGCCCCGGCGAACGCGGGGTGAAATCACGGACTCGGACGACGCCGATCCCGCCTCGACTCGCTCGCCGCGCGACGGTGCCGACGGTCGTTCGATCTCGCCCGTTCCACCCGTCCCGCCGCTCGTCGCGAGAGCGCCGAGTCGGTGTGCCATTCCGGTCGTCGAGACGAAGTGCTCGAGACGGTCCCAGACCGGCGGTGGGAGAAAGACCAGCACGGCGGTGACCATGACGAACGGAAAGATCCCCAGACGCATCGTCGCCGCCATGCCGAGATGGGCACCGACGTAGGCGGCGACGGTCGCGGCTCGGAGCCGGCCGGTCGTGAGCACGAGCAGTACCGATGCCGAGAGGACGGCGATCCAGAGCCAGTTGATCGCGGTCAAGAGGGCGGGATACTCTGCGACTGTCGGCCCCAAGTAGGCGGTAAAGCTCTCGAGTCGGAAGATCCGCTGGACTGCGATCCCGGACAGCCACTCGTCGCTCCGGAACTTGAGGACCGCGTTGATCGCGTAAATGACGACGACATGCAGGAGGAGCACTGCGGTCGCCGTCGAAATCACGCGCCGATCCGTCCGGGACTCGCGGGCGGAAGAGTGCTCGCGGCGACGAGGGCGAACTGCCCACCGAGCGTCGAGCGGGAGCAGCGCCGCGAAAACGAGCAGCGAGATGAGGATCGTATCGCCGCCGTTGACCAGATACGGGTTGCGAGCGTGTAGCGACGTGAGGAGGAGCGCCGAGCCGACCGCCGCGAGTCGGTGTCCGTAGCCCACCAGCAAGCACGCCGCGAGAACGACGGTGACCGTGAGCAAGAGGGCTTGCACCCACACCGAGCCCGACAGCGCGTGCAGCGACCAGCGTGCGAGCGTCGGTGAGAGCTCCTCCAAGGCGGACCGCGGGAGGATACCCGCGTCCGTATAGAACGTCCCCAGCCCCGGAGCGCGGAGGACGAGCAGATCGAGCAAGATGACGAGCCCCAGTCCGATCCGGAACGCGCCCAGCGCCCGGGGATCGATCCCGAGACGCGATCGGACGAGCGCTCGAACCGCGCCGAGCGTTGCCACCTCGTCGCCGGTCGCAGTCGCGGTCGCGGATTCGGACGAGGAACCTGTCATGGCGAGGCCGACGAGTCGATGCCGAGTTATGAGCCGATAAATAAGTACTTTCTCTTGAGAGTCGTCAGAGACGCACAGTGGATGATCTCGAGAAATAAGGCTCTCGCTCCCGAGTACGAGGGTGGCGGGCACAACGCCGAAATCCCTGCACGTTCTTACGCAGACCTACATGGCAACCCGCACGGCGTACGACGCGGTCATCTTCGACAACGACGGCGTCCTGACGACGCCGACGGATCGAGACGTGCTGATCGAGGCGATGGGCGACGCCTTCGAGACCGTCGGCGTCACCGATCCGTCCGCCGAGCACATCGAGACGCTACTCAGCCCGGACGTGCCCTCGCTGCGTCGCGTCGCGGCCGATCACGGCGTCGATCCCGACGCCCTCTGGAGCGCCCGCGAAGAGGCCGCGATCGCGGCCCAACTCGCCGAGCTTCGAACCGGCCGGAAACGACACTACGACGACGTCACTGCCCTCGAGTCGCTGTCGGTTCCGACCGCGATCGTCAGCAACAACCAACACGAGACGATCGGCAACGTCCTCGAGCACTGCGAGCTCGACGGATTCGACGTCTGGTACGGCCGCGAACCGACGCTCGAGGGGATCGAACGGAAGAAGCCGACGCCGTACTACCTCGAGCGGGCCCTCGCGGACCTCACGGTCGAGAACCCGCTGTTCGTCGGCGACAGCCGCGTCGATATCGCCGCGGCCGACGCGGCCGGGGTCGACGCCGCGTTCATCCGACGCGACCACCGCACGGGCTACGAGCTCTCGAGCGAACCGACACACGAAATCGAGTCGCTCGCGGCCCTGACCGAGTTGGTCTGACGGAGTTGGACATTCGAGATCCGTCCCAGTCATTCACTCTCGAGAGCGGCCCTGCTCGAGGAGCACAGCTGCGGACCCACGTTTCGTGGTATTTCGTCCCGTTTCGGAAGCAGTTTGAGAAAGGCACACAATAGCGTATATTAAAATTTCCGCCGGTCCGATACTATCTTGTTGGTATAGGATAAAAAGAGAGATCAATGGGGAATACTATCGGTCGCTCTCTGGAGCCCGGGGGGAAATCCAGAGCGGAAGCGGAGCTACTCGGCGTCGTCTTACTCATCGCGTTGGTCATCGTCGGCGCAGCGAGCGTCTTCATCGTCGGCGGTACTGCGTTGGGTCAACTAGAGGGGTCCAGTCAGGACGAGGCCGCATCGCAATCGCTCGTGAACGCGAAAGCCGAAATGAGTGCGCTGCAGACCGGTGACGTCAGCGAAATCTCGCTGAGCGAATCGGTGAGAGCGAACACTCGAGTCGAGTCTCAGTCGGGTAATTTCACGATACGAACGGCGGACGGCGAGGAATACAATACGACCTTCGGCTCGATCGTCTACGAACGCGACGGGAATCACATCGCCTATCAGGGCGGTGGCGTCTGGGAGTTACACGACAATACCTCGACGGTGGTGAGTAACCCTCAGTTCGACAACCGAGGCGGCGGCAACGAGACGGTCTCGTTGCACTTCGCTGCAACCAGTCTGCAGGGAGCGGAGCGGTCCGGATCCGACCTGACGATCCGCTCGAAGGGAACGAACGAGTCACTGCAAGACCTCCCACAGACGTTACCCGAAGGCCCCACGACGATCGAGATCGAATCCGAGTACTACGAGGCGTGGGGGAAACTGCTCGAGGAGCGGACAGAGATGGACGTCGAGTACGATCACGGCGCGGAGACGGTCACCGGCACGCTCACCGTTTCCGACGAGGTAACGATCGAAAACGCGTTGACGGTCGACGGCGAGTTGGACGCGAGCGGTGGCATCTCCGTCTCGAGTTACGACTCAAACGGTGCGACGGTGCCGGCATGGGAGGGGGTCGGTGACGGGAGTTACCAGGAAACGGGTAACGGCGACCTCGTCGTGACCGACAGAATACGGCAAGGCGGAAGTGCTGATATTAGCGGCGATATATACGTCGCCGACGATTTCTCGATCAGTGGGGGTGCAAACGTTGACGGGAACATTACCGCGACGGGAGACGTTGATATCGGAAGTGCTACCGTTACTGAGCGGATCGTTTCCGACGGCGATGTCTCCGTTACGAGCGGCGGTGCGTCGTTCGAAGACGGAAGTGAGGTGAACGTCGCGAACGGCTTCACGAATACGGGAGGGGGCAACAGCTTCGACGGAGTTATTCGCGCCGGTAATCGGCTCGAGATTGGCGGGGGCGGAGCGGGAGTCGGCGAAACCGGTGTCGTTCATGCACAGGATATCGTCGACATATCTAATGAACATCCTGCGGCCGAAACGTACGAAGGAGACGACGCGGACGCGCCGTCGCTGGACGAACTGGACGTGATTACGGAGCGAACCGACTCGATGCCCGATCCGAGAGACGAGGTAGCGACCGCCGTCACGCAGTACGAAGACACTAACGATAACGACGATCTCGGAGCTATCGGTGGAGGGAATGCCGATGATACGATTCGGGCTGGAAACTACTATATCGATGGCAATTTAGAATACAGTGGAAACTCCGAACTGACGTTCGATACGAACGACGGGGACATCGACCTCGTCGTCGATGGCGACATCGATGCACAGAACGTGGATTCGAATATCGAAGGAGACGGAATAGTCAATATCTACGTCAACGGAACGTTCGAGACAGGGGGCAGCGCATCGTGGACGAACGACGACGGTGCCGGCGATCGCCTCTGGATATACACCGCCGATTCCGGCGGGGAAACGTACATTCAAGCGTCTGGAGGGGACTTCTACGGCGTGATTTTCTCCGCGTCGGAAGTCAGACTGGGCGGTGGAACGAACGTCTACGGGGCAATCATCACCGAGGGCAGCGATATTTCCGGTGGGCAGAGTATCTACTACGACGAGGCAATTCAAGACACCGATCTCGGAGGTATCGAGAACGAGGGCGTGTTCGATACCGCCTATATCGACATCTCGGCTACCGAATTGACCGTCGACGATCAATAAGTGAGTGCGAAGCGAGGTGGGAATTAATCAGGCAGTCGCACTCGCCCGTCGCTCGGCGCGGGCCGCGATCGCCTCGTTCATCTCGACGAACGCCCGCTCGACACGAGCCGCGTCGAAGACGAGCGAGACGAACGCGCCGCGGACAGTCTCGCGCTGGAGCAGTCGCGTCCCTCGACCGTCGTCGGAGAGCGCGTCCGACGTGGATCGCTCACCCTCGTCGATCGGCTCGAGGTGGAACTCGTGGTAGCGATCGAACGCGAAGGGGATTACGAGGCGGTCTCGCCATGCGAGTCGCCGCTCGGGTTCGACGGTGACGGCCATCGGCCCGTCGAGGAAGCGGCCGAGATCGGACGACGCGCTCCCGCTCCGAGGCGTCGCGGTATCGATCGCGACTCCCTTGATCGTCCGACTGATCGGGTCCCACTCGGGATACGTGTCGAAGGCGAGAAGCGCCTCCCAGACGACCGCGGGCGGCGCGTCGATTTCGACGAAGACCTCGACCTGATTCATGCTAGCTCCCACCAGCCTCAGACGGATGGCTGTACCGGTCGATACGCCAACGGCGACGACAGTGTGGGCGAACGAGGACTCACTGACAGAAAAATCAATACCGGCCCGTCGGCCGGCTCTGGACTGCAGGCAGCGTGCGAGCCGTGACCGTGCTCCGCGTCGGGATCCGCCAGTCGCAGTCGCTATCGGCGGTTACGCGCTGTCGTTGAACCGTCGGTTCGTCGAGAGCGGTGCGTCGCCGGGCTCACCCCGGACGAAGTGACCGGCCGGGTTGATCTCGCCGTCGCGTTCCATCGAGAGGAGTTCGACGAACCACGCCTCGTGTTCGATCTCCTCTTGCAGGATGCGCTGGGCCATGTCGTAGGTCCGCGGATCGACGCCGTGGGTCATGTCACAGATCTCGGACCACGTCCGAATCGCACAGCGTTCGGCCTCGAGTAGCACCTCGAGGACGTCCTCGGCGGTGAGTCCGGTGACGTCGAACTGGCCGCCCTCGTCGTCGTACGGCACCGGCAGTTCCGCGTCTGGACAGGACGCTCGGTCGGCGAAGTCGCGGATGTCGTTGGGCAGGTGGCCGCCCAGTTCGTACACCCGCGGCGCGACCAACTCGAAGTGCGCCCGGTCCTCGAGGCGGGCGTCCTCGGTGATCTCCTTGTAATCCTCGTGGCCGGCGAGGTGCATTCGCAGGTTCGTGTAGTAGTAGTAGGTCGTGAATTCGGCACCGATCGCGTCGAGCAGTTTCTCGCGCAGTTCCTCGGGTTCGAGCCCGCGTTCGCGAAGCACGGCCATGCCGACGCGTTCGCTCGTGTCTCCTGCGTCAATGTTGCCTGCCGCGTGTGGTTTTTCGTCGGACATCCACCGGTCCACTCCCAGCACTCGCCGCATCAATCTTTGCTTGCAACTGCAGCCCGCGAGCGCCGGAATTTCGCCGGTCGCGCCCCCGATCGAGGTGACCGCAATATCCTTACTCGTCAACCCCCGAAGGTCGTGTATGAACGGTTCGGATCGCGGCCTGTCGCGTCGCGCGTTCGTCCGCAGCGCGGTCGCCATCGGCGGTGCGAGCGCGCTCGCCGCCTGCCTCCAGCGCGAAGAAACCGCGGACGTCCCGCAGGCCGAACTCGCTCCGGACGAGCTTCCCGACCGCCAGCACGCCTGGAACGAGTTCCTCGCCGAAGACGACCACGGGAACGTCGAGCCGCCCGAACACCACCTCCTACTGGCCCTCGAGTACGTCGGTGACGGCCCGGCCGACGCCGAGGACGAACGCGAACGGCTCGAGGCCGCGTTTCGGACCCTCGAAAAGGCCTACAAGCGAGGGGACGAGGGGCTGGCGTTTACGGTCGGCTACGGTCCGAACTACTTCGACCGGTTCGATGCCGACCTCCCGGAGGGAGTCGACCTGCCCGATCCCGAAGCGCTCGCACCGATCGAGGACCCGCACCTCGACGAGTACGACGCGCTCGTCCATCTGGCGAGCGACTACGGTCACGTCACGCTCAGCGCCGAGGAGGCCCTGAAGGGCGAACTCGACGAACTGAACGGCCTCGCGGTCGAGGACACCTTCGAGGGGATATTCGACGTGGCCGAGCGCCGAACGGGATTCATCGGTCGCGGTCTCCCGGCGGAGCGCCAGTCCGGCGTCGGCGGCATCCCCGACAGCGAGCCCGTCCCGGAGGACGCGCCGCTGTTCATGGGATTCAAATCGGGATTCAGGAAGACGCAGGCGAGCGAGGACCGCGTGACGATCGACTCGGGCCCGTTCGCCGGCGGGACGACGATTCATCTCTCGAAGATCCAGTTGCACCTCCACCAGTGGTACGAACAGGACAGCCGCGACCAGCGCGTCGCCAAGATGTTCTCGCCGACCCACGCCGACGACGACCTCGTTGAGGGAGCCGGCCACAATCTCGGCGACTCGAGCGGGGTCGCCGAGGTCGGCGGCGACGCGGCCGCGGACGCCCGCAACCGCGGGACGGTCGGCCACGCTCAGAAGGCCGCTCGCGCCCGCGAGGACGGCGAGCCGATCATCCTCCGACGGGACTTCGATTCGACCGACGACGATCGGGCGGCCGTCCACTTCCTCTCCCTGCAGCGCTCGATCGCCGACTTCGTGAAGACGCGGCGGGCGATGACCGGCAGCGATCTCACCGAGGGCTCGGTCAACTCGCGGACGAACAACGGCATCCTCCAGTACATCAGCGTCCGCAACCGGGCGAACTACCTCGTGCCGCCGAGACGGCATCGCTCTCTGCCCGAACCGAACCCCGAGTAGCGTCCCCGCTTTCGATCCGTCGAGCCGGCGTCACCGACGGCGAGAACGTATCGCTCGAGCCGTATTTCCGCTGAGTTTCGCGTTCATCGCCGATGGCTATTCGAGCGGTACACACCACCGGGTCGGCCTTTATCGGCATCCTCGATGATCGATCGTGTATGACGTCATCCCGACGGCGGTTCCTCGAACTGGGGGCGGTGGCATCGATCGGCGGTATCGCGAGCACGTACGGCGTCGGAGCGACGCAGTCCGACGGCGGAGACGGTGACCGGACCGGCAACGGTGACGAGACCGACAGCGGTGGCGATCCCGAGGTGACGGTCACCGCCAGACAAGAGCCGGGCAACGCCGTCTACTGGGTGCTACCCGGCCCGCGACCGCTGAGTCCGATGGTGTTCGGAACCGAGGAGAATCCGCGAAACGGGACGGATCTCCTCGAGGCACGGATCGAACAGGCGAACCAGTTGCCGTCGCCGCTCGGCGAGGCGGTTCCGCAGCTCCTCGAGGACCTGCCGTTCCTCGTCGCCGCGCCGGACGAGGCCCGCGAGCCGATCGAGGAGTCGGGCGAAGAGTCGATCGCACAACAGCGGCTGGCCGAACCGACGCTGTACAGCGACGAGGCCGAAGTGACCGGCGGCTCGTTTGAGATCAGCTATCTGGACCATCGTCCGTACGATCTCCCCGGAGCGCCCGGAGAGACGCCGGATACGATCGATCTCGACGCCCAATTCACCGATCCGGCCGGCAACGAGTACGAAATCGAGCACGACCACGTCATTCAACCGCCGATCCCCGGCTACGAGACCGGCGGTGGCGTGTTGACTGACGGGAGACTCCACGGGATCTCGGGGACCGGCTCGCCGCTGTTTCCGCAGGCGTACACCTACGGCGCGTCGTGGGGCGTCGGTAACGTCCACGTCAACGGCGAGTTGGCGACCGAAGAGGGGTTCCGCGTTATCCACTTCATGACGACTCAGACGGTGCGCGACGAGCGATATCGGATGGCTCTCGACGAGGAAATGCCGCTCGCGCCGGAGAACACGATCGCGGGACAGGTCCATCATACCCACGGCGTGGTCCTGCCGATCAGGCCGACAGACGACGGCCCGGTGTACGATCCGGTCCCGACCGCGTTCGAGCTTCCGAACGGTGAGACGCAGCCGTTCATCCACGCGATGTGGGAGCAAGACGAGATCGTCGAGGGGCCGTTCGCGGACTGGGAGTTCCCTGGCGCTGGAGACGACCAGGAGACTGACGGGAACGGCGACGCCGATGCACAGGCCGATATCCGACTCGTCGGCACCGCGTCGGCGTGGGAAGGCGATGCGCCCGACGACATCGCGGGGACGGAAAACCCGACGCTGTCCCTCGAGGAGGGGACGGAGTACGTCCTCGTCTGGGAGAACGGCGACGGCCTGCAGCACAACTTCGCGATCGAAGACGAGAGCGGCGAGGACCTGCTCGCCACGGATCTGATGGGAGAACAGGGGGCGACCCAGTCGGTCACCTTCACGGCGTCGGCCGAGATGGCCGAGTACTACTGCCAGGTCCACCCCAGTTCCATGCGGGGATCGATCGACGTGCAGTGACCGAGGGGCCCGAGCGGACCGAGCGGACCGGTCGAGGCCCAAGAACCCGGGATGTCGCTACTGAACTCAGGTACTCGGCACGTGTGTCCGACTCCCGGCGGCCGCTAGCTCGTCGAACAGCGCCGCGGCCTCGTCGGCCAGCGGATAGGCGTCGTGGTAGGGGTCGATCTCGCGATCGGTTCCCGAGACGAACTGAACGGCGTCCGCGAACCGCTCGTAGTTCTCGTCGACGATATCCCGGACGAGAACGGGCATTCCGGCCCGCTCGCACAGTTCGGTCGCGGCGGCGCGGCCCGCCCAGACGGTCTCGGCCTCGATATCGACGAAGAAGAGCGCGAAGGGGACCTCGCCGAACTGGGCCTCGAGGAATTCCCGTGCGGCCGGCTCGTCCCACGGAACGACGCCGACGGTCTCGAGTTGTCGCATCGCGGTCGAGGCCGCCGAGCAGAAGGGGCAGTCGCCGTCGTAGAGCAGGATGCCGGTGAACTGCGGCTCGGACATATCGCCTCGTACGCCGTGGTGGCGGAAAACGTTCGGTGGGGCAGTTGCCGGGACGCGCGGTCGACCCCTCCCGTTACCCGAGCTTCGATCGGCCCGGCGGCTTGTCGTGGTCGGCGCGGTGCCGGAGCAGCTTATCGTACTGCTCGACCTCGATGACGCAGTCCGAGCGGGGGCGAGCGACGCAGGTGAGGACGAAGTTCGCCGCCTCGTCCGACGGGTAGTATCGCTTGGCCTGACTGTGGTCGACCTCGCCCTCGAGGAGCTTCGCGCCGCAGGTGATACACCACCCCTGCTGGCAGTCGGCCGACAGCCAGATGTCCGCGGCGCGGGCCGCCGCGAGGATCGACTGGTCCTCGCGGACCTCGATAGTTCGGGACTCGCCGGCGGCGTCCAGATCGGCGTCCGCCGGCACGCGAAGTTCGACGTCCCACGTAGTGGGGGCTGTCACGGGTACATGTACGGCCAGGCGGGAAAAAGGTCTGCGGCCGGATATCCGCAAGCCGCGGGGGCGACCGGTACCGACCCACGGGAACCGAGCGGCGAACTCGACCCGTCACCGTCGCGTTCCGTGCCGCCTTCCCTAGCGTCTTTGCCCTCGAGACTGACTCGCAAACCGATGCGAGCCGCAGCTTTCACCGACTTGATCGGCCCCGACGGAGTGAGCGTGATCGAGCGGGACGACCCCGAACCCGGCCCCGGCGAGGCCCTGGTCGACGTCGAAGCGTGTGCGATCAACCGCCACGACCTCTGGATACTCGAGGGGGACTCGGCGATGGTCGACGCCGACGACCTGCCGTTCATCACGGGCCTCGACGTCGCCGGCGTGGTGAGCGCGGTCAGTACGGACGTTCGAGGCCTCGAGCCCGGCGACGAGGTCGTCCTCTGTCCGAACGAGACCTGTGGCTCCTGTCAGTTCTGTCGCGAGGGGCCGGAAAACATGTGCGAGCGGTTCTCGCTGTTCCACGGCGGGTTGGCAGAGAGCGCCCGCGTGCGGGCTGATCGGCTGATTCCGTTGCCCGACGGCCTCGACGCGACGACCGCCGCCGCGATCCCGACGGCGTACATGACGGCGTTCCACATGCTCCGGCGGGCGGAAGTGGGGCCCGGCGACCTCGTCTTCGTCCCCGGTGCGACCGGCGGCGTCGGCGTCGCCACCGTCCAGCTCGCCGACATCTTCGGTGCCGAGACCATCGGAACGTCGTCCTCGGAAGCGAAGCTCGAGCGCGTCAGCGACCTCGGCCTCGACCACGGGATTCGGTCGACGGACATTGACGAACTCCGCGAGGAAGTCGAGGCTATCGGGACGCCGGACGCGGTGATCAACCACCTCGGCGGGGAGTTCACCGAACTCGGCCAGTCCGTCATGCGTCGCGGCGGGACGATGGCGATCTGCGGCCGGACGGCCGGCAACGAGTCGACGATCGATATCGCGAACCTCTTCCTCGGCCACAAGCGCGTCGTCGGCTCCACGATGGGCACCCAGGACGACCTCCGGCGGCTCGTCGACCTCGCGGCTGACGGCGAACTCGAGCCCGAAATCGACGAGACGTACGCGCTCGCGGACACCGACGAAGCCTTTACGGCGATGCGAGAGCGCGAGAGCGTCGGCAAGATCGTCGTCGAACCGTAGCAGCGTAGCACTATCCTTGGGCGCGTTTCAGCTACCCGCGCTATCCACCGATCGGGCGGGACTTTCAAGGTACTGCTGACTGATTTCGCGTAACAATCGATAGTAGCACAATTTTCATGTATGGGAATTAGGGTTTTCGATCACCCACTCAGAAAGAACCCTCTTTGTCCACGGTTAGTTCCGTTCGAGTAGTCCGGGAAATTACGGGGATCCCACTGTAGTGCCAGCCCAGCACGATTCCAACTGACTCGGAATCGGCCAGAAGTTGATAATGGTCCCGCTGAACGTGTGTACTGTCGCGTGACCCACCATACGCGACACATCGAATCTCAGATCCGATCAGCACCCACTGGCATCATCCCCTGGCTCGACGGGACTATCCCACCCGTCGCTAGCCTTACCGAGTCCGGCATGGTCGTTGCCACGCCCACCGGACTCGACGCGTTTCGTTTCTCGAGGGAACCCCGTGTACCGAGTGAAAACTGCGTTCGTTGCTACTCTGAAAGTCCTATTTAGCCACTGTACCAGCCATAACAGACTCACCCTTCCACGTTCTCGTTGCTGCGCTTCCGGACTGAACGCCCCTCGGTAGTGCTCGAGGACCGTCTCGAGGTCGTTCCATCTGTCCAGTCACATGAGGAACGGATCGACACCTGCGGAAGCGAACGCAGTCGCCCAAGCCCAACGGAGATCGTGGCACCCGCGGTGCTCCCAGCCGGCGTCGCGGTCGACCTCGGTCCGACTGAGCCAGACCGTCATATCGTCTCGCTGCTCGTGCTGTTGTCGGTTCATGTCCGGGATGCGCGCTATCCGGTCAGCTTTGAGGAATATGGGAGTTGTTTCGGTGGTTCAGACGGGAGGACCGGGCTGCTTTCGTCCGACTTTGGACGGGGTCCCGGGCGTTGATTTCACCAATCTTCCTTCGAAGATAGCAACAACTGCACATTCGAACTGAACGCGCTCGATACGTCGTTTCGCTTAAAATCAATCATCTGAATCGGGAGCTGACTGGTGGTCGTCCGTCGGGGCAGGCTGGAGCTGGCGGACGAGATTCAAATGCATCAAATGAAGATGCATTCCGATCCCGTACAGGATAGTACCAAGTCCCACGAACGTGAGCGGCATAAGTATCGACTCGATCGCCTGTGATGGGCTATCGAGATTTGCGGGAAGGACGACACCGACGGCTAACAGAAACGCAGCTAGTATGAGTATCAATCCGATACGGACCGCGTTGGAGTATCTTCCGACCTGTTGAATGCGTTCTTCAATCTCCTCTCCGGAGGGTGGCGCTGTCTCGCGAGCCATAGCGTCTGATTTCTAGCATCCCACGGGGGTATCTAAAAATGATGCCGACAATACGCTGGTAGCGAAAACAGACGGGTTTGTCGACGGGCGGGATCAGTTGCGGGTTCTACGCCGACGCTATATCCCAGCAGAGCTCGGTACACTCGCACTGGTAACTCACTCGAGTCTACGGTACGAGGCCGGAAGGCGCTGGCCCGACCTATTTCGGCGCAGTTGCCGTTCGTCCCGTATGACGAACATCGCCATCACCGGCGCATCGGGAAACGTCGGTCAGGAGGCCGTCGACGCCTTTCCGGACGACGACCACGATCTCACGCTCTTCTCCCACAGCGAGACCGAAGATCTGGACGCGACGCCGCTCGAGATAACGGATCGCGAGGCGTTCGTCGAGGCCCTCGAAGACCAAGACGTCCTGATCCATCTCGCGGCCAACCCGTCGCCGCGGGCCGAGTGGGACGAGGTGCAGGGACCGAACGTCGACGGCGTTTACAACGCCTTCGAAGCGGCGGCCGAGAACGACCTCGAGCGGGTGGTCTTCGCGAGTTCGAACCACGCGGTCAACATGAGAAACACCGTCTCGGGGATCCGGCCGGAGTCGACGATCGGTAGTCCGACCATCGTCCGACCCGACGATCCGGCGGATCCGGACACCTACTACGGCGTTACGAAGGTCTTCGGCGAGGCCATGGGGTCGTACTACGCGAAGCGCCACGGGTTCGAGGTGGTGAACCTGCGGATCGGCTGGCTGCTCACCCGCGACGAACTCCGTCAGGAGTGCCAAGAGCGCGACGCGTCCGGCGAGCGCTACGCCCGCGCGATGTGGCTCAGCCCCGGCGACTGCCGACGGGTGCTCAACGCGGCCGCGACGGCGACCCTCGACCGCTCGCCGCTGATCGCTCACGGTATCTCTGACAACTCCGAACGGTTCCTCTCGCTGTCCGAGACGATGCTCGATCTCGGATATCGGCCCCAGGACGACGCCGAAGAAGCACTGAGCGACGATTCGAACGAGCGCGACGGCCTCGAATCGACTTGAATTCGGTCGGGCGTCCGTTCCCTCGAGACCGAAAGCCCGAATACCGACACGTTCGTACGACCGCACATGTCAGTCAAGGTGTCAGAGTCGTCGGGCTACGGGCCGAACACCCAGATGTCCCTGTTCGGCTATATCATGGCCGCAGTACTCCTGGTCGTTCTCCTCCCGCTGATCCCCGTTCTCGTTCCCGTCTGGATTCTCTGGAAAGTGTTCGTCGCGGACGAAGAGTTCGAACACAGTTTCGAGACCTGGCGTCGCGAATCCGGTCGTACCGGCTCCGATCGGCACGAATCCGCCGAATCAGAACCCGCGGACGCCGAATCGGAACCCGAAGACGCCGACGCGACAGCCGACGACGCCGAGGCCGACCAGACAGCCGCCGAGTCCTAACCCCGCTATTCCGTCAGTCTCTCTCTCGAGTGCAACGCTCCGTTAGTCGTCGGCACTCGCCGCTGCGACGAGGTCGGACGGCGGACCGCCGGGAAGTTCGTCGCGGTCGTGGGGGGCCTCGAACTCCAGGTCGGGCCCGCGGGCGACGATCCGGTGTGGATTCACGTCGGGATGGGTCGTGTAGTAGTGTTCCTTGATGTGGTCCATATTCACAGTCTGGGCCACGCCGGGCGTCTGATACAGGTCGCGCAGGTAGGGCCAGAGGTTGTCGTACTCGCGGATGTACTGGACGTTACACATGAAGTGCGTGTGGTAGACGGTGTCGAACCGGACGAGCGTCGTGAACATCGCGATATCCGCCTCGGTCAACCGATCGCCGGCGAGGTAGCGCTGGTCCGTGAGCACCTCGTCCCAGTGGTCGAGCGCCGAGAAGAGGTCGTCGACCGCCTCGTCGTAGGGCCCCTGTTTCGTCGCGAATCCGGCGCGATAGACGCCGTTATTGATCGGCTCGTAGATCTCGTCGATGATCCGGTCGACCTCGTCTCGATACCCCTCGGGGTAGAGATCCACGTCCCGCGAGACGATCCTACCGAACTCGGTGTCGAGCATCCGCATGATCTCCGCGGACTCGTTGTTGACGATGGTCTCCTCTTGCGTGTCCCAGAGCACCGGCACCGTCACGCGACAGGTCGCGTCCGGGTCCGCGCGCACGTACAACTCCCGCAAGAAATCCGCGCCGTGGACGTGATCGGGCGTACAGCCCTCCTTCTCGGGCGTGAACTGCCAGCCGTCCTCGTCGCGATAGGGATCGACGACGGAGACGGAGATCGCGTCCTCGAGCCCTTTCAGCGCCCGCGTCACGAGCGTTCGGTGGGCCCACGGGCAGGCGAGGGAGACGTACAGGTGGTACCGGCCGGCCTCGGGCTGAAATCGAGCGTCCGGTTCGTCGCGAATCTCGCTGTGAAACGTCGTCTCCTGGCGTTCGAAGGAGCCGTCGTCGTCGGTCGACTCGTACGCGTCGGTCCGCCACTCGCCGTCGACGAGCATGTTCATGATCGAATATAGGGCGTCGGACCACATATGCTCCCGCTAACACTCGCGTCACCCGACTCGCGGGACCGCACTGATCGCGAATTGACGGATTCAGCCACCCATACTGACGATCCAGTAGCCCGCGCCGAGGACGACGAGGGCGACCCCCTCGAGACGGGTCAACTGCCGCCCCGTCGCGAGCACGGCCGTCGCGAACGCGGTCAGGACGGCGAGCCACCCGAGCGCGAAGAAGACGGCGGGATCGACGGCCAACGGACGGACCACCGCGGCGATCCCCAACACGCCGAGGACGTTGAAGACGTTCGATCCGACGACGTTCCCCGCAGCGATACCCGTGTCGCCCCTGCGAGCGGCCACGACGGAGGTCACCAGCTCCGGGACCGACGTACCGGCGGCGACCACCGTCGCACCGACGACCCACTCCGAGACGCCGACGGACAGTGCCAGCCCGACCGCCGCGTCGACCAGAACGCGCCCGCCGACGATCACGAGCGCGAGGCCGGCGACGACGCGAAGCGCCTCGAGTCCGAGACGGACGCTCCGCCCGTCCTCGGAGGCGCGGGGAGACGTGGCATCGTCGCTCGCCTCGAGCGAGTCGGCCGCCGTTCCGGCCGCGTCACTCGCGTTCCGGATCGCAAGCCAGAGCGCGCCGAGATAACAGGCCAGCAACGCGAGCAGGACCCCACCCTCGAGACGCGAGATGCCGACGTCGGCGAGGACGACGGCCGCGACGACCGTCGAGGCGGCCATCGCGAGCACGTCCCGGCGCAACAGCGGTTCGGCGACGCGAAACGGCGCGATGACGGCGACGAGGCCGAGGATCACGCCGAGATTGAACACGTTCGATCCGACCACGTTCCCGACCGCGACGTCGCCCCGGCCGGCGAGCGCGGCTTCCGTCGAGACGACGACCTCCGGCGCGGAGGTTCCGAAAGCGACGACCGTGAGCCCGACGACGAGGGCTGAGACACCGGCCGCGCTGGCGAGTCTCGAGGCGCCGGTCACGAGCAGACGGGCACCGATCCAGAGGGCGAGCACGCCGACGGCCAGCGAGATGACGGCTCCGACGGATAGCATCGTCGCCGAGGCCTTCGAACGGGACCGTGAAAAGCGCCGGGCATCGACGTCGTCGATCGACGCGCCCCGTTCGCGAGGAGGCGCAAGCTTAAGCGGCTCGCGTGAGCACTCCGGTTCATATGGCAGACGACGGGGATCGACACCGCCAGAGCCGCCTGTTCACGGACGACGACGGCGAGTTCGATGCGGATCGCGCTCGAGAGGAATCCCTACCGGTCGAGGACGGCGAGGTGATCGACACGGACGACCTCGCGGACCATCAGCGCTATATCGAGGGCCGAGGGATCTACGACGAGCGCAATCGAGTGAACGACCTCACGGGCAAGGAGTGGAAGTACGCCACGAAGTCCGTGATCGCCGAGGGGTATCCGCCCGCGGTCCAGCACGACCTGCGCAGCGAACACGGCGGGCAGAAACCCCCGCGGCTCTGTGCGGACCTGATCGGTCGGTTCAGCAAGGCTGGCGACACCATCCTCGACCCCTTCGCCGGCGTCGGGGGCACCCTGCTCGGCGCGAGTTTCTGCGAACACGAGGGGACCGGCCTGCGGGAGGCCATCGGCTTCGAGCGAACCGAGCGATGGATCGACGTCTATCGGAAGGTCCTCGAAGCGGAAAACGAGGAGCGCCGCTCCCAGGGTGAACCGCCCCTCGCCGAGCAAGCGATGCGCCACGGGGACTGCGCCGAGCTGATCGACGACGTGCCCGACGACTCGGTGGACCTCCTGTTGACCGACGTCCCGTACTGGCACATGGACGAACTCGAGCAGACGCGCAACGAGCGGGAAACGCGCGAGAGCAAGTTGGGGTCGTTCGACGGTGACGAGACCGGCGCTGGCGACGCGAACGCCGATGCGGGCGAGGAGGCCGACGGCGGGCGAACGAAAGCCGAGTGGCTCGCCGACATGGGGGACAAGTTCGACCGCTTCACCGACGCCGTCGCGCCGGACGGCCACGTCGTCGTCTTCATCGGCGACATGTACCGCGAGCAGTCCTACGAGTTCCTCTCGGCCGACCTCGCGCGGGCGATCGAGTCGACCGCACCGCTTTCGCTCGCGGCGACCCTGATCTGGTACGATCCGACGAAGGACCTCCACGTCTACGGCTACCCCTTCTCGTTCGTTCCCTCGATGGTCCACCAGAACGTCCTCGTCTTCCGCCTCGAAACCGAGCGCGACGAGAACTGAGACTCGAGGCGGTCTCTCCCGTCGGTCGGCAGTCAGGAGTCGCGTTCGGCGTGCGGGGTGCGATGATTCTACTGAACAGTGACAGCGACGGCAGCAGACGGTGGGGGCGACGGCGGCGTCTGACTCCCGTCGGTCGATCGTCTGACGCGGTTTTATTTGCCCCCGGCGTGACGAAAGGAATAGGCGCGCAGCGGTCTCCCCACCCCTCCCCCATCCAGCCGTCTGCGCGCCTGCTCCCGTACCTCTCCCCCCTTTTGACGCGGTCGCAACTGAGCGATCGATCACGACAACTGAGTACTACATCCAGCGCAGTCGCTCGGCCGATCAGGCGTTCGCGGGCAACAGCGTCGACCGCACGTCGTCCACGCGATCGGTCTCGGTGATGACCGCGACCTCGTCGCCGACCTCGAGTCGAGTGCCCGGAAGCGGGATCGTCAGCGGCTCGCGGGCGCGACCGTGGGCGTAGATCCGCGCGGACTCGGGCAAGTCGAGTTCGCTCATCCGCTTGCCGACCGCCGGCGACCCGTCGTGAATCTCGAGGACAGTCAACTGGAGGTTCGCGGCGAGGTCGGCGACGACGTTGAAGTCGCCGCCGAGCAGGGCCGTCTTCGCGCCTGCGGCCCCGAGCCGTTCTGGGTAGATGATCTCGTCGACCTCCTCGGCGTACTTCTCGTAGATGTCCTCGCGGTAGTCCTCGTCGATCCGCAGGACGGTCCGACAGCCGTGGTGGGTGCCGACCATACAGGCCGCGAAGTTGGCGTTGAGATCCGGCGTGAACGCGCCGATCGCGTCCGCGGTCCCGATATCGGCGTCGACGAGGACGTCCTCGTCGGCACCGTCGCCCTGGACCGTCTCGAGCCCGTCACCGCTGGCGCGCTCGATGCGGTCCATGTCGTTGTCGACGATGACGACCTCGTGGCCCTCCTCGGCGAGGATCGTTGCCGTCCGCGAGCCGACTCGGCCGTATCCCACGATGACAAACCTCATGGTACCGTGGTACGCGCTCCGAGGTGAAATACGTTGGTCCGGCCGCCACTCGTCATCCCCAGTGAGCCGGACAGATTGGAGCGAGCGCTCGAGCGGGCGGAGTCCGATTCCTCGCCCGCGACCTAGGCACGAGCGTGTATACATTTCCCGTCGATCCGGACAAGAACGCTTAACTAATCGGTGTGGTTATGCTCGGACATCCAATATGGGGGCATTCGAGTCACTCGCGGCGTTCTTCGGCTTCGACGAACACGATACCGACCTCGAGACGGAATCGATCGCGGGGCTGACGACGTTCCTGGCGATGTCGTACATCATCGTCGTCAATCCGGCAATTCTCGGCGAGGCGATCACGCTCGAGGGCTATGGCCCCGGCGAGGTCACGCAGATGATCACCGTCGCGACGATCCTCGCGTCGGCGGTCGCTATCTTCGTGATGGCGTTCTGGGCGAACAGGCCGTTCGGCCTCGCGCCCGGGATGGGGCTGAACGCCTTTTTCGCGTACACGGTCGTTCTCGGTCTCGGCGTCCCGTGGCAGGTCGCGCTCGCCGCCGTCTTCGTCGAGGGAGTCGTCTTCATTCTCCTGACTGCGGTCGGCGCGCGACGATATATTATCGAACTGTTTCCCGAACCGGTCAAGTTCGCAGTGGGGGCCGGGATCGGCGTCTACCTGCTCTTCTTGGGCCTCCAAGAGATGCAGATCGTCGTCGACGATCCGGAGACGCTGGTCAGTCTGGGTAACGTCGCGACGAGCGCCGTCGCCGCGCTCTCGGTCGCCGGGCTCGCGTTGATGCTCGTCTTGCACGCCCGCGGGATTCGCGGCTCGATCGTCATCGGGATCGTCGCGACCGCCGTCGCCGGTTGGGCGTTGACGGCCGTCGGCGTCGTCTCCCCGGGCACGCTCACTCCGCCCGGAAGCTACCAGCAGGTCACCGAGGAGGGCGTCCTGAGTCTGATCGCGAGCGTTCAGTACGACTTCACACCGCTGATCGCCGGCTTCATCGACGGCCTCGGGATGATCACGGAGGATCCGCTCGTCTTCGTCCTGGTCGTCTTCACGTTCTTCTTCGTCGACTTCTTCGACACGGCCGGAACCCTCATCGGCGTCTCGCAGATCGGCGGCTTCCTCGACGAAGACGGCGACCTCCCCGAGATCGAAAAGCCGCTGATGGCCGACGCGATCGGCACCACGGTCGGCGCGATGATCGGGACGTCGACGGTGACGACGTTCATCGAATCCTCGACCGGCGTCGAGGAGGGCGGGCGAACCGGTTTCACCGCCCTCGTCGTCGGCCTCCTCTTCTTGCTCTCCCTGCTCGTCGTGCCGCTGATCAGCGCCATTCCGCAGTATGCGTCCTACCTCGCGCTGGTCGTCGTCGGCATCATCATGCTCCAGGGCGTCACCGACATCGACTGGCAGCATCCGGCCTGGGCGATCTCCGGCGGACTGACGATCACGGTCATGCCGATGACCGCGTCGATCTCGAACGGGCTCGCGGCGGGCATCATGAGCTACCCCCTCGTCAAAGGCGCCATGGGCGAAGCCGACGACGTGTCAGCCGGTCAGTGGGCGCTCGCGGTCGCGTTCATCCTCTACTTCGTCGTCTACTTCGCCGTCGACGCCGGAATGGTCGTGTTCTGACGACGATCGTCGAGCTCCGTTTCACGCGCGACACCGCTATTCTGACCGTCTGCACCGTCCGCTCCGCCGACGACTTCGATCCCGGCAACCGCTCGGTCGACCGGTGACCTGATACGTCTTCCGCGGCACTAGTCTCGTATGGCAGACATCACGATGTACGAACTCCCCGGCTGTCCGTACTGTGCGAAGGTCCGCTCGAAACTCGACGAACTCGAGCTCGAGTACGATATCATCGAGGTTCCCCGCTCGCACGACGAGCGGACGGAAGTCGAGAAGGTCAGCGGCCAGACCGGCGTCCCGGTCATCGTCGACGAGGCGAACGGTATCGACGGGATGCCGGAGAGCGACGATATCGTCGAGTATCTCGAGGAGACGTACGGCAGCGGCGCGGCCTGAGCCCTGCGAATCGATCGCAGTTCGTTCTCCGAGCGGTAGTTCTCGAGCGAAAAAGATTATTCTTCTCACCAGAACCGGTGAGAAAGCAGGCTGAATAGCGTGAACACGAGGTAGTCGATCACGATGGAGACGACGGAGAAGAGCACCGCATCGGTCGCGGTCGTGACGTCGTTCAGTAGGTAAACGTGATACCGATCACTGCCACGAACCCGACGAGGAGTGCGCGGTGTTTACTGACACTCTCGACGGCGGAGTGCATCCCCACTGGGGACTACTCTTTCTCTCTCGTTTCCGAGACCGCGAAGCCGGCCGAATCGACGCTCTCAGGCCGCCTCTTCGTACTCGGAGCGCTCTCGGATGACATCCCGGAGATCGTCGGCGTTCCGAAATTTCGCCAACTCGTCGCGCTCGACCAGTGCAGTGCCGTCGACGGACTCCTGTTTCGCCCGGTCGACGACGTAGACGGATTGCGTGCGCGTGACCTGCCCGATCGAACTCATGATCCGGGCGCGTTTCTCCGCGGCCTTCGTGAACTCCGAGTGGCCGGTCAGGACGATGTCGCTGTCGTTTTCGTCCTCGCTGACCGCCGTAAACGGCGATCGAGCCGTCGGGTGGACGCTGTAGCCGGCCCGCGTGAGCACGGCGACGACCTGTTCGTCGTCCGGATCCGCCTCGGGGTCGTCCGGCGTCGCCTCGCTCTCGTGGACGTCGTCGGCCCCCTCGAGCACGTCGACGGGGCTCGTCAGAGGTGCCTCGAACATCTCCTCTAAGGCCATCGCGATTTCGACGGACGCGTTCATGCCGTCTTCGTACTTCGAGACGGTCCGGCGAGAGACGCCGAGTTCGTTGGCGAGTTGGCCGAGGCTCCAGTCGCGATCCTCGCGCTCGTCGGCCAGCAGATCGCCGTCGATGTTGACGTAGAGGCCGCCGGGAGCGGCGTAAATCAGCGGCGGGACCTCCTCGATGAACAGGTTGTACGCCGTGTCTGGACTGAAAACCGGGACGCCGTGTCGGAAGTAGACGACGTCAGGTTTCAGGTCCTCGTCGCGACTGCGCAGGCCGATGACCAGCGGCGTCGCGTTGAGGTAGGTCCCCAGGCGTCGCATCTCGTGGCCGGTCGCCTCGTTGAACGCGTCGATGTTCGCGAGGATCTTGACGAGAATCAGATCCTCGCCGCGCCGCGCGGCGATATCGAAGCTCTTCGGCCGGATCGCACACCGATCGCTCACCATGAATCCCGCGTCCTCTAACATCGCGGTCACGTTACCGACTAGTGCGGAGCGGGACATACGGGGTTGTAAGCGATTCCTCATATAAGACGTTTTCCCCGGGATGTCCGCGTGCCGTGTCGCGATTCGGACCCGTATCGGGAGTATACTTATATACTGGTTTCCACGGCGAGGCGGCGAGACCGAATCCCGAAAGGGATTCCCCGATCCCCCGCCAAGAGCCGCCGATGACCATCGTCGGGATCGACGATACCGACTCGCGCGAGCGGGGGATGTGTACGACCTACGTCGCCGCGACGATCGCCGACCGGCTGCGCCAGGAGAGCGACGCATCCGTCGCTCGCGTGCTCCTCGTTCGGCTCAATCCCGCCGTCGAGTACAAGACGCGGGGCAACGCCTCGCTGGCGATCCACACCGACTGCGATCCCGACCGCGCGTTCGCGACCGCCTGCGACCGACTCGAGTCACTCGCCGAGACCGACGACGAGCGGACGAATCCGGGTCTGGTCGTGGCGGACCACGTCCCCGAGGCGGACGCGATCCCCGCCGACGTGAGCCGATTCGCGCACACAGCGATCCGCGACCACCTCGAGCCGGCCGACGCCGCGACCCTGATCGAGCGCCGCGGCTATCGGTCGTGGCACGCCGGCGACGGCCGCGGCCGCATCGGTGCGCTGGCCGCCATCGGGGCTTGGGCGGCGCTCGAGGAGTGGACCCACGAGCACATCTCGTACCGCGAGTCCGACCGCTGGGGAACGCCCCGCGAGGTGGACCACGAGAGCGTCTTCGCCGCGGCCGAGTGGGGCTACCCCGCGGTGTGGGACACGGTCGACCGCGGCGAGGACGAGACCGTCTGCGTGCCCCACACGCCCGGGCCCATCCTGTACGGCATCCGCGGCGACGATCCCGACGCGGTTCGATCGGTCGCCGACCGAATCGAGAGCGAGCCCGTCGCCGCGAGCCGGCTGTTCGTGACCAATCAGGGAACGGACGTCCACCTCCGGGACGGTTCGATCGGGACCGTCGAGAACGGCCGGGCCTATCGAGTCGAGGGACGGGTGGCGAGCGAGCCCGAAACGCGCCGCGGCGGGCACGTCTTCGTCGATATCGAACCGCTGGCCGCCGCCGACGAGGAAGACGGCGATGCGGAGGGCGACGACCGGTCGGCCGAGCGACTCACCTGTGCGGCGTTCGAACCGACGAAGCGGTTCCGCGATCGCGTGCGAGCGCTCCGCGTCGGCGATCGGATCACCGCCTGCGGCGAGGTCGCGAGCGGCACGCTCAAACTCGAGAAGGTCGCCGTCCGCGACCTCGTCCGAACCGAGCGCGTCACGCCGACCTGTCCCGACTGCGAGCGGACGATGGAGAGCGCCGGCCGGATGCAGGGCTATCGCTGTCGGGACTGCGGAACCAGCGCGGCGGAGCGAGCCCAGCGGCCGCTCGAGCGCGACCTCGAGACGGGCTGGTACGAGGTGCCCCCGTGTGCGCGCCGTCACATCGCGAAACCGCTCGTCCGGGGCGGGTTCGACGCGCCGACGCATCCGGAGCGATAACGCTGCCCGGCCGGCGGGCCGTCGCGATGGCTCGTCTCAGAAGATGCCGCGTCGACCGGGTGCTACGCTCGAGGTCGTCCGCTGGACGGTCCCCGGGAGTTCCTCGATACAGCCGGCGCAGTACTCGTAGCCGAGGTCGTTCTCGGTCCCGCAGGTCGGACAGGTGACCGTTTCCGATTCCCGATCGATGGCCGCCTCGGGCTCCGGACCGGGCGTCGCGGTCGTCGTCCCGGCGGAGTCGGAGACGTATCGCGAGAGGACGGCGACGAGGAGCGCGTGGACGGCGATCAGGGCGATGGACCCATAGAGGGCGATTACTGGATCCATATCTACTCGCTCGTTCCGTCGATCACGACTTGAATGTGTCGCCGATATCGCGTCTTTCGTCCGAAACAATCACTGATTCTCGGGACGGTTCGCATTCGGTCAGGTTTCATCGAACGGACGCCGAAAAATCGATCGGGCGTCGTGGACGGCCTCGATCAGCGGACGCTGACGCCGTGGCGAGCGAGGAACTCGCTCGCTTCCTTGATCTCCACGGGGCTGCCGATGATTCGGCAGTCATCGTCTCCCTCCGGGAAGACGGTGACCGTGAACTCGTCGTCGAGCTGCGACTCGAGCCCCTCGAGCGTCTCCCGCGACAGAACGATCTGGGTGCTGTCACGCAGCTGCGACGCGTTTGACATAGTTGCATATTCTCCGCCGGTCGTTTATGTGTATCGAAGTCCCGTTGGTATCGGTAATTCAATTGAGCGGTAGTAGCCGGAATAGCTCGCTACGGCCGGAGCGATCGCAGTACGGTTCAGCGAGGAACGCTGTCCGGACGAGGAATTATCGATTCCCGTGAATATCGCTGCTGGTCCGACTGATGCTGGCGCTGGCATGCAGTCCAACTATGGTTCCCGGTAACATACACCAATATGGTCTGTCCCCGAACTCTCAGACGACTGGCGTCAAGACACGATCCCAGTTCGATCGGGGACAGGCCCGGCGTCGGATCGTGCCACGGCGAGCGATCACCGAACCGAATCCGTCGACGAACCGGCAGCGTTACCGGGTACGTTCGGCGAACGCTACCCGTACCGAGGGGACCGCTGACCGACAATACCTTTTCCGTTGTGCGAACGGCCGACAACTGGGAAGCGAGCGGACCGCAACGAGACTCAGCGACGGACCACGGCGAGGTCGCTCTCCGTCTCGATCGAGCGGACGATTCCCCAGAGGAGGAGGCGAGTCGCTCGTTTGTGCTCGGTCTTCTGCCGGTGGAGATGCATCGGTCGAGCGTGCTGATAGTCATATGCGGCGAACGCGTCCGGGGAGGCGTCCCCTCGGTGCTCCATATCCGTCCGGATCTCCCGCAGTAACGCGTGGAGATTCATCCATTCGTCGTGGCGCATCGACACGGTCCGCGAGTGGACTCCCGTCTATGAGTCTTGGGCCTGAAAACGTAACACTGAGAGTCGATACCGAACGGGCCCGGAAACGGGATCAGTCCGTTCCGTAGACCGTCACTGTCCGCGTGTCGCTCGCGTGTGGTGACCGCACGACCACCGGGAACACGTCGTCGTTGTTCACGGGATAGGTCTCGTAACCGAGCGACACCGTTCGCGTCTCGCCGGGAGAGAGACTCGCGCTCGTTCCGTCGACGACCTCGGGCGTCCGGCCGACCACGAGTTCGACGTCGTGGGTCCCAGCACCCTCACCCACGTTCTCGACGGCAGCGGTGACCGAGAGCCACTCACCGCCCGTCACGGGCGCGTTCGTCCCGGTAATCGAGACCGCGAACGTCGCCTGGCCGTTCCCGTCGTCGCTCCGTCCGTAGACGAGCACCGTCTGCGAAGCGGTATCGTCGCCCGTCCGTACGTAGACGGGGAACTCGTCGTCGTTCTCGACCGGGTAGGTCTCGTATCCCAGCGACACGGTCGTCGTCTCGCCCGCGCCGACGGTCACCGTCTGCGTGTCGACGGTCGTCGGATCGCGACCCACGACGAGTTCGACCTCGCGACTGGCCGGTCCGTCACCCGTGTTCGACAGTGACACCGTCACCTCGAGCCACTCGCCACCCGTCACGGGCGCGTTCGTCTCGAGACCGGTCACCTCGAAGTGGCCCTGTGACCCGTCGTCCTCGGTCCCGATGACGGTGACGTCGGTCACCGACGCGTCGTCTCGCGTTTCGACGCGGACGGGGAATGTCTGCGTGTTGCGGACGGTCGCCGTCGTGAACTCGAGTCGCACGGTCTCGGTCTGTCCCGTGAACACCTCGACCGTCTCGCTGTCGACGTGCGTAGGGTCGTGGCCGACGATCAGGTCGGTCTCCACGTCGACGAACGCGTGATACGTGGAACTCCCTTCGGGACCGACTTCGGCCTCGACGGCGAGGTCCTCGCCCGCCCGAACTGGCGCGTTCGTTCCGGTGATCGAGACGGTATGGAACGCGGCGACCGACGGTCCATCGGTCCGTGCGGCCGTCAGTCGGCCGTCGCGGCAGGCGACCCACGCGATCATCGGGTAGCCGCCGATGAACCAGATGGCGTTACCGCCGGTCGTCGTGTACGTCACCGTCGCTGTCGTCCCCGACAGATCGGTCCGATCGACGTACGTGGCGTTGCGTCCCTCCTGCCAGAAGAGTCGACGGAGCCGCCCGGAACCGTCGGCCGCCGACGCGGTCACGTCGACCTCGTCGCGGACCGTGATCGCGGCGTCCGGTCCGGGGTCGCACGCCACGTCGACGTCCGGGGCCGCCGGTGCGTACTGCGTGACCTCGACCGTCCAGGAGACGGTCGTCCCGTCGACGGTGACGCTCACTTCATGAGTTCCCGACTCGTCGAACTGCCCGTACGCGACCGGGTTCCCCGTAATATAGGTGTAACTCCAGAACGGGGCGTTCGGTGCGATCGCACCCCTCTCGGACCCGTCGACCCGCCAGTCGGCCGCCGGAGCATCGACGCCAGGCGACGCCGCCACTTCGAAGCCGATCCGATCGCCGGGTCGAACGGCCGTCGCACTCTCCCGCGGGAAGACGCGCTCGAGAGAGACCGTCCCTGCGCTTCCGACTCCCGTCGTCGCGAGGGCACCCACGCCACTCCCCACCGCCGTAACGTACTCGCGCCGTCGCATACCATGTCATACGTACTACAGGACGGTATAACTAACACAACGTTGGCGATACGAACACAGTCGAGGAAACGAGTGTCCGGTTCGGCGGGAGGACGGGAGCGAATTCGACACCGCGACCCGTGGCCGCTCGAGTCGGCGGCGAGGGAAGCGCGGTCGTTCGGGCCGGTCGCGGTGTCACCAACGTGTGTCTCGAAAGGGTTTTTCCGCCCGAACGGTTGCATACTGACAAATGGGGCTCGAGGATGAAATCGAGGAAATCGAAGACGAAATAGCCAATACGCCCTACAACAAGTCGACCGAGGCCCACATCGGCCGGCTGAAGTCCAAGCTCGCGGAGAAAAAAGAGAAGCTCGAGACCCAGCAGTCCGGGTCGGGCGGCGGTGGCGGCTATTCCGTCGAGAAACACGGCGACGCGACCGTCGCCTTAGTCGGGTTCCCGAGCGTCGGCAAATCGTCGCTGCTGAACTCGCTGACCAACGCGGAGAGCGAGACGGGCTCCTACGAGTTCACGACGCTGGACGTCAATCCGGGGATGTTGAACCACCGCGGGGCGAACATCCAGCTGCTGGACGTCCCCGGCCTCATCGAGGGCGCGGCGGCAGGGAAGGGCGGTGGCCAGCAGGTGCTGGCGGTCGTCCGCAACGCCGACCTCATCATCTACATGCTCTCGGTGTTCGAACTCGAGCAGTACGATCGGCTCCAAGAAGAGCTGTACGACATCAACATCCGCGTCGATCAGGAGCCCCCGAAGGTCACGGTCCGTCCGAAGATCAAAGACGGCATCAAGATCACCTCGAGTACCGACCAAGACCTAGACGAGGAGACGATCAAGCAGGTCATCCGCGAGCACGGCTACGTCAACGCCGTCGTCAACCTCCAGGAGAACGTCACGATCGATCGGCTGGTCGACGGTCTGATGGACAACCGGGAGTACATCCCCTCGATCACCTGCGTCAACAAGGTCGACCTGATCGATCCCGACTACAAGGAGACGGTCGACGAGCAGTTGCGCCAGCGCGACCTCGATCCCGAGGAGGTCACCTTCATCAGCGCCGAGGAGGAGAAGGGCCTCGACGTGCTCAAAGACCGCATCTGGGAGCGACTCGGGCTGATCCGAGTTTACATGGAGAAGCCCGGCCGCGGCATCGACTGGGAGGAACCCCTCGTCGTCCCGAAGGGGACCACCGTCGGCGAGGCCGTCGAGAAACTCGGCGGCGAGATGGAAGAGCGGTTCCGCTTCGCCCGCGTGACCGGTCCCAGCGCGGCCCACGACAAACAACAGGTCGGAAAGGACCACGTCCTCGAGGACGAGGACGTGCTGAAGCTGATTCTGCGGCGGTAGTAAGGTCGAGTTCGTCGCTCCGCTCCCGTTTCTCGAGACCTCCCAGCCGGCGGCTCGATCACCCGTATCGTCAGTATTCGAGGCGGTACGGTCGTCGAATCGACACTATTCGGATCGGAACGATCAAGAATATCCGGCGGCCCGAAGACTAGATAGTTATGGCTACGTACGGGGCGCTCTCGGTGTTACCGCCGCTGCTCGCGATCGTCCTCGCGATCGTGACCCGCCGGCCGATGCTGGCACTGTTTCTCGGTATCTGGTCGGGCGCGGTCGTCTACACCGAGAGTCTCGGCATCGCACAGACGTTCGACTGGATCGTCAGCGCGATCATCGTCGACGAGGGGTTTCACGTCCAGATCCTCGTCTTCACGCTGCTGTTAGGGTCGGGCGTCGCACTCATCTGGCGGCTCGGCGGCGCGATCGCCGTCCGGCGCTGGGCGACGACTCACCTCGAGAGCCAGCGGACCGTCGGGCTGACCACGTGGGGACTGGGACTCGTGATGTTCTTCGACGACTACGCCAACACGGCCATCGTCGGGAGCACGATGCGCGAGATCTCCGACGAGCTGCGCATCTCCCGCGAGAAACTCGCCTACATCGTCGACTCGACGGCGGCACCCGTCGCGACGCTCGGCATCTCGAGCTGGGTCGCGTTTCAGCTGTCGCTGATCAGTCGCGCCTACGACGACATGGGCGTCGCGGACGAGGCACCGACGGCGTTCGCGACGTTCGTCGGCTCGATTCCCTACAACACCTACGCGCTGCTGGCGATCGTCATGGTCGGCGTCGTCGTCTACACCGGCCGGGACTACGGTGAGATGCTCGACGCCGAACACCGCTCGCGGACGACGGGGGCGGTCAACCGCGAGGGCGCACAGCCGCTCCAAAAGGTCGAGGAGGACCTGGGCGAACCGATCGACGAGCGGCCGATGCTGCGAACCTTCTTCGCGCCCGTCGTCGTCCTGATCGGGGTGACGCTCGCGGGCGCGTTCTGGACGGGCTATCAGTCCTGGCTCTCGACTCAGGCCGAGGCGGGAGCGCCGACGGCGTTCGGTGCCGCCGTGGACGAGGCGGGGCTCACGCAGGTACTGATCGACATCGTGGGCGCGGGCGACTTCGCGACGGCGCTGATCTGGGGCTCGTTCGCCATGGTGGTCTCGGCGATCGCGATCGGACTGGCCTACGGCCTGTTCGATATCGGCGACGGCGTCGATACCGTCATCGACGGCTTCGGCATCATGCTGACGGCGGTGACGATCCTCGTGCTCGCGTGGACGATCAGCAGCGTCGCGGAGACGCTCGGCACCGGTGAATTCGTCGCGAGCGTCGCCGAACCGTACATCACGGCGGAGTTGCTCCCCGTTCTCGTCCTGCTCGTCGCCGCGTTCGTCGCGTTCACCATGGGATCGTCGTGGGCGACGATGGGGCTCGTGACGCCCATCGCCATCCAGGTCGCCTACGAGTTCGGGACCGGGTTCGAACTCGTCCCGGTCGCCGTCGGTGCCGTCTTCTCCGGGGCGATCTTCGGCGATCACGCCTCGCCGATCTCCGATACGACGGTGCTCTCGGCGACGTTTTCGGGCGCGGACCTGATCGATCACGTGCGGACGCAACTGCCCTACGCGCTGACCGTCTTCCTCGTTGTCGTCGGCTGTTACCTGCTCAACGGCTACCTCGGCGTCCCGCCGATCGTCTTCCTGCCGCTGGGCGTCGTCGCCCTCATCGGACTCGTCGTCGGCCTCTCGAGACTCGACGCCGACCGAAAGGGCCTCGAGCCGGTCGCCACGAGCCCGGCCGCCGAGACTCCCGGCCCCGAGGCCGGACTCGACGCGGATTCGCCGGACAGGTCCGAGTAGACCGCCGCCTTCGCCAATTTTTTGGAGCGCGCAGGCCTCCGTTCGCGTATGGACGGAACGCTCGATCACACGATGATCCGCGTCGCTGACCTCGAGGAATCGCTCGACTGGTATCAGACCCACCTCGAGTACGAGGAGAAGGATCGCTACGAGGGCGACGGCTTCACCATCGTCTATCTCGGACCCGAGGAGATGCACGAGGACGGGGCGATGCTCGAGATCACCCACAACGAGGGCGAGGAGCCCGAGGTGGGCGACGCGTGGGGGCACATCGCGGTCCGCGTCCCCGAGGGCGAACTCGAGGACTACTACCAGCAGTTGATGGACGAAGGCGTCGAGGACTACCGCGACCCCGAGTCCTGCGGCGGGAGTTACGCCTTCGTCAAAGACCCCGACGGCCACGAGATCGAGATCGTCCAGCGCGAGACCGGCGCGCTCTGGTCGCTCGATCACACCATGATCCGCGTCGAGGACGCCGACGAGGCGCTCGGATTCTGGACCCGCAAGTTCGAGTACGACGAGGTCGGCCGCTGGGAGGCCGACAGCTTCGCGAACTACTTCGTCGAACCCGAAGACGCCGCCGACGAGGCGATGTCCGTCGAACTCACCTACAACTACGACGGCCGGAGCTACGACATGGGCGACGCCTGGGGGCACCTCTGTATCCGCATCGACGACCTCGAGGACGACTGGGACCGGCTCATGGAGCGAGAGGCCGCCGACTATCGCGACCCGGAGAGCTGCGACAATATGTACGCGTTCACCACAGACCAGGACGGCCACGAGATCGAACTCATCGAGCGCGATCTCGAGGCCGACACGCTGTTCCCGTTCTAAGGCCGTCACAGCGTCGGTTCGATACCGGCCACCCGATCACGTGCGCTTCGAGGGAGGTGTCTCGCGCGGCGGCTCGCGACGGTCGGGCACCGCCGCCGCGTCCCCGAACTCGTCGAGCCCCTCGAGGGTCGCGCAGTTGTCGTACCGGTCGGCAGTGTAGTCGTCGAACTCGCCGGCCTCGAACGCGGCCGTGAGCTCGCGACAATGGTCGCGGACGGTCAGTTCGGGCTCGAACCCGAGTACGTCGCTGATCCTGTCGAAGGCCACTCGGTAGCTTCTGTCGTCCGTCCGGTCGTCGTGGTACTCGACGTTGGCCTCGGGGACACAGTCGGAAACGATCGTCGCGAGTTCGTCGATCCGGTAGTTCTGCCGGTTCGAACCGACATTGAAGACGGTGTCACCGACGTCCTCAATGGGGGCAGTCAGACACTCGACGTACGCGCGTGCGGCATCGGCGACGTGGACGTTCGGCCGGTACTGGTCGCCCCCGAACACCGGCACGACGCCCTCGTGGTACGCCTTCGCGGGCAGAATATTCCCGACGAGATCGAACCGCATACGCGGTGACCGCCCGTAGATCGTCGCCATTCGGAGGATCGTCGGCGAGAAGTTCCCGTCCGCGAGATCGCGGAGCGCCCGCTCGGACTGGATTTTCATTCGCGCGTACAGCGAGACGGGATTGAGTTCCGATTCCTCGGTACAGCGCCCGCTCTCGGTCGTCGCCCGTCCGTAGACGCTACAGGTCGACGCGAACACGAATCGATTGAGCTGGTAGTACTTGCAGATCGACGCCAGCAACTGCGTCGAGTGATAGTTGTACTCGAGGGTCTTCCGCGGGTCGAGTTCGGAGGCCGGATCGCCGACGATGCCGCCGAGGTGAACGACGGCGTCGACGCCCGCGACCGCGTCGATGACGGTCTCCACGGACCGGGCGTCACCGCGGACGAGCGAGAACCGATCGCGGTCGAGCAGGGCCGCGATCCCGCCCTCGCCGTACAACATCGGATCGAGGGCGCGGACGGTAAACCCGTCCGCGAGGAGTTCTCGACAGAGGACGGAGCCCAGATAGCCCGCACCGCCGACGACGAGGACCGTCTCGACGGCGGTCGACTCACGGTCCGTCTCGCGGGACAGTTCGGTCCCATCGACCACCGTCGAGCCGTCGATTTCGATCCCGTCCGCATCGGCGGCCGGCGTGACCGCGGGATCGGTTCGATCCGCCTCGGACTCGAGAGCGTCGCGACGGCCGTCTCTCGGCCGGGCCCGATCGTCCGCCTCGTGGGCGACCGAATCTTCGTGGACGACGGCCGACAGCGGCGCGTCCGCTGCGACGCCCGCTCGCAGGTGTCGCCGCAGCCGTTCGGCCGCCACGGCTCCGACGAGCCGATTCTCGTCGTCGATGCGGACGATCCCGCCGGAGCCGGCGCGATCGATCCGGGCCATTGCCTCGCGAATCGACGTCCCGTCGTCTGCTGTGACTGGCCATCTCATGGGTACGTATCGATTTCGACTGCCGCAGGGGTCGGCCCCGCACCGACGCCGACGCGGCGTGGTCACTGCATCCGGACGGGTCCCCTTTGTTATGGGTTCATTTGAACGACAGAAGAGCGCCCGAAGCGGCTGATTCGGTCAATTCGGCGAGACGCAACGATCGAGACGGAAGACGGCCCGGCGGCGCGGACTCCCAGTTGCAGCTCAGTTGGACGGCGTTCCGCGGGGCCCGATCCGCGAGACGGTCGCTCGGCCGCGTTCGACCCCGGCCCTGACGCCGGCCGCGATGCGGTCGATCTCATGGGACCGTAGTTCGGGATGCATCGGCAGCGAGAGCACGCGACCGGTCACGTCCTCGGTGACGGGAAGCGGGTCCGACCCGTCGTCCCGTTCGCGGTATGCCCGCGTGCGATGAACGCCGGGTTCCCAGTAGACCTTCGACGCGATGTCTCGCTCGGCCAGCGCGTCGATAACGGCCGCTCGGTCGACGTTCGGCTCGAGGGTGACGGTGTAGAGTTGATACACGTGGCGGCCGCGACCGGCGGCCGTGTGTGGTTCGACGCCGCGAACGTCGGCCAGCGCCGTCGACAACTGCTCGGCCGCGCGTCGCCGGCCCGCGATGAGGTCGTCGACCTTCTCGAGTTGGGAGCAGCCGATACTGGCGACGAGATCGGACATTCGGACGTTCGTCCCGAGACCGACGTACTCGCCGCTGTCGGCCGAATCGAAGTACTCGTCTGACGCGCGCCCGTGCGATCGGTACCGTTCGACCCGCCGGGCGATGTCGTCGTCGTCGGTTACGACGGCACCGCCCTCGCCCGTCGGGAGGACCTTGTTCTGACAGAAGCTCAACGCCGCGGCGTCGCCGATCGTTCCCAGCGTCTGGCCCCGATAGTCGGCTCCGAACGCCTCGGCCGCGTCCTCGATCAGCGGAACGCCGGTGTCAGCGGCGAGATCGGCGAGCGCGTCGATCTCGCAGGGCGCACCGTAGGGGTGGACCGGGACGATCGCCGCCGTCTCCGGAGAGATAGCATCGGCGACGGCATCCGGATCGAGCCCGTACGCCTCGCGCTGAATGTCGGCGAACACCGGCGTCGCGCCGACGAACCGGACGGCGTTGGCCGTCGCGATGAATGTAAAGGACGGCACGATTACCTCGTCCCCATCGCCGACGCCGTGAGCTGTCAGCGCGGCCACCAGTGCTGTCGTTCCCGAGTTGACCGTCACCGCGTAGTCGACGCCCAGATACTCCTCGAGGCCGTCTTCGAACGCCTCAACGTAGGGCCCGTTGGCCCAGTAGCCGCCTCGCGTGATCGAGTCGACGGCGTTGGCCACGTCCCGCTGATCCCACGGGATTTCGAACAACGGTATCGAGTCACTCATTGCCCTGCCGTTCACGCACGCGTGAATTAAGTAGCCGCTCGTTACCCCTGAAAGGGATAGGGGTAGCCGACGCCCGGTCGGCGTCCGCGAGCGACTGGACTGCTCGCGAAGCGAGACCGAAAGGACACTGGGCCCCGCGACCGCGAGTACTGCCCGGAATCGCGCGGAAAGCGACCGACAGCGAACGGGGCGAAGGAGCCAATTAACATTAGTAAGACGAGTATTTATAATAACATACTTGTGTTGGTCTGGTAAAACCGGCTCACATGCGAGACCGTCCCCGCCGAGCCCTCCTCAGCGGCGTCAGTTCGGCGTTTGTCGTCACAACCGCCGGCTGTCTCTCGTTCGGAGACGATACCGACGAACCGTCCACCGATGAGAGCAGGTCCGACTCCGATGACCCGTTTGCCGACCTGCTTGCCGCCGTGCCCGGCGACGCCGTCGACGAGCGCCCGTCGCTCGCGGCGGTAAACGAGTCGCGTCTCCGGGAGGCCGGGGTCCGGGACCTCGCGGGCGGATTCGATATCACCCGCAAGACGAGGATCGCGGATCTGTTCGCCGACGATAACGCGGCTATTTCGAGACACGTCACCGCCTTCGGCTTCGATCTCGACTCACCGTTTCTCACTGTTTTCGAACCCGAAGGCGGTGACTTCGATCCGGAACGAGACCTCGACGTCGCCCTCGAGAGCGCACTCGCCACGCGCGAACACGACGCCGGAACCGACTACGAGTTCGCGCCGCTCGCGGCCGAGGCCGCGGTCGCGATCACCGACGACGTCGTCTTCCTCGCCGACTCGGAATCGACGATCGATGCCGCGCTCAAGGCCCGCGACGGCGACGGAGACGCGATTCGCGAAGCGAGTCCCCGCCTCGACGACGCGCTCGCGGTCTTTCCGGACGCCGACGTGCGGTCCGTGATAACGGCCGACGAGTGGTCTCAGACCTACGACGAGCTCGAGCCCGAGGACGGCGAGTACATGATCTTGGCGGCGACGGTGGCCGGGCCGGACACGCTCGAGGTCCATCACGGCCTCTCGCTCGCCGACGAGTCGCTCGTCACGGACGCGCTGGTCGAGCAGTTCGAGGAGACCGTCACGGGCGGTCGGGACGCCGACGGCTCCACCGCAGTCGACGGCTCCCTCCTGACGGCGACGGTTTCCCGCGATCTCGAGGCCGAGCGAGGCGACGGGGCACACGAGAGTCCGGGCGGACTCAGCCCCGGCGAGTTGGACAGCGACGCGGCGTACGTCGAGATCGACGTTCTGGAGGGCGATCCGACGCCCGTCGACGAACTCACGCTCGAACTCGACGGCGAGCCCTACGACGAGGCGATCTGGGCCGACGGACAGGCGGAGATCGAAGCCGGCGATACGATACTGATAGCGACCGAGGACGCCGAACCGAACATGCCGATCGCTCTGCGTCACGAGACCGAACACGGCGACACTGCCGAGACGAAACTGTACAGCCGCTTCGAGTTCACGTTCGACTACGATCCGGACGCTGGGGCAGTGTCGGTCCGCTACGAGGACGAGTATCCGCTCGACGGTGATCGCGTCACGATCGCGCTTCGCGACGGCGACCGCGTGACCGAGCCGGACGCAGAGCCGCTCCGAACGACCAGGCCGTGGACCGGCACCGAGCTCTCGGCCGGGGACGAGGCGACCATAGAGAACGTCGGCCCCGGGACGTTCGTTATCGTGGGCTGGGACAGCGACACGCTTCAGGGATCGCTCGCCAACGAACGGATTCGGCCGCCGGGAGACGTCGCGGTCGACTACGAGTACGAAACGAAGACGGCGACCGTCGAACTCACCGTCGCGGACGGCCGGACCAGACCGGCCGCGGAGTATACGATCCTGCGCGACGGCGACCCGGCGGCCGCGCAGTGGCGCGACGCAGGCGAGACCGTCTCCGACGGCGACACGGTCGAACTCGAGGGAGTGGCCGTCGGAACGACCGTCGAAGTCGTCTGGGGCGAGGACGGCCACCGCGTCGGCAGCGCCGTCACGCGACCGTCGGTCACGTTCGATCTCGCGGTCGAGGACCGGACGGTGACGCTCGTCCACGACGGCGGCCCGTCGCTCCCCGCGTCCGAACTCGTCGCGGAAGTCCACGTCGACGACGAGGAGACCGACGTCCCGCTCGACGAACGGCTGGACGGAACGTTCGCCGCGGGCGATACCGTGACGGTCGTCGACGAACTCGAACGGTCCGACCCGCCGCTGAAGGTTCGGGTCATGTACGACGGGGTGTACATCGAAGACGCGTACGACGGAGAGCTGTGAGTCGCCCCCGGAGCCGACGTTCGGCCCCTACAAGTCCGGGATCGGAACAACGACGACCGGCCGGCTCGCGTCCGTGAGAACCCGCCGTGCGGTCGACCCGAGTTCTCCCGTCGCGTCGGGATCGCCGCCATGTGTGCCGACGACGATCTCGTCGACGTCGAACTCCGCTGCCGCCTCGAGGAGCACCGTCGCGGGGGAGCCCGATCGGCGCTCCGTCTCGACGTCGCCCGCGGTCGCGAGTCGGACTGGAGCGACGTTCAGCGCCTCGTCGGCGTCTCGACGCGCCGTCGGATCGTCGGGCGGCGCGACTGCGACGGCGGTCACGGTGTCATCGGTGGTCACCCGATCGCCGAGATAGTCACAGATCGCCGCTGTCGTGTGGACGGAGTCGGTTCCGACAAGGTACTGCATAGCGGCGCTACGGCGTCGCTATCGAAGAATCCTGTGGAAGACAGCGATCATAAGCAAGCGAGACTGTCGGATTTTCTGACCCAGAAAACGCGGTCGTGTCATTAATACGATAGCGCGGGACGGAACGCACGGGGGACGAGAGAGGCCATCCCCGCACGCCTTGGTGATCCCCCGACCCTCCCCGCATCCGATCATCCCGCGGGTCGCGACGCCTGCTCCCTCCGCCCCCGCGATTCCCCCTCGCGCGGGGGCATAGTGCGTCGTTCGACCCCCTCCTCACTGCCAGCGGAACCGGTGATATCGGGATGGCTTCGGCCCTACACGTTTGTCGACCGACGATGCGCCACTCAGTGGTGGCCGTACAGCGAGTAGGTGATCGCGACCAGTCCGAACAGTCGACTCACGTTCTCAAGCAGTGCGATCACGATCCGATCCGAACTGACGAACGTCGTGATCGCGACGTTGACCAGGAAGGGACACAGCGTCAGCAAGAGGAGCCCGACGGCGAGATAGAACATCGACGACGCGTCGTTGCGTCGGTAGCCCCGGTAAGCCTGGTACGCGATAATCGTCCCGAAGAGGGCGACGAGAAAGAGACTGGCGACGGTCAACAGCTCGAACAGCGTCGCCTCGTCGACTCGGACGACCTGGCGACTCATCGCATTCCCTCCCACATGCGAGTGAACTTGTCGGCGACGTCTTCCTCGCGATACGTCAACTCGAGAGCGAACGAGCCGTCCTCCAGCGACAGCTCCAGCCGGTCGAGGTTCGCGCTGTAGACGCTGTAGTGGTTGCCGTCGGATGCGAGTTCCGTCTCCTCGGTGACGAGATCGCACTCCTCGAGCCGGTCGAGCCGCCGATAGATCGTCGGGAGGGACGCGTCACACCGTTCGCTCAATGTACTGGCAGACATGGGTTCGACGCTCGTGTGGGTGAGGATATCCCGTGCGTACTCGTCGTCGAGAACCGAGAGCAATGTCGACAGGTCAGTTTCCTCACTCACTGGTATAGCTGTTCGTTCCGGCATAGGTATCAAAAGCGGTCCGGTTTTTCTGGATGAGAAAATACGACCGCGATTGTGGGAGAGAGGTGAACGTGTTTGGGCGAACGGCCGAACCCCGTCAGCACGCGAACAGTAGAGTCTCTTCGTCGGAGCCACCAGTTTTTCCGGACGGATAGCACCGATCATCCCGACGAGTTCACTAGCTCCCGCTCATTTCATTAGAGCCCCTAGTTCTTCAGAGGAGTTATGAATACCAAAAGCTGCGCATATCCTAATTTTACAAAACCACATGTTGAATTGCCACTCAGTATAGAGTAAGAATATCGTACTATACAGGCGAATGTCCCAGATATAATACAGGGAGGTTGAGTGGGTTTTCATGTTCCTCCAAGAGCTTCTCTACTGCTTCAAGTAGAGAGAATGCTTCCAATTTCCCGGGAGGAAAGAAGATAGTGGAATTCCTTACGCCTGATCTTCAGGCGAGTATTGAGAGGTGATGATCTTATTGGAGTAGGCAGTGGTCTCGTGGCGAATCTGCCGGACTTCTCGTAAGGCGTCATCGGCATACCACTCCTCCGCTGCTTGAACGGATGGGAATTCTAAGACGATCGTCAGGTCATGACACCATTCACCGTCAAGCACGGTCGGATCAAACGAAATAACGAGCGCCTCTCCGTTATGCACGGCAGTTGTCTCCGCAGCAACAGGGAAATATTCGTTCATATATCGGTCCCTGTCAGTTATCCCGTCAATAGCAATCACATATCCCTTCTGGGATTGGACAGGTTCGCTTGGAGTCGTTTTGTCAGCCTGCGTCTCATTTTCACGGCCACTCGCTGTTGCAGACGGTAGCATCCCAAGTGCGCCCGCTATAATCGCCCCCGATTTCAACACCGTTCGGCGCAAGACGCTGTCTGGATTTGGTTCGTTGGTCATGGTCACAGCCTCACTCGGCTACCACTGGTTCTTAACATCTTACATCGGTTCATGCCCGTCATTCTTGCAATTTATTTGTCTAACGATCTCGTTGGCGTATTCCTGGTGAATTGTCTCTCGTATCCTTCGATTCGGTATTCCCTGATTCAATTGCTCATTCTCACCCCCTGTCCCTTGATATCATATATTATTGTACAGTTCATAATCTTACTCGATAGGAAGTTTCCGAGGCCCTGCCAATCTTTGCACCCCCGCAAAGGTATTTGCGACTGCTCGGATGTAGCGTACGACATGGCCCGTCATCGTCACGCGCTATCCACAAACATGGGATCGGCACTGGATGCGATCCGGTTCTTCGCGGATTCAGCGAACAGCGTGCGCGTGTTCGAGGCACTCACCGCTGGACCGACGACAAGCCGCGACCTCGCAGAGCAAACCGACGCTTCACGGTCAACCGTCGCACGAATCCTCAACAAAGGTGAATCACGAGGGTGGATTACCTCCGAGGGGAGTCAGTATGAACTCACAGAGGTAGGGGAGATCATGATCGCTGAGTTTCGTGCCTACCTGCAGACTCTCGAGGGAGTCCAGCATCTCGGTGACGCTATCGAGTGGCTCCCACCACCCGTTCACTCGCTTAATTTCCGTCACTTCCGCACCGCTGAGATCATAACGCCGAAGACGCCAACCCCGTCCGGGCCATACGATCACGTGGCAGAGAAGATTCGCACTACGGACAGGGTCCGATCACTTGTTGAGGTTACGCTGCCTCGTTTTGTGACGCTTATTCACAAACAGGTCAACGAGCGACAGTTGGATGCCGAACTCGTAATCGAAGCGAACTGGATCGAGACCCTCCCTGCGGAGTCAGAGCAACTGCCGCTGTTGCGGGCCCGTGCAGAGCGGGACAGCATCTGGACCTACGATGGAGAGATCCCGCTTAACATGCATCTCTTCGATGACTCTGTGACGATTTGGTTAGGTGAAGAACGAGACGAAGAACGGGTCGTTCGGGGATTATTAGTCGCTGAGGCTCCCGCCGTTATGTCGTGGGCCGAGGGGCTATACGAAGACTATCAGGACGAGGGGGAATTACTTGATCCAATGAGGTTACAGACGAAGTAAGTAGTCCACTAGTGTAGAATGAGAGGTGATATTCTTTCAGGGTTCTCTTGCTCTGCCCATATTGTTGAGAATTCTATCATTATTAGCACCTACTTGATCCCTGATCCGCTTAGCACAATCGGAAAGTATTGGATTTTTAGTGGTTTGTGGCTCAGAGCATGCCGAATCTCTGGAGTACCGATCATTCCGACGAGTTCACCAACTACCGCTCGTTTCATTAGTTCCCAATGGTTCTTAACGTGATCGGGGGTTCATCTAAGCTCCTAACCGGTCAGTACAGGGGATCTAACGAACGTGCCAGACTCCTATCGAAAACAGTGAGTTGATTACAGAAATTATTTTATTATGTTATAAGGAGTGTTAAGGCAATTGCGTCGAACAGGTTCGTAATGGTGACTCAGCTCATGGATGGTCTCTGGCATATCGATTGTCGAACGTTCGATAAGCCGAATGTCTACGTAATCGATGACGGTGACCGTACCCTCGTGGATGCTGGTTGGCCTAGAGATGAAAAAACGGTCCGTGAAGAACTCGATGCGGCCGGAATCGATCTCACTGATATCGATCGCGTGCTGCTGACTCATTACGATGCCGACCATATTGGGACACTGGCGAGGCTTACCCCGGATCTGGACGCGCCGCTCTACATTCATAAAGAAGACGCCCCATACGTTGCTGGCAAACGTCTACCGTCGTGGACCGCACGAAACGGTGTCGAAGCGCTTCACCGGCTTTATTATCGACACTTGGATCTTCCGAATCTCTCTATTCGACACGTAGAGGATGGCGACACCATCGGCAAATTTCGAGCCTGTCATACCCCTGGTCACACACCCGGACATACGGTATATCTGCACGAAGACCTCGAGGTCGCATTTCTCGGGGACCTTGCCTATTGGATCGGCAACCGACTGCATCTTTCAGGTCGGGTAACCAGTCACGACCACGATCAAGTCGAGGCGAGCGTTCGAACCGTGCTCGACCGGATGCCTGAGTTCGAATACACCTGTCCTGGTCACGGCCCACCTGTTGCTGACGGACATACGCAGCTGGCAGACGCTATCGAGAAAACGAACTGAAAAGCGAAACTAGTGATCACCAGTCACTTCGCTTTTGTATATCGAAATGTGGTTTATTCACGCCAGATCGGCGAGGAGAACCGACACCGGCGATCGATCGATTTCGACCGAGACAGCTATCGTAGCCACTGAAAGTCAATGCACACCCGGTCGCACGACGGCTGTGCGATCGGCGTGTAAATCGTTTCAGTAGCTACTATATCCGCGAGCGGACGCCCACTCGAGCCAGTCGAACAGTCGCTCGAGCAACCGCTCTTCGCCGGCCGTCGAAAACCGGTGGCCTTCACCCGCGAATCGCTCTACCAGCACGTCGGTCTCGAGTTGCCGGGCGGCGGCGAAGCTATCGCCCGGCTCGACGACGTCGTCGTCGCCGCCGTGGAACATCGCGACCGGACTCTCGAGCGACCCGACGACGTCGTCGAACGGATACCGATCGAGAGCGTCGAAAAACCGCCGATCGATTCGCTCGCCGGTATCGAACGTCCACTCTCCCTCGCGTTCGACAGCGCTCCGGTACTCGTCGAACGTCCCGTTGGTCGTCACGGGTGCGCGCGTGGCGACCGCCTCGACCCGCTCGTCCTCGGCAGCGGCGTGGAACGCGACTTTCCCGCCGAAACTCGAGCCGAACAGCGCGTAGGACTCGGGATCGAAGTAGTCGACGACATGGCGGAGGTCGGTGAGTCGCGTCGCGAGCGTCGAGTCGACGAACGCGCCGTCGGACTCGCCACAGCCCCTAGCGTCGAATCGGACGGCGTTGTAGCCCGCCTCGCGGGCCCGTCGACACCGATACTCGTAGCTACCGGATTTGTCGCTGCGCAGGCCGTGACAGAAGACGAGCCAGTCGTCGGAGTCGGCCTCGTGACGGACGGCGGCGACGTCGGGAGCGGCGTCCGCCGCCGCGTCTCCGACCGGAATGCGATGTGTCTCGGGCATTTCGTCTCCCGCTAGTGACCGCTGGGACCTTGATATCGGCGTTTCCGCGGACGTCGGACGTCTCCCGTCGTGTCGATTCCGCCTCGAGCGACGACTCCGATCCGCGGCCGGTGAGCTCGGGCGAACCGTTTATCGCTCCCTGGCGGGTTGGTTCGTTCATGACCCGCACGACCTACCAGTGTCCGTGTGGCGCACACATCGAGTTCAAACAGGACCTCGAGAAGGAATCCGGCGTCCCGACGCCGGACTGGAAGTGCAAGGACTGCGGAACGCCGGTCCCAGGGATGACGGCCGAGAAGATCAGACATCAGCATCCCTCCTGAACCGCGGAGTTACGATCACGAGCGACGCCGAATCGGCCCTTCATAAACCAAATTATGGTATACTAAAACGCCCTTCGCACAGAACGATAAGTCTCGAAGGTCCACCGTCGACGGGCTACTCGGTTACCCCGTGCAGAGACGTATACTGAAAGTTATTCGCACGGACACTCGAGGATATTACTATACGATAGAATTATAATTTGATTTATCAGTGGCCTCGGTCTGCCGACCTGCAGATGTCCGAGACACACGACGAGCGACGAACCGAGCACCCTGACACGTCCAGTTCCGCGCTTCGCCGCCGATCGTTTATCATCGCGACCGGCGCATCGGCGACCGGAATGGTCGGCGCTGCGGGGGCGACGCCCGGTCGCGGGAAGGGAGACGATGCGCCCAGCAAACGCCGACGCGACGAATCGAAGCCGACCCGTTCCGGCGGTCACGGCGGCGATCCGGACCTGATCGCTCACCGCGGCTTCGCCGGCCTCTATCCCGAAAACACCGTCGGGGCGGTCGAAGCCGCAGCCCGCGGCGGACAGTCCTCGCACGCGCCGTCACGGGGTGCCGACATGATCGAGATCGACGTCGTGCCGACCGCCGAGAACGACGTCGTCGTCTTCCACGACGACCGACTCGCCGAACGCGACGGTGGCGAGCGCGGGCTCACAGACACCGAAGGCGTCGTCTGGGAGACTGACACGGCGACCGTTACGAACGCCGAGGTCCTCGCGAGCGGCGAGACCGTCCCCCGACTGCGGCCGGCCCTCGAGGCGATCCCACCCCACGTCGGCGTCAACGTCGAACTGAAGAACCCGGGCTCGTTCGACGTGGCCTTCGCGGAATCGATGCCACGAGCGGAACTCGAGGAACAGAAGGACCTCTGGCAGCCCTTCGTCGCGCGAGTGCTCGACGTCGTCGACGACTTCCACCACGAGTTCCTCTTCTCGTCGTTCTACGAGGCGGCGCTGGCGACGACCCGCGACGCGTCCGACTACGCCGTCGCACCGTTGCTCTGGAACTCCGTTCGGGACGGCGTCGAAATCGCGCGACGATACGAGGCCGAAGCGATTCACCCGCCCTACCACATGATTCGGGACACGCCGTTCTACGGCGACCAGCGATACGAGGAGGATGCCGGCTGGTCGGACATCGATCTCCTCGCCGTCGCACACGAGGAGGGCCGCGACGTGAACGTCTTCACCCTCGAGACCTGGTACCAGGCGGAACGGCTCGCAGCGGCCGGCGTCGACGGACTCATCAGCGACCACGCGGACGTGCTCCGGTTCGGCGCGACGAACTGAATCCGCGGCGTCCGGAGACGCCTCGCGTCCGGTCGCGACCGGGCCGCGTTTTTCCGATCCGTGAGACCGAAACACGGATTTAGGATCGTGGAACAGTATCCAACGAATAATGTCCCGTGGCGTCACCCGTACGATCCGTTCTTGCCGCGGTGATACCCCCCTCGAGAGGCGACGCAGCGACCGAAGCGGGGACTCGCGACCGCTGGCACGCCTCCGTTCGATAGCCGGGCGGGTGATCGCGTCGTGACCGAGGTAGCGATCACCGACGCGGTCGACGCCTATCTCCAGCGAAAGGCCGTCGGCGACCCCGACGGCTCGGGCGCGGGAGCCTACGCGTCCAACGCGGAATCGATTCTCCGGCGGTGGGCCGCCTGGCTCGAGGGAGAACACGATCTCACGTCGCTGTTCGCGCTCGAGGTCGACCACATGCGTGCGTACGCAGAGGAACTCCACCGACGGACGGAGCGCGGGGAGTACACCGCCTCGACCGCCGGCACCTACTACGCAGTGGTCCGCGCGTTCCTCTCGTGGTGCGTTCGCGGCGGCGTCCTGGACACCAATCCCGCGGCGACCGACCGTGCCGAGGCCGCGCTGCCGACCGCCGACACGCGGCCGTCCGACGACTCTTGGACGGTCGATCAGCGCCGCGAACTCGAGCGCTACGTCCGCGAGCGGGTGCTCGAGGCCGACTCCCAGTCGACGAGCGAGCGACGCACTCGACTGCGCGAGTACGCGATGGTGGCCGTCCTCGCTCACTCGACGGTCCGCGGGGCGGAGTTGTTCCGGGTACCGGAAGACGACCGGCGCACGGGCGCGACCTGGGACGACGTCGACTTCTATACGGGGACGATCCGCGTGCTGGGGAAGTCCCAACGCCTCGAGGACGTGCCGCTTCCCGCCCGTGCGCGGACGCCGTTGCGGCGCTATCGGGTCGTGCTCGATCCGCCGTCGAACGACTGGCCGCTGTTTCCGACGGGCCACGCGCCCTCGATCGCCGCGCGGGTCCGGTCGGTTCTGGGCGACCGCGGCCACGACGAGAGCGAGATCGAGGCGCTGCTCGCGGACGCGACGGCGATAGAACTCGCACGCGAGCGGTCGATCGCCCCGCCGGCGATCACCACTGAGGGGGCGCGGTCGATCCTGAAGCGACTCTGCGAGGCGGCCGTCGTCGACGTCGACGGGAACTATCTGACGCCCCGAGGCGTCCGCCGAGAACAGGACGAGGTGTACCGCCGCGAGGCGACGGCGTCGAAACCGAGCCTGCGCGCGTCGGTCCTCGAGCAGTCGATCGTCGTCCAGGAGACGCAGCCGTCGATCGATACGGACGGGAGTCGGCGCGACGAGCAGTCGGACACGGACTGACGGAGCGGCAGAACGGACGGCGGTGATGGGCGATGGACTGATCTCCGAAGCGTTCTCAGACGACGAGAAGCCACAGGACTACCGTCAGGACGAGCGTCAGCAGCAGGACGGTCGTCCCGATGCCGGTCCGGAGGTGGATCGTCGACGGACGACCGCCGTCGGTCGGCTGGCGTTCGTCGACGTCGACCAGCCAATCGGGCAACTGCCCCGCCGCCGCGTCGACGGCGAGGACGGGGTTGTTCCCGACCCAGTAACAGCGTTTGACCGCGCCGACGACGGCCCGGTCGACGGCGGCGTAGGTCTCGGTGACGCCCAGCATCGTCCAGCGACTGACGGCGTAGGTCGCGGGATAGACGACCATCGTCGGATCGCCGAGATCGAGCTTCGAGAGCGGCTTCCGGACGAGGACGAAGGTGACGGCCGCGACGCCCGTCAGGATCCCCGCCGTCTGGAGGTGGCTCGAACTGTAGGGGTGGAGTTCGCTCTCACCGCTGGGGTACGCGAACTCGAAATGGCCCCCGTGACCGTGGAGCGTCGGCGCGAGATCGGCCAACCCCTGCCACCAGACGCCGAAGAGGAGACAGGCGCCGCCGAGTCCGAGCATCGCGACGGTCTGGCCGGGCTTCGCGTCCGCGACCTCGAACTCGCTCTCGCCGTGGAAGAAGACGTAGTAACCGAGCTTGATGAACGACAGGAGGGTCCCGATCGCACCGAGCCAGAGCAGCCAGTACAGCGCCTGGAACTCCGGATCGCCGTAATAGTGGGGGTCGGCCGCGTCGAAGAGCATCCCCTTGCTCACGTAGCCGTTGAATCCCGGAATCGCGGTGATCGAGAGGGCCCCGAGCCCGAACGCGATCGCGGTCAGTGGCATCTCTCGCCAGAGCCCGCCGAGCTCGTACAGGTCCTCCTCGCCGGTGCGGTAGATGACGACGCCGACGGCCATGAACAGCAGGCTCTTGAACAGGATGTTGTTGAACAGGTGGCTCAGCGCGCCTGCAACGGCGATTTCGCTCGTTACCGTCCAGGCTCCCATCCCGATCCCGGCAACGATGTACCCGAGCTGGGCCTGGATGTGGTAGGACAGCAGCGCCCGCATGTCGTGTTGCAACAGGGCGAAGGTCGCGCCGTAGACGGCCATCAGGCCGCCCATGTACGCGATGTAGATTCCCAGGTCGCTCTGGGCGTCGACGGGGAACGCCCGGTAGAGGACGAACGCGCTCGTCTTGGTCGTATAGACCGAGAGGAACACCGAGGCGGCGATGTGGGGCCGCGGGTAGGTGTCGGGCAGCCACGTGTGGAACCCGATGAAGGCGACGTTGACGCCCATCCCGAGCACCGCGAGCAGCGCCGGGATCCCGTTGGCGATGCCCGTGTCACTGTAGACGAACGTCCCGACCTCGACGTAGTGGGCGGCGACCGCCATCATCACGAGCACGCCGCCGGTGCCGTGGAACAGCGCGTACCGGAAGCCCGCCCGGACCGCCTCGCCGCCGTAGTGCCAGACTACCAGCGTGCTCGTTACCGCCATCAGCTCCCACATGAACAGGAGGACGAGCCAGTCGCCGGCGAAGGCCGCACCGATCGACGAGGAGACGTAGACCAGCGCAAATGCGACCAGCGTCTCGCTCGCCTCGCTCGAGTAGGCATAGATGACGCTACAGATGCCTAAAAACCCGAGTCCGAGCCCGACCATTCGGGAGAAGTCGTCGACGTAGAACGGGACGACCTCGAAGCCGAGGAAGGTCCCGCCCAGATGCTCACCGCCGGGCGCGACCAGCGAAATCGCCAGCACTGCCGCGAGGCTGAGCGCACCGACGGCGAAGCCGGCGATTCGGGGCAGGACGAGCACGAGCAGTGCCGCCGCGAAGACGATGAGCGGCGGGTAGGCCATCGACAGGAGTTCGACTGCCATCAGTTATTCACCTCCGAGATGAGCTGTTCGAACGGAACGTCGGTCAGATCTTCGAAGGGCATCCCGAAGACGCCCTCGACGATCCGCATGGCTAACTCGAGGAAGACCGCGTAGTCGGGGCCGACCCCGAGGACGACCGCGCCGGTCGCGATCACGGCGATCGGCGCGAGCATGAGCCATGTGCTCTCGGCGAACGGCGAGCGGCGTTGCCAGCCGCTGGCCGGCGGCCCGCCGGTCAGGTGGTCGTCGTGGTCGCCGTGGTGGTCGACGCTGCTGACGTGATCCTCGGACGCCGCAGTGTCGACGGAGTCGGGAATCGTGTGATCGCTGGGGTTCTGGTCGACGGCGTACTCGAACGATTCGTCGGACGCGGGCTCCGCGTCCGAAGCGTCTGCCCTTTCGGTGGGGTCGGTCGGTTCCCCGCCGTCCGCGGCCACGTGCTCGTCGTCGGACTCGTCGGAGGCGTAAGACCGGATAACGCCGCCCCGCGGGAACTCGAGGACGGGTTTGGCGTCGTGGCGGTCCTCGCTCTCGAAGAAGGCGGTGTAGACGACCGGCCAGAGGTAGCCGATGTTGAGCACGGCCGAGAGCAACAGCGCGGCGGCGAACAGCCAGTAGCCGCCGCCGACGTCACCGGCACCGATCAGCATGTAGAACTTGCTGACGAAGCCGGCGATCGGCGGGAGGCCGGCCATGCCGGCCGCGCCGACGGTGAAGGCGGTCATCGTCAGCGGCATCCGCTTGCCGATACCGGCCATCTCGCTGATGTAGTCGGTGTGGGTCTCGACGTGGATCGCACCCGCACAGAAGAACAGCGTGAGCTTCGCGAACGCGTGGGCGGGGATGTGGAACAGCGCTCCGACCATCGCGTAGGGGTGCAACATCGATAGTCCCAGCACGATGTAAGAAAGCTGGGCCGTCGTCGAGTACGCGAGCCGTCGCTTGAGGTGGTCTTTCCGCATCGCGATGATGCTCGCCGCGATCAGCGTGAACGCGGCGACGATGGCGACGGGGATGTTCAATCCGACGTCACCGATGCCGGGTACGGAAAGCGGTAGGTCGTGGATCAGTCCGGGGCCGTAGACCTCGAGAATGACGCGAGCGATGCCGAACGCGCCGGACTTGACGACGGCCACGGCGTGAAGCAGGCCGGAGACGGGCGTCGGCGCGACCATCGCGTCGGCGAGCCAGGAGTGAAGCGGCATCAGCGCGGCCTTGACGCCGAAACCGGCGATGAGCAGGAAGAAGGCGGCCTGTGCGTAGACCGGCTCGACCTGTGCGGCCGCGGCCAGCGCTTCCATGCCGCCCGCCTCGAAGGCGAGCGTCGGTCCGCCCTCGACCAGTCCCGTTAGCCAGTAGACGATGGCCGTCCCGGCGAGCAGGAAGACACCGCCGCCGAAGAACGTGTAGGTGAGATACTTCCGACCGGCGATCCGCGCCTCGGTGTCCTCGTTGTGGGCGACCAACGGATACGTCACCAGCGAGAGGAGTTCGTAGAAGACGAAGATCGTCACCAGGTTCGCCGCGAACGCGATCCCGACGGCAGTCGAGAGGCTGGCCGCGAAGGAGGCGAAAAAGCGGGTCTGGGCGTGCTCGTCGAGCCCGCGCATGTAGCCGGTGGCGTAAAAGGACGTGAAGATCCAGAGGAAACTCGCCAGCAAGGCGAAGAAGATCCCCAGCGGATCCGCTCGCAGCGCGAAGTCGACGCCCTCGAGGAACCGGATGCCCGTGCTCTCGTAGAGGCTCCACCGGAAGACGGTGCCGTTCATGACCGCGGGGAGCATGCTGACGACGATGCCGAACTTCGCGAGGGCGGCCAGCACGGACCAGCCCTCGCGGAGGTTCGGTCGGCGATGCGACGCGACGATCAGGACGATGGCGACCGCCGACACCAACACGGCGGCGAGCGGGCGGAGATCTGCGACCATTAGTTAATCACCTCAGTGAGGAACGGATCGAGCAGTTCGGCGATCGTTCCCCCCGCGAAGCCGAGGGCAACGGCGCCGAGCGCGGCGACGACGACGATCGCGACCATGCCGGTCGAGACGGGGTCCCGGGAACTCTCGCCGCGGATGGCGGCGATAGCGGCTCCGGGCTCGCGGGACGCGGAGTCGGCGTCTCCGGACCCGTCGCGTCCGTCGTCACCGCCGTCCGTCGCGACCGGATCCGGCGCGTGTGGCCGGTCGGCCGCCGCGGACGGCGTGAAGTACATCTTCTCGAGCAGGCGGGCGGCGTAGGCGAGGGTGAGCATGGTACTGAGGAAGATCACGGCCGCGACGGGCCAGAGTTGGGCCTGGACGGCTCCGAGTCCGATGTACCACTTGCCGACGAAGCCGACCCCGGGCGGGACGCCGACCAGCGAGAACAGGAGGACGGCCATGGAGCCGGCGACGACCGGCCGCTCCGTGGCGAGTCCGGCGTACTCGTCGACGGTGCGAGCGCCGTAGCTCGCCGCGACGAGCGCGACGCCGAGGAAGAGGCCGGCCTTCAGGAGGCCGTGGCCGACGAGGTGGATCGCGGCCCCGATCAGCGCCGTCCGCGAGCCGTCGGCGATGACGACCCCGTAGGCGGCGATGACCAGCCCGAACTGCGAGACTGACGAGTACGCGAGCATGCGCTTGACCTCGGTCTGGATCACGGCGAGGACCGTGCCGGCGAGGACGCTCACGCAGCCGACGGTGAGGACGATGGCGGCCGCGTTCGGCATCGCGGCGAGATACTCGACCTCGAAGACGGTGACGATCAGCCGGCCAAAGGCGTACGCGGAGGCGGTCGAAACCAGCGCCGCGATCAGCGGCGTCACCCCGTCGGGGGCCTGCTGGTAGGCGCTCGGCTGCCAGGTGTGCAGGGGCCACTGGGCGACCTTGACGGCGAAGCCGACGACGATGAACGCGAAGCCGGCGCGGATCAGCGTCTGGGCCTCCGCCGCCGGAATCGCCGTCGAAAGCTCGACCATGTTGAGCGTCCCGGTCGCCATGAAGACGAACGCGACGCCGATCAGATACATCGACGCGGCGACGGTCCCCAGGATCAGGTACTTCAGGGAGGCGACCGCTGCCTCCGGGCCGTCGCCACTGGCGACCAGTGCGTATGTCGCGAGGCTCGTGATCTCGAGGAAGACGAACAGGTTGAAGACGTCGCCGGTCAGCGAGATGCCGAGCAGGCCGCCGACCAGCAGGAGGTAGGCGGTGTAGAACGTGTTCCCGCGCGGACCGCCCTGTCGCGTGTACGCGAGGACACCGAGGGCGACGGCAGTCACGAGCAGGACGATCAGCATCGAGAACTGATCGGAAACGAGCTGGATGCCGTACGTGCGGGGGTAGCCGCCGAGTTCGTGGGTTACGGCCTCGCCGCCGGCGTAGACCTCGGCGGCGAGATAGCTGGCCGCACCGAACAGGCCGAGCGTCGTGAGCGCGGTGACGGACCAGCCCGTTCGGTCGAACCAGAGACCCAGCGCGATCGGGAGCGTCGCGGCGAGGATCGGGGTGACGATCAGCAACGGCAGGATCAGATCGACGTTACTCATCGGCACGCACCTCCCTAAGGGTGTCCTCGCGGAGCGTCCCGTACTCCGCGTAGATGCGGATGATCAGCGCCAGTCCGACGGCCGTCAGTGCGATGCCGACGACGATGGCGGTCAGCACGATGACCTGAGGCAGCGGGCTCGCGACCATGACCTCCCCAGGCTCGCCGTGGTGGGGGACGATCGGCGCCGACGCGCCGTCGGCGTCGATGTAGGCCATCGAGACGAAGAACAGGAAGATGGCCGTCTGGAAGAGGTTCACCCCGATCAGCTTCTTCACGAGGTTCTCGCTGGCGATCACCATGTAGATCCCGAGTCCCAGCAGGACGAAGGTGAGCACGTACGTGTAGTGGCTCGTCAGGAGATCAATCATCGTCGCTCACCTCCGCATCGGGCGAGCCGGGAGCCTCGGCGGCGCTGTCGGTTCCGCTGACACCGCCGGTCCCGCTCGGCCGCTCGGGCGTAAAGCCCGCGGCCATCGTGAAGAAGAGGCTGATGATGACTCCCGAGACGATCAGCGAGATACCGCCGATCTCGACGGCCTCGAGCCCCCACTTCTGTTTGACGTGGAGGACCTCGTAGAGCTGATCGAACTCGAGGAATTTTCCCCCCAGCGCGATCATCCCGAGGCCGATGGCCCCGAAGATGACGACGCCGCCGGTGACGATGCCGACGAGGAAGGAGTTCCTGAGCCATCGCCGGGTCGGTTCGATGCCGAACGCGAAGGCGAGCATGAGGACGGTGACGCCGACGATGGTCCCCCCCTGGAAGCCGCCACCGGGGGCGTCGCCCCCGTGGAAGGTCATGAACAGCCCGTACGTGAGCGTAAACGGTGCGATGATCTTGACGGCGGTCATGATCACCTGACTCTCGGTGTAGGTATCGTCGACAGATCCGGACATTAGGCGAACACCTCGCGTTTCAGGACGAGCAGGGTCGAGACGCCGGCGGCGAAGACGACGACCGCCTCGCCGAAGGTGTCGAACCCACGGTATGCGGCGAGTACGGACGTAACAGCGTTCTCGACCTTTGTTTGCTCGTACGTCTGCGTGATGTAGTGCTGGGTCACGTCAGGGTTCGACCAGACCGGCGTCTCCGTGCCGCCGACTGCGTACATCTCGGGCAGGACGGCGGTACAGAGCAGGAGCACGAACGCACCGACGACGACGACCGCCGGGAGGTGGATTCGCTCCCTGAGCCGGTCGGTCGAGGGCCGCGTCGTGCGCGCGATCGTCAGCAACAGTAGGAGCGTCGTGACGCCGGCACCGATCGCGGCCTCGGTCATCGCCACGTCGGGAGCCAGCAGGAACGTGTAGAGGATCGCCATCCCGAGGCTGTAGGCTCCGAAGACGATGATCACCGACAGGATGTCCCGGAACAGCGTCGTCGCGACGGCCGTCGCGAGGACGAACGCCACGAGGGTATAGGCGAACAGACTCATCGCGTCTCACCGTCCGTTTCGGCGGGGATGTCGGTTTCGTCCGTCTCCGGCCCCTCCTCGGCGAGCACGGGTTCGACGCCCGTCTCCGCGGCGGAGCGCGCGATCGCGTGGGCGGCCGTCGGATTCGTGATGAACACGAAGAACAGCAGTAAGACGGTGTAGACCGCCGCGTGCTGCCAGCCGAAGGCCAGGGCGACGCCGGCGAGTGCGAAGCCCGCCCCGAGCGTGTCCGTCTGGGACGCGGTGTGTGCTCGCGCGTAGATGTCCGGGAGGCGGATAACGCCGACCGTCGAGACGAGCGTGAAGAACACGCCGAGTCCCAGCATGACGACGATCGCCCAGAACCGGACCGTCTCGAGCGTCGTCTGCAGCGGGATCGGTTCGATCACAGCACACCACCCCGTTCGACGGTGAACTTCGAGATGGCGATCGACATCAGGAAGTTCAGCAGGGCGTAGATGAGCGCCACGTCGAGGAACCACGCCTGATCGAGCCCCGCAGCTAACAGGGCGAGGATGACGACCGTGTTGGTCCCCAGTACGTTGACCGCCAGCAGCCGGTCCTGCGTCGTCGGCCCGACAACGGCGCGATAGAACATCGCGATCGCGAGGACGACGAACAGCGCCGCCGCGACGAGAAAGACGTCCTCGAGCGAGGACGGCGTCACAGTTCGTCACCTCCGACGATTTCGGCGTCGTCGCGTTCGCGCGGCGAGGCGATCGCTGCCGAGTCGCGGCCGTAGAAGACGAAGCGGATCGCCCGCTCTAAGCCGCCGTCGAAGAGGTCGTCGCGGGCCCCCGGGATCAACGTGTGAACGAGCAGCTGCTGGTTGTTGGCTCGAACCGTTAGCGTTCCCGGCGTGAGCGTGATGCTGTTGGCCAGCGCGGTCAGCGGTAGGCCGCTCCGGACGCGGGAGTTGACTCGCGTCAGCGTGGGCTCGATCGGCATCGACGGCCGCAGGATCACGGCCGAAACCGCGATGTTGGCCTTGACGATCTCCCAGAGCAGATACGGGATGTAGATGACGAATCGGACGACTCGGATCGGCGACTGAACGCGATCGAGCGGCACGGTAAACGTCACCCGTGCGAGCGAGACGGCGACGATGCCGGCGACCGCCGCGCCGGTGAGGAGATCGAACCAGTAGGTCGGATCCCCGAGGACGAGATAGAAGCCATAGGAGAGCAGGAAGGTCGCGAACAGGCGATCGAAGTCCTCCGACCCGCCGGCCAGACGGCCGCGTCGGGCCGGTCGCTCGACGGGCGCCTCGTCGTAGGCCAGCCCGATGCGGGCGAGTTCGCGCTCGAGCGGCTGGAGCATCTGTGCGGTGACGCCGGGTTGGTACTCCGGATCGAGGACGACCCGGTCGATCCCGTGCTCGTCGGCGTAGGCGTCGAAGATTTCGGCGTAGTCGCGGGGACCGAAAAGGTACTCGTCGACACCGAGCGTCGCCGTCTCGATCGTCACGTCGGCACCGCCGGCGTCCTCCTCGACCCAGTTTCGCGCCCGCGAGAGCAGCCCCTCGGCGTCCTCGCTGTACTGCTCGCTCTCGGGCACGTCGGCGTCGTAGGGCATCGCGACGACGAGGTGTAGTTCGAGGGTATCGGTCGCCTCGAGTCCGGACTGGACGGCGTAGCCGACCGTCTGCCGGACGGTCACCGTGTCCGACAGCGGGACGAGCAGGCGTTCAACCGCCACGGCGTCTCCCTCCTGACGACCGTCGTTGGACACTCATGACTCTGGTTGTTAGTCGAACCAAGCGGTAGCCGTAGGAAAACGATTTCGTTATGCGCCAGCAGTCATCCGATCCGACGGATTCGGTCCGATCATTCGTCGTTTTCAGGTCCCGTCCCGACCGAACGGTCAGCGCGAACGAGACCTGCGACTGCCGCTTGACGATCGGTAGTTTTACAATCGGACTTTCAGTAGAGAAAACTGACTTGCATGACGACGACTGAAACCGTTCACGATCGAATCGGGACCGCGCGCGACGACCTCACAACCGGCCAGTTGCTGGCCGTCTTCGCGTTCGTCGCGGCGCTGACGTTCGCGCTGCTGTTCCTCCAGGAGCCGCTGGCGCACGACTCGATGCACAACTTCCGGCACGCGGCCGGCGTCATCTGTCACTGATGCTCGTCGACTACCTCGAGCGGGGCGTGCTCGCCGGGGCGGTCGCGGGAATCGCATACGGCGCCTATATGGCGCTCGTCGCGAACCCGCTGATCGGCTACATGGAGACGCTCGCCGAGGGTGGCGAGCACGGCGGCCACTCTCACGCCGGCGAACACGCCCACGAGGCCGGTGAGCACGCACACGCCGCCGGCGAACACGCTCACGCGGTCAGCGAGGCGACGACCGCCGCCGTGAGCGTCGGTAGCGGCGTCCTCTGGGGGATTCTACTCGGCGGAGCCTTCGCGCTCGCGTTCTACTTCCTCGAGCCGGCGCTGCCCGGTCGCGGGCGGGTCAAGCCCTACGTGCTGGCCGGGGCCGGCTTCCTCACCGTCTCGGTCGCGCCGTGGCTAGTGTTGCCGCCGGCGACGCCGGGCGCCGAACAGGCGTTCGATCCCACGCTCCGGAGCGCGATCTACGCGGGCATGATGGCCGTCGGCGCGATCACCGCCGGCGCGTCGATCTACGGCTACGGGCGCGTCTCGGCTCGAAGCCGTCCGCTCGGAGTAGTCACAGCGGCAGTCCCGATCGCCGTCCTCGTCGCGATCACCGCGGTCGCGGCACCGATGATCGTCGAGGTCGGCGCGATGCCGGCCGATCTCGTGACCGCGTTCCGCGGACTGACCGTGCTGAGTCAGGCCGCGCTCTGGACGCTCGTCGCCGGCTGTTTCGGCTGGCTCCAGACGCGAGCCGGCGTCCGATCGGCCGCCGAGCGCCGCGACGACCTCCTCACTAGCCCATGAAGGATCGGACCGAAGAGCACCGCGAGCGCCTCGACGCGCACGTCTTCGTCTGTACCAACGACCGCGACGGCGAGTACGCGAGCTGTGGCGCGGTCGGTGCCGAGGAGACAGTCGCGGCGGTCAAAGACTGGTTACGGGAGCGCGACGCTTTCTGGACGGCCGTTTCGGTCAGCGAGACCTCGTGTCTCGGGCTGTGCAGCGAGGGCGGCACCGCGATTTCGATCCAGCCGCGAAACACCTGGTACTCGGACGTGACACCCGAGACCGTCCCCGAGTTGCTCGAGTCGGCGTTCGGTCCGGATGCAGAGCGGATCCGCGACGAAAGCTGAGCGAGCACGACGGCCGACGGGCACCGGATCGACGGTCCGTGGGCGCACAACCGTTTTATCCGTGGTCTTCGATACCACACCTGTTACGAATGCTCGCGTGGCCAGACGAGACCATCTACGAGGGGATCACAGCGGTCGCGGCGGCCCGCTCCGACCGTCGAGCCGTCGTCTTCGACGGAGCGACGTGGACGTACGGAGACCTGCTCGCGGAGAGTCGTGCGCTCGCCCGCGGCCTCGCCGACCTCGGCGTCTCGGACGGCGACGTCGTCGCGGTCTGGCTCGGTAACCGCCCCGAGTGGATTGCCTGCCAGCTCGCGACCTCGTACCTCGGCGCGTCGATGGTCGCCGTCAACACCCGCTATCGGACGCACGAACTCGAGTATATGCTCGCGGACTCGGGCGCGAGCGTCCTCGTCACGGAAGACGAACTGCTCGGGCGGGACTACCACGAAATGCTGTCGACGGCCGTTCCCGAACTCGAGGCGCAGTCGCCCGACGAGTTCGATCCCGACTCGGTTCCGGACCTCGAGGCGGTCGTGAGCCTCGAGCCGTCGACGGACCTGCCGGCGCTTCGGGGCTACGACGACGTTCTGGAAACGGGGCGGTCACGGGTAGGGGACGGCTTCGAGCCGGCGACCGACCCCGAGGCACCGGCGGCGATCTTCTACACGAGCGGGACGACGAGCGATCCGAAGGGGTGTCTCCAGTCGAGTCGGTCGCTGTTGAACCATTCCGCCCACGTGGCGGATCACCTCGGCGTGACCGAGGACGACGTCGGCGTCGCGACGCTGCCGTTTTGTGGTATCTGGGGGTACAATACGCTCTTCAGCGTCCTCGCGACGGGCGGAACGCTCGTCGCGCAGACCCACTTCGATCCCGGCGAGACGATCCGGCTGGTCGACGAGTACGACGCGACCTATCTCACCGGCCTCGGCGTGATGTTCGAACGGATGCTCGAGCACGACGCGTTCGACGCGTCGCGCGTCGAGACGGTCGACAAGGGGGTCGTCGGCTTCATCAGCAAGGGGTTCGACGAGGCCCTGTTCGAGCGCATCGAGTCGACGTTCGGGTTTCCTGTGGTCCAGCCCTACGGTCTCTCGGAGGCCAATAGTCAGATCTTCGTCGGCGATCCGGCCGATCCCGCCGAGCGACGAAAACGGGTCGGCGGGCCGCCGATCCATCCGGATATCGAGGCGAAAATCGTCGATCCCGAGACGCGCGAGGAACTGCCGACCGGCGAGGAGGGGGAACTCGCTATTCGGGGCTATCTCCTCGCGGACGGCTACCTCGGGAAGCCCGAGGCGACCGCCGAGGCCTTCGACGATGAGGTCCCCGGGAGCGAAGCGACCGGGGAGTCGGAAGACTCGTCTTCCGGAAGATGGTTCTACACCGGCGATCTCGCCGAAATCGATGCGGACGGCTACGTCTCCTATCGCTCGCGGCTCGACGACGCGCTCCGAGTACGCGGCTTTCTCGTCGCGCCGCCCGAGATCCAGACCGCGATCGAGGACCATCCCGACGTGCGATCGTGCGAGGTCGTCGGCGCGCCGCATCCGCGCCACGGCGAGGTGCCGGTCGCATTCGTCGTTCCCGCCGCGTCCGACGGCGACGAGCCGACCGCTGCCGCCCTCGAGACGTTCCTCGAATCCCGCGTGGCCGACTACAAGGTCCCCGAGGCGTTCGAGTTCGTCGAGGCGTTCCCGACGACGGCGGGACCGAACGGAGAGAAGGTCCGAAAGACGGCGCTCCGAGAGCGGGTGCGAGATCGATTTGAAGCGTAGATAACAGGTCTGAAGTGCCGGAAATCGAGGGGTGGCGGCGCAACGTTTTTCTCCCGACTAAATGAGGATAACCCGATGGCCCGACTCCTGCGCGACGCGGTCGAGCTGACCGAGAGCCAGCAGCTCGTCCGTTCGAGCATCCACGACATCTGTTCGGACTTCGACCGCGAGTACTGGCGCGAGCGAGCCGACGCCGGGGAGTACCCCCGCGAGTTCGTCGACGCGCTGGCCGACCACGGCTGGATGGGGATCCTCCTCCCCGAAGAGTACGGCGGCGCGGGAATGGGAACTCGGGAAACGGTCGTTATGATGGAGGAGATCGCGGCGAACGGCGGCGGATTCAGCGCCGCGCAGGCGGTCCACGGCGGCGTCTACAACTCCGTGCCGATCGTCGAGTACGCGAGCGAGGACATCAAGCGGGACCTGCTTCCCGACGTCGCGGCCGGCGACGAATCGATTCAGGCGTTCGGCCTCACCGAGCCCAACGCCGGATCGAACTCGACGGCGATCGAGACGCGCGCGGAGAAGGAGAACGATGAGTACGTGATCAACGGCCAGAAGATCTGGACCTCCCGCGTCGACGTCTCGGACTACATCGTCCTCGTCGCGCGCACGACGCCGCTCGAGGACGTCGAGAAGCGAACGCACGGCATCTCGATGTTCCTCGTCGATCTCGCGGACGCCCACGAGCAGGGCGCACTCGAGATGGAGGCGATCCCCAAATCGGCGAGCGACTTCGTCCACTCGTTCGAACTCTGGTTCGACGACCTGCGCGTGCCCGCGGAGAATCTGATCGGCGTCGAGGGCGAGGGGTTCTATCAGGTGCTGGACGGGTTAAACGAGGAACGGCTCGTCATCGCCGCCGAGTGCATCGGGCTGGGACGGCTGGCGCTCGAGCGGGCGGTCGATTACGCGAACGATCGCGAGGTGTTCGACCGCGCGATCGGATCGAATCAGGCGATCCAGCACCCGCTAGCGGAGGCCTACGCGCGGCTCCAGGCGGCGAAGCAGTTGACGTACAACGCGGCCGACCGAGCGGCATCCGACGAGGACGTGGACCTCGGCGCGTACGCGAACGCGGCGAAGTTCCTCGCGGCCGACGCGGCCTACGAGGCGGCCGACGCCGCGGTCCAGACCCACGGCGGGTTCGGCATCGCGACGGAGTACGACGTCGAGCGCTACTTCCGCGAGGCCCGACTGACTCGGCTGGTACCGATCACGCAGGAACTCGCCCTGAACTACATCGGCGAGAACGTCCTCGGACTCCCCCGTTCGTACTGAGTACCGACACCGGACCGCGAGACCGATCACGACCCATACCAATGACAGACGATACCGATACCGACGAAACGGCGGAATCGACCGATAAACGGCTCGTCGAAGGCTGGCACGGCCGCTACTACGAGGACTTCGCGGTCGGCGACGTCTACAAACATCCCTTCGGCCGGACCGTCACCGAGACGGACAACGTCTGGATGACGAACGTGACGATGAACCTCAACCCGATGCACTTCAACGAGGCCTACGCCGCGGAGACGGAGTTCGGCGAGCGCCTCGTCGACGGCACCTTCGTCATCGCCCTGGCCGTCGGGATGAGCGTCATCGACGTCTCCGTGAACGCGACGGCGAACCTCGGCTACGACGACATCCGCCACCACGAGCCGGTCTTCCACGGGGACACCATCTTCGCCGAGAGCGAGGTCTTGAGCAAGCGGGAACTCGAGTCCCGCGATCACGTCGGCATCGTCGAGACCGAACTCCGGGCGTACAATCAGCACGGCGATCTCGTACTCAGCTTAGAGCGCACGCCCATGGTGTTGAAACGCGAGCACGCGGAGCCCTCGGCGGCGAAGCCGCCGGGCTGGCTCGAGGGAATCGGCACGCAGCCGGAGGATCTGTAATGCTCGCGCTCGACGATATCACGGTCCTGAGCCTCGAGAGCGGAATCAGCGCGCCGCTTTGCACCCGGATGCTAGGCGACTTCGGCGCGGAGGTGATCAAGGTCGAGCGCCCCGACGTGGGCGACGTCAACCGCCACTGGGACTCGGTGGTGGACGGCGACTCCTCGGCCCACGTCTGGGTCGACCGCAACAAGCTGAGCATCGAGTTGAACCTCAAATCCGACGAGGGGCTCGAAATCTTTCACGAACTGGCCGAGGAGGCGGATATCGTCGTCCAGAACTACTCGCCGGGCGTGGTCGAACGGCTCGGCGTCGGCTACGAGGACGTCGCCGAGAGCAACGACGATGTCATCTACCTGAACATCTCGGGCTACGGCCGGACGGGTCCCTACAGCGACCGGAAGGCCTACGATATGGTCATGCAAGGCGAGACCGGCCTGATCCTGATGAACGGCTCGCCGGACGCGCCGGCGAAGATCCCGCTGAGCGTCTGCGACATCAACGCGGCGACCTACGGCACGATCTCCGCGCTGCTCGCGCTCTTCCACCGCGAGCGGACCGGCGAGGGCCAGGACCTCGACGTCACGATGTTCGGCGGGATGCTCTCGTGGCTCGGCTACTTCCCCCAGAAGTACTGGCACAACGACGAACTCCCCGAGCGAATCGGGATGCGCCACCACCTGCTGACCCCCTACGGGCCCCACGAGACGGCCGACGATCGGTACGTCAACTTCGCCGTCCTCAGCGAGGCCCACTGGGAACTGCTCTGCGAGGCCGTCCTCGAGCGACCCGACCTCCTCGCGGACGAGCGCTTCGAGACGAACGAAAAGCGCGTCGAAAACCGCGAGACGCTCGAGCCGATGCTCGAGGATCTCATCGCCCAAAAACCGCGCGACTACTGGGCCGACCGCTTGACCGAAGCCGGCATTCCGTGGGGGGACGTCAACCGGCTCGACGAGGTGCTCGATCACCCCCAGACCGAGCACTTAGACCTCGTGAAGGAACTCGAGACCGAGGCGGGTCCGGTGCCCTACGTCGATACCCCGATCGACGCCAGCGAGCTCGAGTTCGCCGCCGAGCCGATGCCGGACCTGGGCGAACACACCGACGACGTGCTCGAGGCGCTGGGCTACTCGAGCGAGGAGCGCGAAGCATTGCGCGAGTCCGACGTGATCTGAATCGGCGAGCGCGATACCCGAGCGATTCGCGCCGCCGGCCGCGAGAGACGTCGTTCGGGGCGGGGTGCGTTACAGCGGGATGGCTGCGACCTCTTCCGAACCGCACGACGGGCACGCGCGATCCCGTCTCGAGAGCGTCGTTCCACACCGGCGGCACTCGTAGTGGACGGCCGTTCGCTCGGTCGATTCGCGACCGATCCCGATTTTGTCGAGGAGTTCATCGAAGACAGACATTCGTTACTTCGAATGAATTCTGTCGATCCGCCCGGCAAATACTTTGTGCATATTTATTGTACTTATCGTTCTAGAACTAGACATTTGTCTTTTTAATCTGGATATTACTAGCATTTGTCGTTCCAATGTCCGTTCCGAGCCGGGCCGCCGATCGGAGCCTCGGGCGGAATTTCGACGCGGCCTCGAGCGAGACTCACTGCCGCGAGGGCGGGCACCGAGAGACGGGGACCACGATTATAACGCTCCTCGGTAGACGAACAGCTATGACAGACACAAGCGGCGTTACCGCCGATCTCGCGGCGTTCGTGAGTTCGCTCTCGGACGACGACGTTCCCGACGACGCGCATCGGCTGGCCGAACGCGCGATCCTCGATACCGTCGGCGTGACGCTCGCGGGAGCGGGCGCTGACGGGGGCGAAATCGCGACTGCGACCGTCGACACCGGAATCGGAGAGACGACGATCCTCGGCCGGGACGAACGGGCACCGCTGTCCGACGCCGTCTTCGCGAACGCGACCGCCGGTCACGCGCTGGACTTCGACGACGTCGCGCTGGCGGCGATGGACGGCCACCCGAGCGTCCCCATGGTCGCGCCGCTGCTCGCCGTCGGCGAACGGGAGGGCGCGACGGGACGAGAGCTGCTGACCGCATTCGTCGCCGGTTTCGAAGCGCAGAACTACCTCTCGAGACCGATCAGTCCCGGCCACTACGAGGGCGGCTGGCACGCCACCGCGACGATCGGCCTCTTCGGCGCTGCGGCGGCCGTCGCGAACCTGCTCGGACTCTCGCCCGAACGCACGCTCTCGATCGCCGCCTCGATGCCGGCCGGTCTCAAGCGTAACTTCGGGACGACGACCAAGCCGATCCACGCGGGCCAGGCCGCCCGCTCGGGGACGACCGCGGCCCTGCTCGCCGCCGAGGGCGCGACCGCAGATTCGCGAGCGATCGACGGCGACCGTGGCTTCTTCGACCTCTATCGGGGCGACGGCGAGCCGGATCTCGAGCGACTCCCCGACCTCGGCGAGCGGTGGGCGCTGCTCGAGGACGGTATCGACGTCAAGAAGTATCCGTGCTGTTACTACACCCACGCTGCGATCTACGCCGCGATCGGACTCGCCGAGGAGTGCGATCTCGGGGCCGACGAGATCGACGACGTGGTCGTGACCGCGTCCCGGGGCGCGGCCGACGCGCTCGCCCACGACGACCCCGACACGGGGCTCGAGGCGAAGTTCTCGATGCCGTACCTGATCGGGAGCGCGATCGCCCGTCGTCGGGTCGGACTCGCCGCCTTCGACGAGGAGGCGATCGACGAGTCGGCGGTCCAGACCGTCCGCGAACGGGTCTCGCTGACCGTCGACGAGGACCTGCCGTACGATTCCAACGCCGCCCGCGTCGCGGTGACGACCCGCGACGGCGAGACGGACGAGCGCACGCGAGAACGGCCGCCGGGAACGCACGACGATCCCCTCTCCGACGAGGAACTGCGCGAGAAGTTCCGAATGTGCGCCGAGCGCGCGCCGGGTTCGGTCGCGGTCGACGACGCGCTGGCGGCACTCGACGACCTGCGCACCGTCTCGGACGTGGGCGACGTCCTGGAGTCGCTCTGAGCTACCGCTCCCGAAGTGTCTGCTCGGTCCCCGCCTCGAGCGCTTCGAGACGTTTACCTGTCGGCCGCCCCCACGTCCCGACAATGACGCTGTATTCGCGGGTTCGCCCCCTCGCGTTCAAACTGCCGGCCGAGACGGCCCACGACCTGGGCAAACGGACGCTCCGGGCGGCGCAGTCGACCCGGGCGACGCGGACGGCGCTGTCCTACGCCTACGGGTACGAGGATCCCGCCCTGGAAGTCGATCTGTTCGACACGACGTTTCCGAACCCGGTCGGTATCGCCGCCGGCTTCGACAAGAACGCCGAAGTGACCCACGCCCTCGAGGCGCTCGGCTTCGGCTTCGTCGAGATCGGGACCGTCACGCCCTATCCTCAGGAGGGGAACGACCGGCCCAGGCTCTTCCGCCTGCGCGAGGACGAGGCGATGGTCAACCGAATGGGGTTCAACGGCCAGGGGATGGAACGCGTCAAATCGCGCCTCGAGGACGACGGGACGCCGCGGTTCCCGCTCGGCGTGAACATCGGAAAGATGAACTCCTCGACCGAACGGGAGGCGATCGAGGACTACCGCCGCGTCTTCGATCGGCTCTCGCCCTTCGCCGACTACGTCGTCGTGAACGTCTCCTGTCCGAACACGCCCGACGAGTTCGACGAGGGATCGCCCGAGCACCTGCGGGCAATCTTCGAGACGCTCGAGGCGGAAAACGACCGGAACGTGCCGATCCTGGTCAAGATCGGCCCCGACGAGCCCGAGGAGTCCGTCTTCGATCTCGTTGACATCGTCCGCGAGTTCGACCTCGACGGGATCGTCGCGACGAACACCTCGACGAGCCGCGACGGCCTCGCGTCGCCCCGCCAGGAGGAGTGGGGCGGACTCAGCGGGAAGCCGCTCGCGGATCGCTCGACGGCCGTCATCCGTTCGCTCGCGGAGTACACTGACGGCGAGCTGCCGATCATCGGCGTCGGCGGCGTCGACTCCGCCGAGAGCGCCTACGCGAAGATCCGCGCCGGTGCCTCGCTCGTCCAGTTGTACACCGGGTTCGTCTACGAGGGGCCGTCGACCGCGACGCGGATCAATCGGGGGCTGGTGGCGCTGCTCGAGCGCGACGGGTTTTCGTCGGTCGAAGACGCTGTGGGTGCGGACCTCGAGTGACTGCGCATCGTGGTCGTCTTCCCTGTCCCGTCCCGTTCGGGCCGAGAAACCCGTAGACCGTTCTCTGGTCGACGGCGACCGTGTTCCCGAACCGTTTCCGCAGACCGGTCGCGTCGATCGCAAACTGAGCGGCGGACACCAGACGCGTCATATCTGTTCACGTTTACTGTACTTGAGTTTTTACTACCATTATACATAGTTTCACAGGAGAACGCGACCGTCGGCCCGGTACCGACGGACTCGAGACAGTGAGATCCATCGAGGGACCGTCACAGGGTCGGGCGGGATCGATCAGACGGGTTCCGGGTCGTCGATCGCGTCGTCGAGTCCGTGGTGTTCCGCGGGGCCGACGACCTCGTCGCTTCGGTCCTCGCGGATTTCCCGCGTGCGGGAGTCTTCGTGCTGTGATTCGACGACCGGTTCGGCGTCACCGTCGGTGACGGAGAGGAACACCGATCTGAGTCGCTCGGTCTTGTCCGTCTCGGTCGTCTCGTCCGATTCGTCTCGCTCGTTCGGTTCGGAGGCTGCGTCAGTCATGGCGAGCGGTCCTCATCGAGAGCAGACGGATGGCACCCGAATATAAACCGACCGCGACTTTCACGAACTGAAAACCATCGAAGTGAGCTGAGAGAAACGATCCGTGATCGGAAACGGCGACCGTCCCCGCGATCGATTGCTGTCGATCGCGCGACCCCGGAGCGGGCCTCAGTCGATGTCGACGCGCGTCCCGTATCCAGACTCGCCGACGACCGTCCCGTCCTCGGCCACGACCTCGCCGCGAACGACCGTCGCGACCGCTTTCCCGGTGAAGGACTCGCCCTCGAACGGCGTCACGCAGTTTTTCGAGTGCAGTTCCGTTCGGTCCTCGAGCGTCCACTCGAGGGCCGGATCGACGACGGTGAAGTCGGCGTCGGTACCGACCTGCAGCGACCCCTTCTGTGGGTACATCCCCCAGACCTGCGCCGGCCGCGCCGAGTGGCGGCGGACCCACTCCTCGAGCGTGAACCGCCCCTGATTTACGAAGCTGAGCATGGCCGGGACCTCGGTCTCGAGGCCGACGAACCCCGAAATGGCGTCCCAGGTGTTGCCGAATGGGTCGTCGACCATCTTCTCCTCGGGCGTGTGGGGGGCGTGGTCGGTGGCGATACAGTCGATCGCGCCGTCGTCGATGCCGGTCTCCCAGAGTCGGTCGCGCTCCTCGGCGTTCCGAATCGGCGGCTGGACGCGCGCGACGTTGCCCTTCTCGCGCATGACGTCCTCGGTGAACCAGAGGTAGTGGGGGGTCGTCTCGGCGGTGACGTCGACGCCGCGGTCCTTGCCGCGGGCGACGGCCTCGGCGGCCGAGCCAGACGAAACGTGGAACATGTGGATCTTCGCGCCCGTCTCTTCGGCGAAGGTAATCATCCGCTCGACGGCCTCCTGCTCCGCGATCACGGGTCGCGAGTGGGAGTGGTCGATCGGCTCGTTTCTCCCCTCTGCCTGGAACTGCTCCGTGTAGTGGTCGATTATCTCGCCGTTCTCCTCGTGGAATCCCAAGCGCTTGCCCGTCTCGCGGATGTGCTCCATCGCCTCGATGATCTCGCCGTCGTTCGGCGGCGGGACGTCGCCGACCGTCGACCCCAGGAAGATCTTGAACCCGAGCGGGCCGGTCTCGTCGATCTCGGGAATCAGCTCGAGGTTCTCCGACGTGACGACGGCGTAGCTCTGGAAGTCGACGTGGGCCGACGCCTCGCCGCGTTCGAACTTGAGGTCGAGGTGCTCGGGACGGTCGATGACCGGATCCGTGTTGGGCATCCCGACGACGGTCGTCACGCCACCGGCGGCGGCCGCTCGCGTCGCGGACTCCCAGTCTTCCTTGTACTCGAGGCCGGGTTCGCGGTTGTGGATGTGACAGTCGACGATACCCGGCACCAGGACGTTCCCTTCGGCGTCGAGGACGCGGTCCGCCTCGGGAAGCCGGTCGCTCCGACCGACGGCGACGATGGTGCCGTCCTCGACGGCGACGCCCGCGTCGGGCGTCCGCCCCGCGGGCGTGACGACGGTACAGTTGCGCACGACGAGATCCACAGTCATTGCCGTGGAGTTGCCGAGGGCGGCGCATATAGCTTCCCCAAACGGCTCGTCTCCGCGCCGATTCGAGGACCACGCGATTACGAGAAATCGACGCTCGAGCCCCCGCTTGCGGACCGGTCGCCCGAGAGTCACTGTCGACGGCGACGGTAGTGTGGTGGTGGTTCCGATCACAGCGCCGACCGACCGGGTGGCCGCCGAGGGTTCGAACGCGACCCTCGGTTAGTCCTCACGCAGATCTGCGAGCAGACCTGGCGGGACCGAACAGCCACAGGGGCCGACGGTCCCGGTATGCGGGCCGGTGGCAACGGAGACCAGGACCGGGTCACCACAGCGCGGGCAGGCGGGGAGCGAGGACGGTTCGTCGCCGTCGCTCGCCTCACGGTCGCTACACATCTCGATCACCACTCGCCGTCCGTATCGGACTCGAGGCTAGTCGCGTCGGGCGATTCTGTCGCCGTGCGGGACGTTTATATCTCGCTAGAATGTACGCAATCATGGCTTGCAAACGGGTCGTGTTTGGAAGCCAAGTCTCGGGTGTCCCCAGCACCCGGGACGTTTGCGAATCGTCCCGTTCTAGAGACCGGCTTCCGTTCTATCCGTTGACTTGTCTATCCTTATATCTACTAGAAGTCAGGTGAAATCAGTCCATCGAGTCGGAATCCAGCCGGTCCTGATACGCAGTTCTGACTGCCGCCGGAGCGCGATAGTCGCGACGTTCCGCGAGCGCCGTCGCGACGATCAGAAACGCGAGCAACGCTGCAGCTATCGACTTCGAATCGGTCGGGTCGATCCGGTCCCACGTGCGGTGCAGCCAGAACAGATCCATTGCAGGGGAGGTCCGATGGAGTTCGCGCAGTCGCTCCGCTGCGATCGGGCTGGCCCAGTGGAAGTCGGGAATCATCGCCCACCCGCCGCCGAACAGAATCACCGTCCGCGGATACCGGTCGGTCGGAACGAGATACGTGACAACCAGCGTCGTCATCGCCGCCCCGAACGCGAAATGGCCGATCGCGATTGACATCCCTCGTAGTCGACGAGCGCTCTGACTGATACGTTATCGCGATCGACACCGACGGTCGGAGCCGTAGGCACTGCCTTCTCCTCGAGTGAGCACCGGAGCGGCGAGGGTACGAGTGTGATACTAAACAGCGAGGAACTGGTCGTGTCCAGAAATGGACTCGCCAGCGATACGCGACAGCACGATCCTCGTGACCGGCGGTGCGGGCTTCATCGGCAGCCACCTCGTCGAGGCCCTGGTCCCTCACAACGAGGTCAGAGTGCTCGACGACTTCACGACCGGTGACCGCGACTATCTCCCCGACGACGTGACGGTCATCGAGGGCGACGTTCGCGACCCGATAGCCCTCCAGGAGGCGGCCCGCGGCGTCGACGTGATCTTCCACCACGCCGCGCTCGTCAGTGTCACCCAGAGCGTCGACGACCCGCGCCAGAGCAATCGGACGAACCTCGAGGCGGGACTATTAGTCCTCGAGCAGGCCCGTCAGGAGGACGCGCGGGTCGTCGTCGCCTCGAGCGCGGCCGTCTACGGCCACCCCGAGGAGTTGCCGGTGCCGGAGACGGCACCGACGAACCCGACCTCGCCCTACGGCGTCCAGAAGCTCGCGCTCGACCAGTACGCCCGCCTCTACGAGGAGCTGTATGGGCTCGAGACCGTCGCGCTTCGGTATTTCAACGTCTACGGGCCGCGCCAGCAGGGGCCCTACAGCGGGGTAATCTCGACGTTCCTCGAGCAGGCGCGGGCGGGCGAGCCGATCACGATCGAAGGCGACGGCCAGCAGAGCCGCGACTTCGTCCACGTCAGCGACGTCGTCCGGGCGAACCTGCGGGCGGCGACGACCGACGCGGTCGGCGAAGCGTACAACATCGGCACGGGGCAGCGAACGACGATTCTGGACCTCGCCGAGACGGTCCGCGACGCCACGGACTCAGCCTCGACGATCGCCCACCGCGACCCTCGCTCCGGCGACATCAGACACAGCGGCGCGGACACGTCGAAAGCGAGCCGCGATCTCGGGTTCGACGCCAACGTCGGCCTCGAGTCCGGAATCCGGTCACTGGTCGGCAGCGGCCGGCCGGAACTGGCCGAGACGGAGACCGGGGCCCCGCTCGAGCCGAACCGAGGCGGCGGGTCGTATAGCTGAGGCGACTCGACCGGTACTCTCACAGTCGTCGATCGCGTTCGCTCGTCGTATTGGACTGGCACAGGAGAGCGAAACCCGACGCAGAGGCCACCGAATCGGCGGTACGGTCGGTCGTGTTCGCTCGAGAGAGAATCAGGCCAACGTTTTCTTACCGGCTAAATCCGGGCTGAATCCGCGCTAGCCGTTCCAAACGTCCGGTTGCGTTTATTCAGTCTGTCGAGCAAAGGCTCCCTATACCATGACAGGCGAGTGTTTCATTAGCGTGCCCTCGAGTCGCCACGGACTGATCCCACCGCCGAGGGGAGTTGTGACTCCGGAGCAGCCCGCGGGGTGCGATCCGTCGTTCGCATTGAACTCACAGTTGTCGTGATATACCGGTGAACTGCTAACAGAATATGTATTATAAAAAACAATTTGTAGACCGATCACGACGGTACAGGACATGAATCACGCGATGATAGACCGTTCACAGCCATGAGCAGTCGACGACGGGGTTCCACTCTTCGCGACGCGTACGAGTCGTCGAGCAGTGGTGCGGTCGCGTCCACGATCACCGCGAGTTCGTGGTCCGGATTCCTCCCGGGATTCGGCCGGCCGCTCCAACTGGACGGGAGCGCTCATCTCGCGGCCCTCGCCGGCATGGTCGCGCTCGCAGTGCTCGGTGGGATACTCGTCGCTCGCAACCGATACGAGGAGCCGGCATCGCTCGCGAACGAACCCGAGCCGACTCGCGAGGAGTTCGTGACCGATCGAGAGCGGGTTCAGCAACTCCTCCGAGATAACGGGGGACGGATGAAGCAGTCGAATATCGTCGACTCGGTCGACTGGTCGAAAGCCAAGGTCAGCCGGCTACTCGCCGATCTCGAGGAGGACGGCCAGATCACGAAACTACGGCTCGGACGGGAGAATCTGGTCTGTCTGCCGGGTCACGAACCGACGGCGTCGAAGTCACCCGAACAGGCGAACGACGACTAGCGTCGACGCCAGCGTCTGCGGGGAACCGATGGCGGCGGGCCGGTGGTCTCGCCCATTCTGATGAGAGATAGCGGGGATACGAGCGCCGGTCGTTCCTATCAGCAATCGTTGTTTTCCGTACTCGGAGACGGCACTGTCGGGCCGTAGTATCCGATTTCTCAGCGTAATGGTTCCGCCGGTTTATCCACTGAAACCACGACGGGATAGATGCCTTCACGGCAACCATGAACGCACGCAAACAGTTACTCGTCGTACTTACCGCGCTGATGGTCGTTAGCTCTGGCGGGGCGATGGTGACAGCCGCGACAACCGGTGACACCGTCGAGCAGGGCGACGACGTCAGCGAGGACGAGTACGATGGAACAGACACCGAAGCGACGGACGAATCAGTAGCTCAGGACGAGGATAGTACAGACACGGCGACCGGACTCCAGGACAACGAGTCCGACGACGGCGAGATCGAACCGGATAATGAATCCGACGGTCAACAGGCCGCGTACGTGACGTTTACCGACCAGGCGGTCGAGGACGACACGGTCGTCGTCGAGAACGCCACGCTCGCGAGCGGTGGCTTCGTGACGATTCACGACAGTAGCCTCCTCGTCGGCAACGTCTTCGAGAGCGTCATCGGTACCTCGGCGTACCTCGAGGCGGGAACGCACGAGAACGTCGAGATCACGCTCGACGAGCCGCTCGAGGAAGACGAGACCCTGATCGCGATGCCGCATCGCGACACGAACGATAACGAGGCGTACGATTTCGTCGAGACCGAAGGGGCAGCCGATGGACCGTACCTCACGCCCGATAACGAACCGGTGACCGACGATGCAGCGGTCACCGTCGACGGAGCGGACGATGAAGCGCCCGTCGACGAAGAGCCGGTCGACGACAACGAAACCGATGAACTACCCGTCGACGAAGAACCGGTGACGGAAGAGCCGGTCGATAACGAGACCGACGAGGAACCGGTCGCAGAAGAACCGGTTGACGAGGAACCGGTCGACAACGAGACTGACGAGCTCCCCGTCGAAGAGGAGCCAGTTGACGAAGAGCCAGTCGATAACGAGACCGACGAACCGGTCGTAGAAGAACCGGTTGACGAGGAACCCGTTGCTGAAGAGCCGATGGACCAGATGCCCATCGATGCCGATGAGCGTCCGGTCTTCGTCACGGTAGAGAACCTCACTGTCGAAAACCTGAACGTCGAGAACGCAGCCGTTTACGTTCTCGTCGTGGGTGAAAATATCAGTGACGACGAACTCCCGGACGAGATCGATACTATCACCGAGGAGCCAGTCGATAACGAGACCGACGAAGCACCGGTCGACGATAACGAAACCGACGAAGATCTATTCGACGATAACGAGACCGACGAAGAGCCGGTCGACGATAACGAAACCGACGAGGATCTATTCGACGACAACGAGACTGACGAAGAGCCAGTCGACGACAACGAAACTGACGAAGATCTATTCGACGACAACGAAACTGACGAAGCACCGGTCGACGACAACGAAACCGACGAAGAGCTGGTCGATGATAACGAGACCGACGAAGCACCGGTCGACGACAACGAAACTGACGAAGATCTATTCGACGATAACGAAACCGACGAAGAACCGGTCGACGACAACGAAACCGACGAAGAGCTGGTCGACGATAACGAGACCGACGAGGAACCGGTCGACGAAGAAGTGACGGCCGGGGCCTTCAACGTCAGTGATCTCGAGGCTCCCGAGAGCGCCACGGTCGGTGAGACCATCACCGTGACGGCGACGGTCGAGAATCCGGAGGACGAGGAGCGTGTCGATAACATCCAGTTCCGGATCGACGGTGACCTCGTCGCCGAACAAGACGTGACGCTCGAGGGCGACGAGAGTACCGATGTCGGGTTCGAAGTCGACACGAGCGGCCTCGAGGCCGGCCAGTACATTCACATGGTGTTGGCCAATCAGTCCGGTGAGGTCGCGGTCCTCGAACTGACCGAGGAGACCGATACCGACACTGACGATACCGAATCGGACGGTATCGGGGACGAGACTGATGACACGAACGAGACCGAAGACGGTCTCAACGAAACCGACGAGACCGAAGACGGCCTCAACGAAACCGACGAGACGAACGAGAGTGACGACGGCCTGACGGCCTAAGCGAGGAGACCCCCACGGACAGAGCGTCTTTTCGTGCCGTCGCAGTCGATACGGCGGCGATGCGCTTCGACTGAACGCAACTGATGATCGATTTCTTCGGTACTAATTCACGGCTCCGAGAGTCCCCACCAGCTCTCGGGAAAGGACGCAGTTACGGTGCCCAGGGCGGCCTCTATCGGTTACGAGAGAGCCGTGGGGCAGTCCGACGGCTCAGCCGAGTAGTCGATAGAGACTGCTCGCGGCGACGGCGAGGAAGACGAGCACGCTCGAGAGCACGGGATCGACGCTCGAGACGACCGGGAGGCCGAGTCCGGCCAACGCGATGACGGCGAGGCCGAGTATGCAGAGTCCGAGATGGAGTTGCAAGACCTGTGAGTGATCGGCGGTGTGGCCGTCGACGTACTGGAGGACCTCTTCGAAGTGATGACCGGATTGAATCGTCTTCGCGTCGGAGTCGTACTCGATGACGGCGTCTTCCTCGAGCTGGGGGAGATGCGTCTGCTGGAGGGAGACGTAGACGCTCTTGTAGAGGTTGTTCGGGACGGGCGTCGTGTCGGATTCGGTGGCAGCGATCTCGCTTGCAACGTCGGAGACGTCGATCTGCCCACCCTCTTCTGCGAGCAGCTGCACGATGGCACGCCGTCTGTCGTTGCCGAGGATGTGAAACACTTCACTCTCCGCGAGTGGCTCAGTTCTGTCCGTTTGAACTGACATCGATTAGGGAGAAGGGACGAGAGTTTTCGAGGGGCAATCCACCACCAGTGACCATGTATCCCCACTTCACTCACCACTAACTTTAACTTTTGCAGGTTACGCCATCGGTCGGTTCGAACCGCGAGCACGAGTGTCGCATCCGTCTCCGTAGGGTGCGGATACAGTCGTCAGCGAGAGAGACCTCTCGAGAGGGGCATCTTTCCCGTGGCCGAATAGGTTCGCCGCCGAGAACGGAGGGCGGAAGCGGGGGCGGATCCCGCAGCAGCCGCTCTCATGTGGCGTCGGCAGGAAAGGGGGAGCGAAGTGGTCAACCGGTGTGGAAGCGTTGGAAATCGACAGTGCGATGGCGACGTTCAGTCGCCCGGGAGGTGACCGCCCGACTGCATCTCCCGATAGGTCGTACAGGACGGACAGCCATGGACGATGTCGCCGTTGTCACCGAAGACGCGAGCGAACTGCTGTGTGACGTGCGTCCCGCAGTTTCGACAGCGGGCACCGGCTGTCGACGATTCCATGGGCTTCCAGTCGTGTTGTGTGGATTTCATGGGTTGTGGGGGTGTACTCGGACGGGTCGCGATCGATTACGCCGTCGGCCGGAGACGGTCCGTTCCGTCCGTGGTCCCGGCGGCCGGCGCTACCACCGATCCGTCACGATACCCGTCCGGGCATCATCGAATCAAGGGGAGCAAATGCGAATAAAGGACGCTGACCGTTCACCCGGAGCGCTGGTCTGAGAACCGAGAAACCGCTGCTTTACGGTCGATATGAAGGGAGAGGCCGTGTGAAACGTCGGCTTCCGGAATAGATCTGCGAGTGATCTCAATCCGAGTTCAACCGTGTTGGGCAGTATTCGGCGCTCAAACGGGGAATTTATACGTTCGGTAGGCGGCCGAAAGCCGGAGTTTCCGGATCGAAATCCGATCTTACGTCGGACGACGAGATGGCGGCAGGGAATAAGGTACATCGTTATAAAATACCACTATCGCTTACCGATTTCCATGCCGGAATGTAACGGTGGTGCCCCCGACAGCGGTGGCCCGACTGCCGCCCGTCTCGTATCGTCACCTCTCACGGAGAGCGAACGGAGCCTGCCCGTCTCGGACGGGTGACCACGACTATGTCAACACAAGCGAGTAACACGCGATCGGAATCGACTGCCGACCACGCGGCCCAGCTCGACGTCCTCGGGGACGACTGTGCCCGGACGATCCTCGTCGCGACGAGCGAGGGGCCGAAGACGGCAAAGGAACTGACCGAACGAACGGATAGCTCGTCGGCGACCGTCTATCGCCGAATCAATAACCTCCTCGAGAGCGATCTCATCGCGGAGTGCGTACGCTTCGACGACGACGGCTCACACACGACTGCCTACGAAGCGACCGTCGACATCCTCCGCGTCCGAATCGACGCCGACGGAATCGACGTCGTGGTTTCGGATACCGAAGAGTAACGCCGTCGACAGATCGCAGGTGAACGACTCGGACCGTCGGAACGGACGGCGGATGCTGGCGCGAACGCGCCGCTCGAGTACGGCGACAGTCGTCCGTTCGAAACCGCGTGACCGGTCGGAGAACAGTCAGTTTCGCACGAGTAAGCCAGTTTAAATCCGGCTGGCAGTCCCTGTATGATACGGATAACAAATATCTACTCAGTAGAACGGTCAGTGTGATTGAGCAATGCATGATCTGACCGGCTTCCAGCGCGATCTGCTGTACGTGATCGCAGGTGCTGACCGACCGTCGGGCCAGACCGTCAAAGACGAAGTCGAGAAGTACTACAGTTCGGAGATCAATCACGGACGGCTGTATCCGAACCTGGACACGCTCGTCAATAAGGAGCTGGTCGAGAAGGGGCAACTCGACAGGCGAACGAACTACTATGCGATCACTGAGTCCGGTCAACAGCGGATCGAAGAGCGCCGGGAGTGGGAGGAGCAGTACGTCGACTTCTAGGTGCTCGAATGCGATCGGGCAGCCGCGCGCGGACCCGACGTAGCATCTCGCTTCTCGTCCGGCCGAGAACCGATCAGTCAGCCGGTTTCCATCGGTAACGCGGCCATAACAATGAACCGATGAGTGGTTCGATCCGACGAGAATGCCACTCGCCTCGTCCGTACGGATATCGAACACCGACCAGCGAACGCCGGTGTATCGTCGATGAGCCACGAAACGAGCACCTGGACCAGGTTCGGAGCCGTTCGTCGCTACCCGTTCGACCTCGCGGCCGTCTCGGTCGGTGCGCTCGTCGCCTACCTGCTCGCGACATCGTTGGCGAGCGAGAACGCGCTGCGGCTGTTCGTAACCCTTCCGCTCGCCCTGTTTCTGCCGGGCTATGCGCTCGTCTCGGTCCTCTTTCCGGCCGGCGAACGGGGCGCACGCGAGACGGCGGCGACGGCCGCCGAGCGCCGGCCCGGTGGGATCGACGTGACCGAACGCGCGGGACTCTCGTTCGTCCTGTCGCTGGCGATCGTTCCCCTGATCGTCCTGGCGGTACCGCTCGTCGGGATCGGACTGACGACGACGTCGATCGCAGCGGGGCTCGCTCTCTTCACGATCGCCATCGCACAGCTCGGCGTCGTCCGGCGGCTCCGAGTGCCGGACGGCGATCGCTTTACCGTCTCGCCGCTCGAGCGCGTCAGTGCTCTCAGCGGCGAAAGCGCGACTGCGACGGTGTCGTCGGTCCTGCTCGTTTTGGCGATCGGGACGGCGGTCAGCGCGTTGCTCGTCGCGTTTCTGGTGCCCGCGTCGGCGGGCGGCTTCACCGAACTCGCGCTTTACAGCGAGGACGAGGACGGCGAAGTCGTCGCCGGCGAACTCCCGAGCGAAGTCGAGCCGGGCGAGTCGATTCCGCTGACGATCGCCATCGAGAACCAGGAGGGTGCCGATCGGGACTATACGGTCGTCGTGCAGGAACAGTCCCTCGAGGACGGATCGGTCGTCGATCGGACGGAGTTACGGCGGATCGACGCGACCGTCTCGGACGGTGCGACGGGGACCGGGGAGCGGTCGATAACACCGACCGCAGAGCCGGGCGAAACGGTTCGGATCAGCGTCTTGCTCTACGAGGACGAGCCGCCGGCGACGCCGACGAACGAGAACGCTGCAGAGGAGACTCACTTCTGGGTCACGGTGACCGGGGAGTGACTCACCGTTCCGGACTGGCGACTGGGGCGTCGCTGCGAGTCCTCTCGGACCGACCGTGTCTCGGGGCCGGCCTCATGCCGGTTCGAGCGATGGATCCGACTCGAGGGGCGGAACGACGCGGCGGGACGGCAAGACAGTCGGTCGGCGACCGTCGGCCGATGCCGGGAGAGCAGCGACGCGGTGGAAGTCGCTGTCAGTAGTCGGGAATACGGTTGCATTATTCAGAGCGGTCTGTGAAACCCGCGTTCAGTATCGGTACTGGAATCACCTGAATCCGATCAGTCCTCTCGCATAATTGCTAACCGGAACTCTTCGAACGATCGGATCAACGCCACGAACTCGCCGGGATCAACCGGTTTTTCGAGGACTGCATCTTCGTCCGCGTCGTGATCAAGGTCACGAGATTCGATCAAATCGTCGTCCAGTCCGGTCAGGACGATTACTGGAACGTGACCCAGTTCGGGATGGTGTTTGATTTCGTGAAGAACGTCTTCACCGTCCACTTTCGGCAGGTTCAGATCGAGGAGCACTATGTCCGGTCGGCGCGCCTCCTCGTACTCTCCGCGTCGATTGATGAAGTCGAGCGCTTCTTGGCCATCAGAGACGACGTTGAGTGAGTTTGCGATGTTTCCGTCCGAGAACGCTTCTTCGATGAGACGAATATCTCCTGGACTGTCTTCTACCAGCAGTATCACCGCCTCTGATGACCCATCTCCCATAGCGGGATGAATCGAGTCACGTGTATAAGAGTTCGCAGAGACGTTCAATCGACAGAGTGTCACCCCACCAGCGTCGGGATCGATGCTGAGCAGTTACCGGACCGCCCGGTTCCGTTTCAACCGCGTTTCGGGATAAACGAATCGGCCTCCGGACTGCTTCTATTGGCAAGTTATCGACACACGAGAGTGACGGGAGTCGCATGCGCGACGAGGAGAGAGGGCGCTGACGCACCGAATACCGTGGTACCTGACGGATACCGTGTGGAGAGCGGGCACGGACGGTGACTATCGGCTCGGACGCCCGAACGGGAGGTCGATTCCCGGGCGACGCGAGACGTACTGTGCTGCCGAGAGAACGAGGATGAGAGCACAGACTACCAGCGCGACGACCGGTGCGACGGTCGTCGTCAGCGGGCCGATCGCGAGCGCGGAGAGTCCGAACGCGACGACGCCGGCCGTCGCCACGGCCGCATAGAGGCGATGCCACGGCCGCTGATCCTCGAGGTGCCGATCGAGATACGGTTCGAAGCGATCCTCGCTCGGCAGGAGTTCGATCTCGTGACCGTCCGGATCCCAGTCGACGATACCGTGATCCTCGAGCATCGGCAGGTGGGTCTGGTACAGCGAGATGTAGACCCGCCTGCGCTGCGTTCGGGTCACGTCGTCGGGGTCAGTGTCGTTCTCCCAGGCGGCCACCTGCTCGACGAGCGGTGCGAGATCGCAGGTGCCGCCCTGTCGTTTCAGGTACTGGACCGCTCGCCGCCTGCGCGCGTTGCTGAACACGTCGAACAGTTTCGCTTGCGTGAGCTCGCTGTCAGCCATGTGTGCCCTCCTCGTATCGGATCGGATCCCGGTCCCGTCTGACGGGTGTGGTCGGATTCCTCACAGCATACGATGCCAGACTGTGCCACTTTACTATCGCTCGGCTACCCACCCGAAAGGGAATTGTACCAGTTAGCGGCCGTGACTGACGCCTAACTCGACGTTTCGCGGATCCAGGGCGATTCGATCGGCCGCTCGCGGCCGCACGCGGAGGTTCCCGGCGACCGTCGATCGTCCGGCACACTGACGCTGTAGTTCGCGTCTACGGACCCTGCAGGCCGGGGATAACAAAGCCTCGTTACCGGCTGTTTCAGCACGACTGCCCACGCGGGTATCGATTCACTATGAGACGAATACGCGACCAACCACGATCTCGAGTAGCGGTCCGAACGGACGCGGCGACGCGCCGTCGCGTTCGCTCGAGCGACAACTGGGGCAACCCCCGTGCGGACGGTGGTGGTCCCCAATGAGCGAGACAGTGCGCGACGTCGTCCGCGGCGACGGGTGTACGATCGACGACGAGGCGACGGTCGGCTACGGCGAGTTCGACGCGCCGACCCGGATCGGCGATGAGGCGACGATCAGAGCGGGCTCGATCGTCTACGGCGACGTGACGATCGGGGACGAGTTCGCGACGGGCCACGACGTCCTGGTCCGCGAAGGGACGACGATCGGCGACGACGTGCTCGTCGGGACCAAGACGGTCATCGACGGGCAGACGACGATCGGCTCGCACGTCAGCCTCCAGACGAACGTCTACGTCCCGACGGAGACGACGATCGGTAGCAACGTCTTCGTCGGTCCGGGAGCCGTGCTGACTAACGACGAGTATCCCGTCCGGATCGACGACGGCCTCGAGGGGCCCACGATCGAGGACGGCGTGTCGATCGGCGCGAACGCGACGCTGTTGCCGGGCGTGACGATCGGCGAGAACGCATTCGTCGCGGCCGGAGCCGTCGTCACGGAGGACGTTCCGGCCGATAGCCTGGCCGTCGGGACGCCGGCGACCGTCCAGGAGCTACCGGACCCGCTCGAGGGGGCGAACCAGCTCGCATGACCGACACCGAAACGAATCCCGAGACCGACGCGGGTATCGATGCCGCTACCAGCGCCGACGCGGGGACCGAGGCGGCGGACGCCGAGACCGAACTCGACCGCGACGGCGCGTCGACGCCGGTGCCGATCGCCGACCCCGAGCTCAGCGCCGACGCCATCGAGCGCGCCGAGTCGGTCCTCGAGGACGGCCGGCTCGCCGACGGGCCGGAAGTCAGGGCCTTCGAGGAGGAATTCGCCGGCTACTGCGGGACGGACGAGGCGGTCGCGACCGCCAACGGGACGACCGCCCTCCACGCGGCGCTCGAGGCCATCGGGCTCGAGGACGGCGACGCGGTGATCACCTCGCCGTTTTCCTTCGTGGCGAGCGCGAACGCGATTCGGCTGGCGGGAGGCACCCCCGTCTTCGCCGATATCGATCCCGAGACGTACACGCTGGACCCGGCCGACGTCGAACGCGTCCTCGGCGAACGGGACGATATCGTCGGAATCCTCCCCGTTCACCTCTACGGTCTCCCCGCTGACATGCCGGCGCTGTGCGAGCTGGCCGACGAGCACAACCTGTTCGTCGTCGAGGACGCCTGCCAGGCCCACGGGGCGAAGATCGACGGCCGGCGCGTCGGCGAGTTCGGCGACGCCGCCTGTTTCTCGTTTTATCCGACGAAGAACATGACCACCGGCGAGGGCGGGATGATCGTCACCGACCGCGACGACATCGCTGCGCGGGCGGCGAGCTACGTCAACCACGGCCGGGACGCGGACGGGACCGGCGGCTACGAGCACGTCGACCTCGGCCACAACTACCGGCTGACGAGCGTTGCGGCGGCGATCGGCCGCGTCCAGCTCGAGCGCCTCTCGGAGTCCAACCGCGCCAGGCGCGAGAACGCGGCCTACTACGACGACCGGCTCGCCGACCTGCCCCTCGAGACGCCGACGGAGCCGACGGACTCCCGACACGTCTACCACCAGTATACGGTTCGGACCGACGATCGGGACGCCCTCGAGTCGACCCTCGCCGAGCGGGAGGTCGGGACCGGCGTCTACTACGAGACGCCGATCCACCGGCAGCCGGCCTACGAGACCGTCAGCGCCGCCGCGGCGTCGTTGCCGGAGGCCGAGCGAGCAGCCGACGAAGTCCTCTCGCTGCCCGTCCATCCCGGGCTGACCGAGCGCGACCGACGGACCGTCGTCGAAGCAGTGCGCGATCACTTCACCACCCAATGAGCACGGACTACCGAGCGGACGCGACGATCGAGGAACCGATTCGGGCCGGCGTTATCGGCGTCGGCTCCATGGGCGAGAACCACGCGCGAGTCTACGGCGAACTGCCGAGCGTCGAACTCGCCGGCGTCACCGACCGCGACGACGAGATCGCCGAGCGCGTCGCCGACCGATACGAGACCGAATCGGTCGCCCTCGAGACCCTACTCGAGCGCTGTGACCTCGTGACGGTCGCCGTTCCGACCCGCGCCCACTACGAGACGGTCTCGACCTGTCTCGAGGCGGGCGTTCACGTGCTGGTCGAGAAGCCGATCGCGGAGACCGTCGAGCAGGGCCACACGCTGGCCGAGCAGGCCCGCGAGGCCGGACTGGTCCTACAGGTCGGTCACATCGAACGGTTCAATCCGGCGGTGCAGACGGTCGAGGACCTGATCGACGATCTGGACGTGATCAGCGTCGAGGCCGAGCGCCTGGGCCCGCCGATCGATCGGACGGCCCCGGGCAACGTGATCTTCGACCTGATGGTCCACGACGTCGACGTCGTCGGCTCGCTGCTCGACGACAAGCCGCACTCGCTGGCCGCGATGGGGACCGACAACGGGCAGTACGCCACCGCGACCATCGAGTACGACGACGTCATCGCGACGGTGACGGCGAGTCGCCTCACGCAGAAGAAGGTCCGAAAGCTCACCGTCACCGCCCGCGAGTGTCTCGTCGAGGTCGACTACCTCGAGCAGTCGGTGTTGATTCACCGCGATTCCTACCCCGAGTACGTCGCGGACGACGGCCGGCCCCGGTACCGCCACGAGAGCGTCGTCGAGCGGCCCCGCGTCGACAGCGGCGAACCGCTTCGCAACGAACTCGAGTCGTTCGTCGAGGCCGTTCGGACCGGGTCCGAGCCCGAGGTCACCGCCGAAGACGGCATTCAGGCCCTCGAGACGGTCCAGTTGATCGACCGGCTCGCGACGGGGCCGTCGGAGGAGACGGACGACGAACCGCCCCGAGAACGAGAGGTGGAGGCCTGATGGCGGAACGTTCGATCGACACCGAGACGGCCGACGGAACCGGCGGGTCCGATGCCCGGGCCACTGGCGGGCTCTATGGCTCGAGCCAGTCCGCGGAGCGGCAGCGCGACCGGCTGACGAGCGGCGAGATACCGGTCGCCGTCTACGGCCTCGGCAAGATGGGCCTCCCGCTAGCGGCGGTGTACGCGGAGACGACGGGCGACGTGACCGGCGTCGACGTCGACCCCGCCGTCGTCGAGTCGATCAGCGGCGGCGAGAGCCACGTCGTCGGCGAACCCGGCCTCGACGACCTCGTCGCCGACCAGGTCGACGCCGGCCGACTCGAGGCGACGACCGACGGCGAGGCGGCGGCCGAGACGGCGCGGATTCACGTCGTCATCGTCCCGACGCTGCTGGACGACGAGAACGAGCCGGACTTGACGACCGTCGAGTCGGTCGCCGGCGACATCGCCGCCGGGCTCGCCCCCGGCGACCTGGTGATCGCCGAGTCGACGCTCCCGCCGGGGACCTGTCGCGACGTCCTCCGGCCCCACCTCGCGAGCGAGAGCGGGCTCGCACCCGACGAGTTCGGGCTCGCGTTCTGTCCGGAACGCACGTCCTCGGGGACGGCGCTGCGGGACATCCGCGGCCAGTACCCGAAGGTCGTCGGCGGCGTCGATGCGGAGAGCACTCGCGCCGCGGCAGTCGTTTACGACGAGCTCTCCGACAACGAGGTTCACCCCGTCTCGGACGCGACGACGGCGGAGGCGATCAAGGTGTTCGAGGGGATCTACCGCGACGTGAACATCGGTCTGGCGAACGAACTCGGCCGGCTCGCGGACGAACTTGACATCTCCGTTCGCGAGGCGATCGACACGGCGAACGACCTGCCGATGTGCCAACTCCACGATCCCGGTCCGGGCGTCGGCGGCCACTGCATTCCCTACTACCCGCACTTCCTGCTCGGCCGGACCGAGGAGCCGATGGCCGTGACGGAGACGGCTCGCCGGGTCAACGACGAGATGCCCGCAGTCGTCGTCGACCGCCTCGAGCGGGAACTCGAGCGAACGGGGACCGACCTCGCGGACGCCTCGGTCGTCGTCCTCGGGATCACGTATCGACCCGGCGTCGAGGAGACCCGCGCCTCGCCCGCGCTGGGGATCATCGACGGACTCCGCGAGCGCGGTGCGGACGTCGCCGGCGTCGACCCGCTCGTCGATCCGGCCGACTACGGCGCGCGACCGGTCGCGATCGATGAACTGGCCCAGGAGTCGTTCGACGCCGCCGTGATCGTGACGCCCCACGCGGCGTTCGATCGGATCGACTGGGACGCCCTCGAGCCGATGACGGTCGTCGACGGCCGGGACGCGGTCGACCTCTCGGAGACCGCCCATCGGGAGTACGACCTGGCCGGTTCGAGCGACGGACGGCCGCCGCGAGGAGCGCGCGACGGCGACGACACCGAACGCGACGGATCGAGACCGATGAACGCGACTACCGACGGAGGAACCGATGTATAAGGGAGAACGGATCGGGGTCGTCGTCACGGCGTACGACGAGGCATCGTTCGTCGGTCGCGTCATCGAGACGGTGCCCGACTTCGTCGATCGGATCTACGCCGTCGACGATCAATCGCCCGACGAGAGTTGGACGGTCATTCAGCGGATCGCCCGGCAGGTCAACGAGGCGGCTGACAGCGAGGCCGCCCCGGAACTCGCGATGGCCGACGGCGGCGACGACCGACGCGTCGTTCCGATCCGCCACGAGGAGAACCGCGGCTACGGCGCGGCGGTCAAGACCGGCTACCGCCGCGCCGCCGAGGACGGGATGGACGTCGTCGCCGTGATGAACGGCGACGGGCAGATGGATCCGGCGATCCTTGATCGGATCGTCGACCCGGTCGTCGCGGGCGAGGCCGACTACGCCAAGGGCAACCGGCTGCTCCGCCCCGAGGACCGCGCGGACATGTCGACGTTTCGCTTCGTCGGGAACGCGATTCTCACCGGCCTCTCGAAGTTCGCCTCGGGCTACTGGTCGATCGGCGACCCGCAGAACGGCTACACCGCCATCTCGCGGGAGGCGATCGAGGAACTCGATCTCGAGTCGGTCACCGACCAGTACGGCTTCCTCAATCACCTGCTGACCCACCTCAACGTGGCCGGCTTCCGGGTCGCGGACGTTCCCATGTCGGCCGTCTACGGCGACGAGGAGAGCAGCATCAAGTACGTGCCGTTCGTTCGGTTCGTCTCCCTCCTCTTGCTCCGGAGTTTCTGCTGGCGGCTCATGAACCGGTACGTGATCCGATCGTTCAATCCGGCCGTCGTCTACTACGGTGCCGGGACGCTGGGTCTGGCCGGCGGACTGGCGGGGCTCGTCGGCTCGGCCGTCCGGACGGCTCGAGGCGAGGACGGCGTGACGGGAGCGATCGCGGCGATCATCGCTACCCTGCTCGGGCTCCTCTCGCTCGGCACCGCGATCCGGCTCGACGCCGAGGCGAACGAGGACCTCGAGTCGCCGTGTGACGATCGGGCGAGGGCGGACCGGGATCGGGAGCGCGAGGAACGAGCGCCGGCACGTAGCGACTCGCGGTAACCACCCCTCGACGACGCCGAAATCGTACGAATCCGTCGCGGCTTCGCGGCGACGGGAGACGGTCGATAGCACTTTTCTCCGGGAACGAGGGTCGGCATAGTCACTCGAGAGTGGAAGAGCAGTGCGGCTATCGGTGAGCAATGGTGCTATCGACGTAGCAGTGCGGTTATCGACGAGCGATGCGGCTATCGGCGCGGACGGCGGTCCCGCTCGCGGTCAGGTCGATCGAGTCGAGACCTGCGGGTCGAACGCGAGGAACCGATCGGTATCTGCGGGCGGAACAGACCGAAGCGGTTCACTTACTCGATCGAGTACGTGACGATGTCCTCGCTCTCGCAGGCGGGACAGTGGGTCGTTCCGGCCGAGACGTTCGTCCCACAGTCGCGGCACTCGTGGACGACCGTGACCGACGGGACGGTGTCACTGGCGTCCTCGCGGGGGGTTTCGGGGGAGTCGGTCGCGGACTCCGACCCGGAGAACAGGTGACTAAGGAGTGTGGAGAGACTCATAGAATGGGGGCTAGTCGCCACTTTTCCGGAGATGAATAAAAGTGTTTTGTGTGCAGCAGTACAACATTATCGTTTATGAAGAAATGGAGAAGAGTGGAAACGGTGCCTCGCTACATCGACCGCGAGCGGGGCTGTAGGACGCGTTTCGTCGATCGATCGAGTCGGTCGAGTTCGCCGCGAGACCGCGCCACGTCGACGAGCAGGTCGGTGAGGTTCACGAGGTCGTCCGCGTACTCGCGTCGCCGCGCCTGCCAGCGATCGTTCGCATCGCCGTCAGCGAGGATCTCGAGAGAGCGGTCGCGGACCGCGTCGTACTCGTCGAACTGCTCGGCCAAGCCGGCGCGCTCGAGTTCACGGAACTCGCCGTACTCATGGTCGTCGGTGCCCCGATAGCGGAAGGCGGGCGTGCCGAGCAGCGCGGCCTCGTTGACCATCGTTCCGGTGTCGGCGACCAGCAGCGAGGCCTCGGCCATGGCGTCGTGGATCAGGGCGGGGTGGAGATCGTAGGACCGGGCGGGGAGGTCCCGGAGGTCCATCTCACCGCCCTCGTCGGAGACGAAGACGGTCGCCTCCTCGCTCAGGCGCTCGATCAGGTCCCGTCGCTGCTCGGGACGGAACCCCTCGAGATCGGCGTCGTGGAGCGCGTCGAGGGCGTTGAACCGGACCAGAACGTACGGCTCGTCCAGATCGACGTCGAGGTACTCGCGGACGTCGTCGTTCGCCTCGAAGACGTCGGGGTGGAGATAGGCGCACTCCTTGAAGCCGTCGAAGGTGTAGTGTGCGTCGCCGAGATCGCGGCGCGTCACTTCCGGGGAGATGATACAGTCGGCGAACGGTCGCGACACGGTGTGGTTGAAGTCACCGGGTTCGTCGTCGAGGACGAGGACGACCGGCGTCCGCGAGAGCGTCCCGGCGTAGGCCGCGTAGGGCCCCCGGCCGAGGACGACGTCGGGATCGAACCGGACCGCTTCGGTCCCGATCGTCAGGAACTGGCCGCCCAGCTCGCGGGCGAACCCCAATTTCGAGTAGCCCTCGGTTTCGTGGTCGCCGTACACTCGGTATGGCATGTCGAAGTAGTCGAGTAGGTCGGTCGTACAGGCGTACTCCCGGGTGAGCACGAGCACGTCGTGTCCCGCCCGCTCGAGGCGGTCGACGGCGTGTCGATACAGGTGGACGTGTGCGGGCGTATTGGCCAAGACGAGGATCCGCATCGACGTCGACTACCGCACGTTGACCCTTTGTAATAGCATCGCTACGGGGGGCTTCGCTCGGAAGCCCCCGTATACGGTCCGCTCGTCTAGGTGTACGTGAAGAAAACTCGCGCGCCCTCGCGGATAACAAAGCGGCTCCGGTGCGTCGACTCGGCCACCGAGATGCACGTCCTCACGCTCACGACGAACGCCGACGCTCCCTTCATGACCCAGCAGCTGGCGGCGCTCGAGGAGCGGGGCGTCTCGTTCACCACGGTACCGGTGGCCGGCGAGGTCGACGCCGACACCGATCGGTCGCCGACGGATTACGTGCGGACCGTCCCGAGGGTCGTCCGGGAGGCGGGAAACGGCTACGACCTGATCCACGCCCACTACGGCCTGACGGCACCGATGGCGCTCGCACAGCTCCGGCAACCGGTCGTCCTCTCGCTGTGGGGGTCCGACGTTCACGGCCCCATCGCGCCCGTCAGCAAGCTCTCCGCGCCGTTCTGTGACGAGGTCGTCGTCATGTCCGAGGAGATGCGCGAGACTCTCGGCCGCGACTGTACGGTGATTCCCGACGGGGTCGACCTCGAGAAGTTCCGGCCGGAACCACAGGACAAAGCGAAAACCCGGGTCGGTTGGGACGACGAGGACGCGTACGAGGTGTTGTTTCCGTACTCGCCCGCACGCGGGGTGAAGAATTATCCGCGGGCCGAGCGCGTCGTGTCCGTGGTCGACAACCTCCTCAAGCGGCCGGTGCGGCTCCGGACCGTCCACGGCGTCGACCACGATGCCGTCTCGGACTACATGAACGCCGCCGACGCGCTCCTGTTGACCTCCGACAGCGAGGGATCGCCGAACTCGGTGAAGGAGGCCTTGGCCTGCAACCTCCCCGTCGTCGCCGTCGACGTCGGCGACGTTCGGGAGCGCCTCGCCGGTGTCGATCCCTCGCACGTCGCCGCGAGCGACGAGGACCTGATCAGCGGCCTGATCGACGTCCTCGAGCGCGGGGAGCGGTCGAACGGTCGCGAGGCCGCCCGCGAAGTGAGTATCGACCGAACGGCAGATCAGATGCTCCAGGTCTACGAGCGAGTCGCCGGCACCGTGATCGAGACCGAAGCCGGCAGCGAGACGCGGCGCGTGGAGGGTGCGGCGGGTCGGCTCGAGTGAGTCTCCGAACGTGATCGCTCAGTTCGAGAGAGTGTGGAACGAACGTCGCTAGTTCTCGGTTTCGGGTTCGAATGCAACGCGATCGATCTCGATCGTCTCGAAGGCCTGGTCGCTCGAGAGAATCGCATCGTTCGCGAGCGCTGCGTGGAAGGCGTCGAACGTGTTCAGTCCATCATCGATATACGCCGACGCCTGGAAGACGATATCCGGGTCGACGTCCGTCTCGGCGAGTTCGAGTATCGAGAGCGTCGCTTCCTCGCGATCGAAGCCGAACTGTTCTTCGATCAGGAAGAGTTCGATGAACGTCGCCAGCGAGACCTCGAGCTCGTCACGATGCTCCTCGAGTTGCGATTCGGCTCGGTCAGCGAGCCAGTCGTCCGCTTTGAGGAGCGCGAGCCAGAAATCAGTATCAGCGTACATGCTCGGTCGCTTGCTCCCGTCCTTCCTCGAGGCCGGCCTCGCGAAGGTCGTCCATGGATGCGTCTTTCAGTTCGTCACTGGCGGCGTTCCGCAGTGACTCGAGCGGGTCATCCGGAACGGGCATGAGTTTGATACCGTCTTCCAGTTCGACGAGTCGATATCGTTCTCCGAAGCGCTCACGGACTTCCTTCGGTATGGTAATCCGTCCCCGCTCGTCCGTCGTAATCTCGGACATACCTATATAATGACGACGAGCGGGAAGAGAATAAATCTGTTCCCACTGTTCCCCCTTCAGTGGGAATTTCGGGTTGCGGTGGTCCGACCGTTTCGAACGAAGTCTGAAAGACGATCTGAGGGCGTTTTGGGTACCGGTCAGTCAGACTGCCAGTCGTGACTACCTGACTTCCGTTCGATACCACTCCATCGCCTCGGGCAGGTGGGCCTCGATCGGCCGGTACTCGTAGCCGAGTTCCTCGCTGGCCTTGCGCGAGGTGTAGAACAGCCGCTGGGTCGCGAGGCTGGCCATCTCTCGGTCGAAGGGAAACATTCGGCGATCGGCGACGGCGTCGACGACCTCGGCCACGGGACCGGCGGCCTGGATCGCCGCGGCCGGGACGCGGATTCGCGCGGGCGAGCCGTCGACGGCGTTGGCGATCCGGGAGACGGCGCTGTCGTAGGTGAGGTTCTCGCCGCCGAGGATGTAGTGCTCGCCGGCGGTCCCGCGTTCATAGGCCGCCATGATGCCGTCGACCACGTCCGAGACGCCGACGATGCTCAGTCCGCCGGGGAGGTGGGCGGGCATCGTCCGCTCGACGCCCATCGAGAGCAGTTGCGCGGTGAACGCCTCGTCACCGGGGCCGAAGATCGAGGTCGGATGGACCGTGACGGCGTCGCCGTCGGTTTCGGCGTATCGATCGACCAGGTCCTCCGCCTCGGCTTTCGAGGCCTGATAGGCCCCGATCGGTTCCGCGACGTCCGTCTCGTCCGCGAAGTCGTCGTCGCCCTGCGGACGGCGCGTCCCGGCCGTGCTGGTGAACACGACGCGGCCCGCGTCGCCGTCGCGACAGGCCTCGAGCACTCGTTCCGTGCCGTCGCGGTTGACCGCCCAGACGGTCTCGGGGCCGGCGTCCCAGAGGCCAACCCCTGCGAGGTGGAAGACGGCGTCGGCCCCGTCGACGAGCTCCCGCAGCGTCTCGACGTCGAAGATGTCGCCGACGTACCAGTCGACGCCGTCGAGGTCGCCCCGATCCGAGGTCGGCCGGCTGAGCCCGCGGACCGTCCAGCCCTCCTCGAGCAGGCGGTCACAGAGCCGCGAGCCGAGGAACCCGGTCGCGCCGGTGACCGCTGCCGTGCGCGATTCGGTCGTCGCAGTCATCGGTCGCCCTCGAGTTGCGGCGGGACGGCGTCGCCGGCCACCGCCGCGTAGACGCGGTAGGCGGTCGACACGGCGGGATGGGTGTCGTCCGGCGGCGGCAACTCGCCGTCGGGAATTCGCGCTCGAAGCGCCTCGAAGTCGGCGTCGCCCTCGACAGAGATCGGCCCCCGGTCACCGCGAGCGGTCTCGAGCGCCCCATCGCTCTCGAGCGATCGGCCGAGCAGAGCGGTCGCGACGGCGTCGACGGCGGGCGCCGAGCCGGCGAACAGCGCGTTCCCCGCGACGGGGTCGCCGCCGTACGCGGTCGTCGCGTCGAGGACGGCGACCTGGGGGTCGACGGCCCGCGTCGCCGCGACGGGAGCCAGATCGGATCCCGCGTCGCAGTCGACGAGGGCGGCGAGCGTTCGCATCGCGCCTGCGACCGGCCCCTCCTCGGTCGGCCGGAGCGACGGCACGGCGATCACGGCCCCCTCGTCGAGGCGGTTCGGGACCGAGAGCGCGACCGGATCGTCCTCGACCGCACAGAGGTCGCCGGTTCGGGGTTCGTCGGCCAGATCGACGAGCTCCGCGTCGAACCGCTCGAGCAGGCTCTCGTAGCCGAGGTAGGCGGCGGTCCGGTCGAACGAGATGTCCTCGTCGCTCGCGCCGGCGACCGCGACATCGGCCTCGGTCTCCCGCTCGAGGAGCGCGACGATCGAGCCGACCGCAGCGGGGTCGGTGACCATACCCGAAGAGGGATGGAACGGGTAGTGTGCGTCCGGAGCGAGGGTGATTCGGTCGGCCTCGGCGAGCGACTCGAGGACGGGCTCGAGGACGTTCCGAACCGGCGACCGGAGCGCGGCCATACGGGCGTCGACGTCGGGAACCCAGCCGCCGCGGCGTTCGGCGGCGTCGACGGCGGCCGCGCGGACCGGTGCGGTGCTCACGGGGACACCTCCGGGACCTCGAGGCCGTCCGGATCGTCCGCGTCCGCCTCCGCTTCCGCCGCGGCGAGGTCGTAGGCCGTTTCGGCGAGCTCGAGCGTTCGCCGGCCGTCTTCGCCGTCGACCGGCGGCCGCTCGTCCTCTCGAATCGCGTCACAGAAGTCTTCCAGGGCGTCGTAGTGGGCCTGCAAGTAGAAGGTCGGCCCGAAGACGTCCGGTTCGTCGCCAGTGAGCCGGCTCGCGACGTTCGACAGCGCGGACTTCGCCGCGCCGCCGTAGAAGTTCGCCGGCAGGTGGTCCCGATTGCTGATCGTCCCCGTCACGCCCTCGAGGCGCAGCCGGGTGTTGACCTCCGGCAGTTGCTCCCACTGGTAGGTGCCACAGTGGAGCGTGATCGTCGTGTCCGTCTCCGGCGCTTCCATGAGCACGGTCGCGGCGTCCTCGGCGTCGGTCTCGAGCGTTCGCCCCATCGACGCGTCTCTGACCTCGAGGTCGCCGAACAGCCACTCGAGGACGTCGAAACAGTGGACGCCGAGTTCGACGAGGGAGCCGCCGCCGGCGGCGTCGGGGTCCATGGGCCACTCCGGCGGCGCGTCGTCGGCCGGCGGCCGACCGAGCGGGTGGTCGTTGAGCCGCGTGATCGAGGCGTAGGGAACGTGGCCCACGCCGCCCTCGTCGTAGGCCTCCTTGACGCCCGCCATATCGGGCTGGTAGCGCAGCGTGTGATCGACGCCGACGGCGATGTCCGCCTCGCGGGCGGTCTCGAGCAGCCGATCGGCTTCCTCGGTCGAGCGAGCGAGCGGTTTCTCGACGAAGACGTCGACGCCGGACTCGGCGGCCCGTTCCACCGCGTCGGCGTGGAGGAAGGGGGGCAAGGCGACGACCGCTGCGTCCAGGTCTTCGGACTCGAGCAGCGTCTCGTAGTCATCGTAGGTGCGCGAAACGCCGGCGTTCCGGGCTCGGTCGCGGTTCGCGGGAACGGCGTCGGCGGCCGCGACGACCTCGACGTCCGGCATCGCGACTGCGGACTTCAGGTGTACCATGCCGATGTTGCCGACGCCGAGCACCCCCAGCGAGAGGGCGCTCGAGTCGGTCCATCGATTCAGAAGCGGTAATGCCATCTGCCCGAAACGGGGCCGGCTGCGGGCTTTGTTATCGTCGCCATACCCTCTCGAGCGGGCGAGTAGCGGGTGCCTTCGGTCGCTACTGGCAAGTCGCCCGGAGCCAGCGATCAGCTCCAGCTCGCCGTCGCCCGCTCGGCGCTACTCGGAGGTCCCGCGACGCGACGGGCGACGTCGGCCATCGTCTCGACGGTGAGATCGGCCGCCGACCGCTGGCGCTCGAGGTGCGACAGGATCGCCCGCATGCGACGGTCGTCCCGCTCGTGAGTCAGGTTGTTCGGGTGGAGCCACATGTGGAAGAGCCCGTCAGTGCGCGCGGCCTCGTCGATCCCGCGGCGAGCCAGCGCGACCATCGGGTCCTCCCAGATCGACTCGGCGACGGTCCGTGCCGGGCCCTCGAACCCGAAGAGGAACATCGACGCCGGCACGTTGACCAGGCCGTACTCGTCGACGGTCGGTTCGACCAGCATCGACTGGTCACGGATCGTCGAATCGAAGACCCCCCGGACGCCGTCTCTGGTCGGCGACTTCCCCCGATAGGCCGTGACACCGTGGTCGGCTAATACGTCTCGATGACCCACGTCGTTTCGCGGATAGATGAACGAGTCGATCGACTGGTTCCAGTCGGCCGCGAGTTCGCGGCTGCGCTCGAGTTCGGCGTCTGCGAGCTCGCGGTCCGTCTCCGGGCGGCCGAACAGCACGTGCGAAAAGGAGTGGCTGGCGAACTCGTGATCGGCCTCGGACTCGAGCACGTCGGTGACGAGGTCGCGACCGAACCGGAGATCCTCGCGATCGGCCCACTCGCCCCGTTCGCGCTCGAACCAGCCGTCGGGGGCCGGATGCTCCGCGTGCACGCTATCACAGGAATCGAGCATGAGGTGGCCGACGACGGCCCACGTCGCCGGCACGTCGAATTCCTCGAGTAACTCGACCATGGCCGACCAGCCGCGGCGGCCGGCCTCGACGCGTTCCGTCGGCGGCTCGACGAGGTCGTGAAATCCCCAGCCGAGCTCGGCGTCGAGGGAGATTACGACGCTGCCCACGGATCCCACCACGATTGAATGCGTCTCATATCCGGACGGTCGTGTTTGGGTGGCTTTGTTATGGACGTCTTGTCGGGACGGCGACCGGCGACCGCGAGGCACTCGAGCCGAGCGGGAGTCGACGAGAGACCGTCGCGGAGGGCCCGACGGGTTAACGCCACCGAACAGCGACGGCTCGAGGCGGTCAAGCCCTGAAACCTCTCTATAACAAAGCGCTCATCGGGCAACCTACGGGACAGCAGGCGTCTTCGACGTCTCATACAATAATCATGAGCGGATCTACGACTCCCTCCGAGCGAGCGTTCGTGCTCGGACTCGACGGCGTGCCGTGGAGACTCATCGAGCAATGGAGCGACGAGGGTGAACTCCCGAACTTCGCCCGGATGCGCGAGGAGGGTGCGTCCGGAACGCTCGATAGCACTCGCCCTCCGACGACGCCGCTCGCGTGGCCGTCGATCGCTACGGGAGTGTGGCCGGACAAACACGGGATCTACGGCTTTCAGAACCTCTCCTCGGAATACAGCCACGAGATGTACACGAGTCGAGATCTCGCACAGCCGGCCCTCTGGGACCAGCTCGGACCGTCCCACGTCGGAAACGTCCCGATGACGTATCCGGCCCGCGAGATCGACGGCACCATGGTCACGGGGATGATGACGCCCTCGACGGACCGGGAGTTCACGCATCCACCGGACCTGCAAGACGAGATCGATTCCCGGATTCCGAACTATAACATCAGCCTCGACTATCCCGAGTACGCCGATCGGCTGGACGACTTCGAGGTCGCCGTCGACGACATGCTCACGAAACGTCGCGAGCTGATGGAGATCCAGATGGACCGCGCCGGCGACGACTGGCAGCTGTTCTTCTTCGTCTACACCGCGCCCGACCGGTTCCAGCACCTCATCTGGGACATGGACCGACTGCTCGCTCACTACAAGAAACTCGACGAGATACTCGGCGAGGTCATGGCGTACACGGACGAGCACGACGCGGACCTCTACGTCGTCTCCGACCACGGCTTCGGTCCGATCGAGGAACTCGTCTACGTCAACCGCATCTTGGAGCAGGAGGGCTACCTGTTCCGACGCGAGGACGAGGGAACCCGCGGGGCGCTCGCGAGCCTGGGAATCTCTCGAGACGCCATCACCGGGGCGCTCAATCGGGTCGGCATCACCGAGGAGACCCTCGTCCAGTCGCTGCCCCGGCGGCTGGTCGACTCCGTCGCCGAACAGATCCCCGGTGATCACGCCCTCTACGACGTCGACTACGACCGCACCGTCGCCTTCGTCCACGACACCGGCAACTGCTATATCAACGACACCGAGCGCTTCGACAGCGGCGTCGTCTCGCCGCGGGAAGTCCCCGAGGTGAAGGCCGATATCAGGGCCGCGTTCGAGTCGGCGACCGACGACGACGGCGACCCCCTCCTGGTCGTCCACGACGGGGACGACCTGTTCCCGACGGACGAGGACTCGCCGGATCTCGTGGTCGGCGGCCGCGGCGTCTACGAGTCCCGGAGCGGGATGTCAGACGAAATCCGCGGCGATACGGGGACCTACGACGCGAGCCACCGCAGCGAGGGGATCGTCCTCTGTCGCGGCCCGTCGATCGCCCCCGGCGCGACCCTGCGCGGGGCTCGAGTGGTCGACGTCGCGCCGACGCTGCTGCACGGAATCGGCGAGCCCGTGCCGGAAAACGCCGACGGACGGGTACTCTTCGACGCCTTCGACGAGGAGGGCACGCCGGCGGCGACCAAAGTCGAGCGGACGACGGTGGGCCGGATCGAGAACGGCGAGAAGGTCGACGAGGACTTCGACGACGTCGAGGACCGGCTGAAGGGGCTCGGCTATATGGAGTGAGCGCTCCGACTGCCCGACGTTCGAGTCGGTCACCGGGCGAGACCGGTCATCGCGAGGGACCCGATCAGGTCCGGCCGCGCGGAAGCGACACGGTGATCGTATTCCCGCTCTCTGATCGTTCGAAGGAGATCCGACCGTTCGAGAGATCGACGGTCCAGTAGACGAGCCACAGACCCAGTCCGGACGTGTGATAGACGTCGTCCATCTTCCAGTCGCCGGTCAGGACGCGAAACTCGACCTCCGGAATCGGCGGACAGTTGTCTCGAAAGACGATATCGACCGTCTCGGGAGTGGTCCGGACGGTAACCGATAGCGCCGACAGCCCGTCGCGTTCGTGTCGCACCGCGTTCTCGAGGAGTTCCGTCACGGCCAACTCGATCTCGTGGAGGGTGCTCGCGGTCGCCGACGCCGGGAACGTCGCGTCGATCGTCGCGTTCGGATACCGCTCTCGGACCGTTTCGACCGCGTCAGTGACGACCGGAACGAGATCGAGCGACTCGGGAACCGCTCGTTCAGTGAGTAACTCGATGATCTCGCGCTGCTTGTCGGCACTCTCGAGGAGCTCCCGTCCCTGCTGACGGATGATCTCCGCGCGCCCGCGAGACGGATCGTCGGCCTCCCGCGCGATACACTCGGCGTTGCCGAGGACGATGGACATGTCGTTTCGCAGGTTGTGACGGAGCAGGTTGTCCATGACGGCGAGCTGGCGTTCGCGCCGCCGCCGATCGGTGATGTCTCGAGAGAAGCCGACGATTCGGTCGACCTCGCCGTCCTCGACGATCGGCTCGGAGCGGACCCAGACCCAGCGACTGTACTCCGTGTCCGGGTTGACGCGATACTCGACGTCGACGGACTCCCCGTTCGAGGCGCGATCCATGGCCTCCCGGACGCAGGACACGTCGTCGGGGTGGACGGCCTCGAGGAACTGCTGGGGGTCGGCCTCGAGATCGGCGACGGACTGGCCGAAGACGTCCTCGTAGGCGGGGTTGACGAACAGCAGCTCCGACCAGTCGCCGTCGAACATCCACAGGACGTCGCCGACGGTGCCGGCGATCGTCTGCAGTCGGCTCTCGGCGTCGCGGCGTTCCCGTTCCGCGGTCACCTGATCGGTGATGTCCCGCGAACTGATGACGTAGCCGTCGAGGGCGTCGTCCGGCAGGTCCGTCACGCGACTCTCCAGCCACACCCATCCGCCGTCCGCGGTCGCGTGGCGATAACGGACCGTCACCGACGACGCCGTCGACGAACGGACCTGCTCGAACCGGTCCGCGACCGCCCGCCTGTCGTCAGGATGGACGTACTCCTGAGACTGCTCGCCGACGAGCCGGTCCGGTTCGTAGCCGAGAATGGGATCGCTCGCCGCGTTGACGTAGACGTACGTACCACTTTCATCGACGATGGCGAGTTTGTCTTGGGCGTGTTCGAGCAGGACCGAGGCCAGGTCGTCGATTTCGACGGTCATCGGGCTATTGTGGTACCGTTTCCCGCACCGGGGAGAAAAGCGTGGCGGCGGTATACGGACGGGAGCGAATCGTCGGAACCGATCGGCTGACGGGGCGACGCAGCTCAAGGGGGCTCCTCGAGCGAGCCGACGGAGGCGACGGCTATCGACCGGTACGGATGCGCCGCAGGCCGGTTTTCGCCGTGACCCAGGCCGGATAGACGGTGTTGTAGACGGGAGCGGGAGCGTTTCTCACGCCGGCACGGAGCAGTCGGTCGGTGAGCGGCGGTTCGGACTCCGAGATCAAGTCGTCCAGATCGACGCCCTCGAGCCACTCGAAGAAGGTCCGCTCGGCCGGCGTGGCGGGTTCCGTTTCGCGGGCGCGCTCGCGGATGTCCGCCCACATGTGGCGCTCGTCCTGTCCCAGCACCCAGTCGCCGCGCTCGAGGGAGCGCCGGAGCCGACGGTAGTCCGAGTCGGCGAACGGATAGCCGTGGTCTGCCGGCTCGAGGCCCGAGAGGCGAAGCCCGACGGCAGTGCGGTAGCACTTTTCGCACTCGCCGCAGTTGCCGTCCATCCGATCGTTACAGGTCTGGAGTTGGAGCGTCGGCTCCTCGCTGCGGACGTAGTCGGCGATGCGGTCGACGCGCTCCTGGCGGGTGAGTTCGTCGCCGTCGTGGTGACACTGCGTCCCGGTCCACCGAACGTGATCATCGATGTCGGGGCGCGAGCCCCACTCGAGGTCGATCCCGTCCCAGTGGGTCGCGGCGACGTAGAGATCCGTCATCCCGCGCGCGTAGGCCATCGGCGCACAGAGGCCGAGCAGCCCCAGCCCGTGGCCGACGGAGCTGTACCAGCCGCCGTCGACGTGGCGCTTGTAGTGGGCCAACAGCATCGGATGGTCGAGGAACGAAAGCATGTTCGACTCGACGAACGCGGTCTCGCAGTCGTGGTCGTCGGCGAACCGCGAGACGCGCGTTCGCAGCGCGTCCCACTTCCCGTCGTCGGCGGCGTTCGGGGTGATCGTCCAGCCCCGGATACTGATCAACGTCGGCGACTCCTCGCGGTGGCGGACGTACGAACACGTCGAGTCGACGCCGCCGGTGAAGAGCAGTCCGCTCTCGTCGCCCGGTTCCGGCTCCGGATCGATCGTCCGGCGCGCGTAGAGGGTCCCACCCTCGAGGAAGTCGTGCATCTCGCACAGCGACGCTTTCACGTCCTCGAGGGCCCGCGCGAAGGTCGCGTCGACCTCGTCGACGTAGACGTCGGCCCCGTTGGCCCACGCGACCGGACAGACCTGCGCGAGGATCGGAATCGTGAGCACGCCGTCGGGAACGTCCTCGATCGGAACGTCGTAGTCGGTTCGGAACGATTCGTCGGTGAAGAACCGCTCGAGGTCGGCCGTGGATCGAATCGAACACTCGAGGGTTCCGTCGTCGGCGGTGAGCCGGTCGATGATAATCGATGACATGATGAAGGACGGGTCGCTCTCGAGTCAGCGGACCACGACCGCCTACAAAAACCATCAGAACCGTTGATTGATCAGCACTCGAGAAAGCAATTCATAGCTGACAGTCTGCAACCGATAGGGGCGGCATACTCGGGCGGTGAGTGTCACGGGTCACCTCGTTCATACCGAGACGTGACGCGGATCGCTCGCTCGAGGGCCACGGTCGGCGAGAGCGGAAACCGAGGCGGTATTTCGGCGGTATAGGCGTGCAAATCACCCCCATACCTGGTTTTGAGGGTAGGAGCCGGATAACAAACCCCGCCAGCGCCGACGAGGAGAGCAAGACATGCGTATCGAGACTGGCCCGGACGAACGCGGTGAGACGGTATGAGACGGTCGACGCTCAACGTGACGGTCGCGATCGGATTTATCGCGGTCGCGATCGGGATTTTAATCGCGAGAGCGAACCCGGCGACCGCCTACGAGTCGTCGGTCTACGTGGGCTCGCCGACGACCACCTGGGCCGTATTCGCACTCGCGCTCGCCGTCGCAGTCGGGACGACCCTCTCCTGTCGCGGTCGCCAACAGGGGTACGGGATCGCACTCGGCGGGACGACGGTGACGGCCATCGTGAGCCTCCCCGTGATCCGGAACTACCGTTTCGCCGGGATGGGCGACGCGATGACGCACTTGGGCTGGACGCGAGACATTATCTCCGGAGGAACCGCACCCCACGAACTGTTCTATCCGGGACTACACGCTATCGCGACGGTGTTTTACTTCGTCGGCGGCGTTCCGATCGAACGCGGACTCCTGATCGGCATGGTCGTTCTCTTCGTTCCGTTCGTTCTCTTCGTCCCGCTGGCCGTCCGCGACATGGCCGGCGGCGGACTAGCGGTCGGACTCGCCGCGATCGTCTCCTGGATGGTGCTACCGGTCAACAACATCGCGACGTTCATGGGCGTCCACACCAACTCGAACGCCCTGTTTCTCGTCCCCGCCGTCGTCTTCGCGATCGTCGCCTATCTTCGACGCCGGTCGACGGTCGAACGACTCCCGCTCGGACTGTCGCCGTTCAGCGCGCTCGTCTATCTCACTAGTCTCGCGCTCCTGTTGGTCCACCCCCAACAGATGTTCAATATCATCGTCCTCGTCGCCGCGATCAGCGGCGTTCAGTTCCTCGCTCGCCGACGGTTCGACGATCACCCGATGCTCGAGCACCCGACGACGTACGCGCACACGATCGTTCTCGGTGGAATGTTCGGGCTCTGGGCGCTGGGGAACGAGCGGTTCAGGAGTGCCGCGTCCGGACTCGTCTACGGCCTGCTCGCCCAGGACATCGGTGCCGGGACCGAGGTCGATCAGCGGGGGTCGTCGCTGACCGATATCGGCGGGAGCCTCGCCGAACTCTTCGTGAAGATGTTCCTCGACGCGGCGATCATCGGGCTCCTCGTCGGCCTGCTCATCCTGGCCGTCTGGCTTGGGCGAACGAGCCTCGACGCCGAGAGCAGGTCCTTCGTCAACTACGTCGGGTTCGGGTTCATCCCGCTCGGCGGCCTGTTCGCCGTCTACTTCGTCGGAACGCCGACGATGGCGTTTCGACAGGTCGGCTTCATCTACGTCCTCATCACGATCCTCGCTGGAATCGCGCTGGCGCAGTTCACGGGCGGGCTCTCGAGGTTGCTCACGCGACCGGGAGCGAACGCGGTCACGGCCCTGGTACTCGGCTGCTGTCTGGTGCTCGGCCTGATGACGGTGTTCGCGTCGCCGCTGATCTACAATCCGGGCCAGCACGTGACCCCCGAAATGATGAGCGGCTATGAGGACGGCTTCGATCACGGGGCCGAGGGCGTTCCCTACGCGGGTATGGGGTACGACCCCTACCGGTACGATCACGGAATCAACGGTATCTCCGGCGGCGGCGATACCATCGGTGGCGCGTCGGCGTCCACCGGAACCGTCAACGCGAGCGTCTTCTCGTCGGGCAACTACAGCGGGGCCTATCCGACCGACGAGTACTACTTCGTCGTCACGGAGTGGGACAAGACGAAAGAGATCGACGTCTACCAGGAACTCAACTACCGCAGAGCCGCAGTCGAGGGACTCGACACTCACCCGGGCGCGAACAAGGTCGTCTCGAACGACGAGTTCGAGATGTACGCCGTCAGTAGCGAACCGTAGCGGCGGTCCCGGTCGGCGTTTCGGTTTCTCCTCGCGAGCCGAAGTTCTAGATACCGCGTCGGCGCTGCGCTCGCGAACTATCGACCGACGGTTCGAGACTGATCGCGTCGCTCGCTCGAGGCCGCCATCGATCTCCGTCGCTCGAGACCACTCGTCCTCTGTCGAACCCTGTCTTCGCGTGGTCCCTCTGAGAGGGGCCGAAACGGCCGGTAATAGACTATTACGACTTGAGAAAGACGATACTGTCCGTCCGAAACGGTGTCGTCGATACCGAACGGTCGATCCGAGCGTCCCGCCGGGTTCGGCACTGAGATCGGCTCGCTGCGGGACATGCCCTCGTTTCCTCGGCAAAGAGTCGATTACAGCCACGAGGTCTGTCATCAATTCGTTCGTATATTCGTGAACGAATATCGATAGATTGTGTCTCGATCTACAGTGTTAGAAATATATTCCGTAAATTTAAGCCATAGCTCCAAGAAAAAGTTTATGAGTGTAAGAAGGTGTTACGGACATGTATGGCGCAGAACCCCCGTATGTCCGAGACGGAATCTACTCCGACTGCAGGCCGTAATAGCGGATTAAGCCGCCGTAACTACGTTCGCTCGCTCGCCGCGGTGGCGACCGCGGCGACCGCGATCGGCGGAGCCGGCACGGCCGCCGCTCAGGACGACTACGAGGTCATCGAAGCCGAGGGACAGACGATCACCATCGACGCCGGTGAGACGTGGGAAAACAAGCTCATCGACATGACGACCGGTCAAGATATCATCATCACCGCCCACAGCAGCGACTGGACGATCCGAAACATCGGCTTCAAGGGCGAGAACACCTCCGGTACCGGGTCCGCCACGTTCGGTATCTCCGATACGGGCAACGGCACCAGTACCGTCGAGAACGTCTACCTGGGCGACGGCTCGAGCACCGGTAACGGCAATCCGAACGGTCACGGGCAGACGGCCTTCTGGGTCGCGCCGGACCACAACGGTCACATCGACTTCGAGAACGTCAACATCCAGAACTTCGCGGACAACGCGATCTACGGCTCCGCACCCGGCAACAAGGGCGGCGGGACGATCCACATCGACAGCAGCTTCGCCGCGAACTGTTACGTCTCGCACTTCCGACTGGCCACCGAAGGGAGCAAAGTCACGAACTCGAGCGTCTACGTCGACGAGAGTCACGGTTACGTCGGCCGCGGTATCTGGGGCTGGGCCCCGGGGACGATCGAGGTCGAGGGCTGCCAGATCGAGATGAACGGCCAGAACAACGCCATCGTCGCCGGTGCGAACGGCAACCCGACGGAGATCACCGTCGCGGAAACCGACTACGATGAACAGGCCGGGATTTCCGAAGAGGCCGGATCGAACGTCCAGCTCGGCGACAGCGTCGGCACCGACCCCGAGGCGTTCATCCCGCAGGGCGTCCCGACGAGTCCCGAGGAAGCGGCGTCCGGTTCGCAGGAGTAACGCCGCGCTCGGTCCTCGAGCGGTCCCGCTGACGCGAATTCGCCTTCCCCCGCTGACGCACCGTCCGCCCCGCTGACGCATCCGTCCCCCTCCCCACGCACGCCGTTCCGACCCCCGCTGACGCGACCCCCTCCGCCGCGTGACGCTCGAGACGCGGACTCCCCGCGTGCGACCGTTTTTGCGGCTCGTTTTCGCGATTTTTACGAAATAGACCGTATCGACGACTGTCGCGCCTCTCCGCGGCCCGTCTCGGTCTCGGCTCGAACGCGAGACGGGTCCGTTCGACGCCACGGACCCAGCGGACGGCCGTCGATCCGCGGGCGGCGTCGAGAACGAATCGCCGCGATCGATCGCGCTTCCCTCTCGATCGGTTGCGGTCGACGAGATCGGAAAACGGAGACCACACTGACTGCAACTGCTGCGAGAATCAGTCGAAGAACGGCGGTAATATCGTATTACTTTCGGATTCAGGCCGGATCTCGACGATAAGAGGAGCGCGCTCGCGTAATCCAGTTCTCTGAATCAACGACGTCCTCGAGCCGCGTCCGAGACGCCGAGCGCCGTGATTGAGATGATTCTCGAGCGGTGAGAGTCGGGACGAAAAGGCGAACCAGTGACTCGAACGAGTCGAACCGGGTATCGGCGCCGCGTCGCGTTATTGTTCGCGTGCGTTGTACTGGACGTCGACCGTCGCGTCGCCGAGGATCGTGAAGTCCTCGATGTCGCCGTCGAACCAGTAGGCGTCGAGCCAGTTACCGACACCGCCGCGGACCGTTGTGTCCTCGACGATATCGTCCTCGTTGACCGATGCGTCGCGGTACTCGGCCTGGATGACCTTCCCGGCGACGCGGAACGAATACGTGCTCGGTTCGGACGTTTCGGTCCCGTCGAAGACGATCGCGTGAGGAAGCAGTTCGGGGTCGCCGTACTCCTCGAGGTCGATCTCCTCGCCGTCGACCGTAATCGTGGGCGTCCCGTTGGTCAGCGTCACGTCGGTCAGCGTTCCGGAGAACCGGAATCGGAGGCTGTCGTCGGTGACGGTGCTCTGGACCGTCGATCCGGAGATCGTCGTCGCTTCGTCTTCGGGCTCCTCGTCGGAGGCGAGTTCGACCGTGCCGTCGACCGTGATCTCGAAGCCGACCGGCTTCCCCGGCCCCTGTACCTCGAGGACGTGCGGGAGGTCGTCGCCGAAGTCGGCGGGATCGACCTGCTCACCGTTGACCGAAACCGTGCCCGGCCCGTCGACGGTCAGCTCTTCGATCTCGCCGCTGAACAGGAACGCGTCCTTCCAGTCGGCGACGCTGCCGTAGACGGTGCCGCCCTCGATGGCGTCCTCGTCGTCGATCGAGGCACCGTCGTAGCTGCTCCGTTCGGCCTCGCCACTGACGGTGAACTCGTAGCGGGTCGCGTCCTCGTCGCTCCCGTTAATGAGGATGACGTTGTCCAGGATATCGTCGATGTCTGCGGGGTCGATCTCGACGCCGTTGACCCGGACGGTCGCGTTGCCGTCGACCGACAGGCGCTCGATCTGGCCGTCGAAGCGGAACGCGTCGAGGTAGTCGGCGACGGTGCCGCTGGCGCGGTTGCCGTCGACCGAGGCCGCCTCGTCGATCGTCGCGTTTTCGTCGGTGCTCGGTTCGACGGCCTCGCTGACGACGAACTCGTAGCTCGTGGCGTCCGACGTGCCGTTCCCGTCGAAGACGATCGTGTTCGCCAGCGACGAGTCGTCGGAGTCGTCGGTCGCGGATTCGTCGCTGGGCGGGCTCCCGGACGAGCCGCCGCTCGCGGCCTCCTCCGCGGAGGTCGGAACGCCCTCGGGCATCGAGAGATCGGGGTTCGAGCCGAGCCCGTCCCCGCGCGTAAGTCTGACGTCACCGCGCTGGCTGATGCCATCGAACTGCGTGTCCTCGATGGAGATCCGCGTCGTCTCGCCGTTCCGACCGAGGTGGATCGCGTCGTTATAAGAGCCGGAACTGAAGTCACAGCCCGAGACCTCCATCCGTCCGGGGTTCCAGCCCCAGAAACACCGACCGTTGTACCGGCCGTTGCCGTCGTTGTACGCGACGGAGTCCGTACACTTCGAGCCGTCGGAGCTGAGACGGAAGCTCGAGACGTAGTTGTTCGCCGCGTAGCAGCGATCGATGTGGACCGTGCCGCCGTTGCCGTTGTATCCGGGTGCGGACGCGTAAATCCCGTTGTTGGGCCAGTCCTGGACGTTGCAGTGTCGGATATCGATGTGACCGCTGTGCTCCGGCGCGACCCAGATCCCACACTGCCCGTGGGAACTGTAGCTGCTCGGGCGCACGCAGCCGTCGCCCATGTAGACGTTTTCGATCGTCGACGTGTTGCCGTCGACGTCGGCCACCGCGATCGCGTGCCTGTCGTAGCTGTGGGTGCCGATGAAGCCGACGTTCCGGATCGTCCAGTTCGTCGACTCTCGAGCGTAGAGCCCGAACCAGTTGCCGTTCGAGAAGTCGATGATCTTGTTCTCGAAGACCTCACCGTCGTCGATGGTGTACCACTCGTTGGAGGCTTCGATGACCTCGTACTCCTCCGCGGCGGCCGCGGTGCCAGTCGCGAGACCACCGCCGACCACGGACGCCGCGCCCGTCAGCTTCAGATACGATCGGCGATCGATTAAGATACTATTACCGCTCGTATCCCCGCTTTCGGGGCCGCTACCCGCAGAACCGCCGTCATCCAATACCGAATTGTCGCGTGCCATGCGTTCGGTTAAGGATAATATGTCCCTATAAACTTTCCCCTTATCTCTGTATAAAATAAACTGATTATAATAGATTCGTCCATATTTGTTGTTTAATATATTGTATCTCGGTACGTATGTCTTATATTGGAATCAGGATACGGCGGCGAGGTAATAGCGTATTACCGTCGTTTCGTCCGTACGCATTGACACTCTCGACTGTCGATCAGTCAAGTATTACTGACATCGAACACGTACCGCTTTAAGACCACCTGCGAATATTCGAATTGGTTCTCTGCAGTTACGGATTCGTCACGGAATACATCAGAGAACGGTACGGAACGCGGAGCCGTCGCACTCGGAAGACAACGATCGGGTCGCACCGTCGTCGGGACGGCGACGGACCGGTTCGGCAGTCGGCTCGAGCGAGTCCGGTCAAATCGACCGCGACGGCGGCGCGAAAACCGACTCGTCGCTCGCCCGCGGTCGGCGAGACAGTCAGATATGGGCCTTGATCTCGTAGAGATCAACGAGGCCGCTCGCGACGGAGAGCACTGCCCAGACCGTGACGCCAGCGGCGATAACGGCGAGCAGGGTGACGAGTCCGGTGACGAACGGCTGTAACGCGACGACGGCGGCGGTCATCGCGACCGTCACGCCGCCGGCCGCCGCGATCGATGTCACGAGTCGCCGCCAGTGCAGTTCGAGTTCCCGATCGATGAGATAGACGTTGTAGCACACCATGAGCCCGTAACAGAGCGCCGTCGACGTCGCCGCGCCGACGACGCCGATCGCCGGGATCAACACGAGGTTCAGCCCGAAGTTCAACGCGCCGGTGAGCCCCTTCCCGATCGCGCGCTCGGTCGCCCGGCCCAGGTAATCGAGGCTATCGTTGGTGATCTTATCGATCGCCTGAAACAGGACGAAGACGCTGAACACCTGCAGAACGGGCGCGGCACCGGTGTACGAGTCGCCGAAGACGAACCGAACCCCGGGTTCCGCCAGGAGAACGATCCCGGCGACCGCCGGCAGGTACAACAGGAGAACGTACTCGAGCGACCGCTCGTACACCCGAGCGGCGCGGTCGAGTTGCTCGGACGACTGGTGCTCGCCGAACGTCGGCGCGACGGTGAAGCCCAGCGAGTCAGCGGGAGCGATCACGAACGTGGAGACCTGTTTGGCGAGTTCGTAGAAGCCGACCGCGACCGGCGTCAGGAAGAACCCGACCATCAGCGTGTCGACGCGCTTGTAGAGGACGTTCGCGCCCTGCGAAGCCGTCAACGGCAGACTGTACCTACCGATTCGCTTCGCGAGGCCGGGCTCGGCGGACTCGGACGCGGGGTACGACGAGAGGATCCGGTAGAGGAAGTAGCCGCCGACGGCCACGGACACCAGATAGCCGGCGACGAAGCCGGCCAGCGCGCCGTACGCCCCGAAGCCGGCGGCCAAGAAGAGCACGATGAAGCCGAGTCTGCCCACGCTCGAGACGGTACTGGTCGCGGCGGTCAGGGTGACCTCGCCGAAGCCCTGAAACGCGATCAGCAGGTAGCCGTGGGCGACCTTGACGACGATGAAGACGATCCCGAGCGCCAGCAGCGGCTCCAACCGCGGCTCGCCGTACGCGGCCGCGATCGCGTCGCGAAAGAGGACGAACAGGACGCAGACGAGTCCGACGGTGACGACGTTGAACGCGATCGACGAGCGGACGATATGGCGGATCTGGGAGTCGTCCGTTTCCCGGTACTCGGTGACGAACTTCGCCATCGATTTCGGAATCCCGAGGGTCCCGAAGAGGGTCGCGATCGAGAAGACCGCGATGGCGAGGAAGATGAGACCGTACTCGTTGGGCGAGAGGAACACCCGCGTGAGCAACAGGGTGATGGCCCCTTGCGCGCCGAGTCGAAGCAGTTCAGCGCCGAACGTGGCCTTGACTCCGCGGACGATGCGCTGTGAGAGTGACATTGTGAGCGAGGAACGGCTGGGACTGAGAGCGGTCGTTTAGAGGTCGGTCGGGGCGGACTCGGCGTCGGTCACCGTCTCCGCCGCTTCGGTTTCGTCCGCCGCTTCGGTTTCGTTCACCGCGTCCGCGACCGCCGCTGTGTCCCTTGCCTCCGCCGTGTCCCCGTGGGGCTGTGCGGCGTCGCGGATGGTCTCCATGATGCGGATCGTCCACTTCGACTGCTCGAGGGGCACTGGGACGTCGGCGTCGCCCTCGATCGCGTCGACGAACCCGTCGAAGATCGCACAGTGGGAGTTCGTCGCCGTCTCCGCCTCCCAGCTGTCGTCGAACCGGGAGGTAGCGACGGACTTCGCGTTCTCGAGCGTGCTGGTGACCTGAGCCAGCGAGACGTCGAGGCTCTTCTTCGAGCGGGCGATGACCGAGGAGGTGTAATCCTCGTCGACCTCGTAGAGCGACTGGTTGATCTCGTCGACGACGAGGGACTTCTCGGAGCCGGTGATCACGTGAAGGCGCTGGGGCAACGTCCCCGAGAGCATCGTCACGTTACAGAGCGCACCGTCTTCGGAGACGTACTGGGCCTGTGCCTGATCGTACTCGAAGTCCTCCTCGTAGTTCTCCGAGAGAACGGTCTGTGCGGAGACGTCGTCGTCACGTTCGGGCCAGCCGCCGATACCGAGAATCGAGTAGATCGGGTGTGGCAGTCCCTCCTCGAACTCGCCGCCGGGCAGCTCGAACACCCACGAGCCCCGGTTGACCTGATCGGGCGGCGTCAGTCCAGCGTAGAGCGTGTCGACGGACTTGACGTGGCCGAGCTCGCCGGCGTCGATCAGCTCCCGAGCCTTGCGGACCGCCGGATAGAACAGGTGGTTGTGGATGACCGTCACGGGCGTCTCGTGCTCTCGAGAGAGCGCCTGGAGCTGTTCGACCTCCTCGGCGGTGACGGTGGCGGGTTTCTCGATGATGACGGCGACGCCGGCCTCGATCGCCCGTCGAGCGATATCGAAGTGCGTCTGGACCGGCGTGCACACGTGGAGACAGTCGAGTTCGTCGAGGAGTTCCGTGAAGTCCGTGACGGCCATCGTCCCGAACTCCCGGGCTCGTTCCCTGGCCAGTTGCTCGTCGAGGTCACAGACCGCGACCAGTTCCATATCGGGGTTGTTCTGCGCTCCCGCGAGGTGGGCCCGCGAGACGGTTCCTGCGCCGACGACTGCGGTTCGAACGACCATGAAAGAGCGGACAGTACTCCGCTCATTAGTTTTAGTCCGATTACTTCACGAACGCTAACTCGCCCTCGAAACGCCGACCGGGTATGGACCTGTTACCGAAAATGACGGTCATCCGCGTCGATACCGAACAGGACGTTACGGCGGGATCGGCGTCCGTGAAACGGTCACCCAGTCGGGTCGCGACTCGAGACGAATCGATCCGAGACGGGGAGTCTCAACGGACGAATTGACATCCTCCCGCGCCTAAAGACGCGGGAATCCCACGGCACCGCACCGCTGGGTTGGGATATTACGGTTTGCAGTCTACCACTTGTTCCTGCGGTTGGAATCCGCTGGACAAGTCGTGAAGGTAGACTCCGGGCTGTGCCAACCAGCCGGTACTCCTATCCCCACCCGAACTGGGTACAGACTCGGAGTTACTTTGATTCAAATCGAGACGGATGTTTTCCGCTCCGTTCACGTCAGCGTTGAACGCAGCGTCACACTCCTCACACACATACAAACCACGTTTAACGCGCTGATTCTCATCTTCCATACCACAGACGCAGCACGTCTTGCTCGTGGCGCGTTCGGACACCTCTACGACCTCGATACCCTCAACCTTCGCCTTGTACGCGAGAATCGAAGTGAAGCGGTCGAACGCCCACCCATGCAGGTCGAGGTTTCCGTGCCGACCCCAGTTCTTCGACTCGCCGCTCTCATCCTCTCGGATACCAGCGAGTTTCCCGACGTTGATGCGACCAACGCCACGCTCAATACACTTCTCTACGATATGCTTGGCGAGGCTATGGAAAAAGTGGGTACGGCGCTCCGACCACTTGTCGTGAAGTCGAGTAGCTGTTTCGCCGCCTGAATCGTCGCATTTGGCGATTTCTTTCGGGAAGTAGTACCCGTCTTGTTTCAGGCGATTGCCGGGATACAAGTCGGCCTCTTCGGTGCTGTACGCAACAGCGGCGAAGTTACAGATACCAAGGTCGATACCTGCCGTTTCGTTGCCGGGTACGGGGGATGTCTCGATTTCGTCTTTGCAGACGAGGTGCAGTTCCCATTGACTCTTCGCTCTGTCATAGACAGCACGAACCTGTTGCAGGTTCTCAACCGTCACGCCGGGGCGCGTTTCATACTCGACAAGGATGTATTCCCACGCTCTCGGGTGTTCCTTGTGATTTGCCCCTTTTGAGAGACGAACCCGGTTGTTCTTGGTGTCGTGCCGGATGCCGTTCTGTTTCCACGTCACCGTGCTACGCGGGTGTTCTTCGTGGACGCGACGGCCTTTCGAGTCGTAGTAGTTTTTCTTGCGGTAGCCGGGCGGATTCGCTCGACTGTCTGACTTCCTCTTGCCATACCACGAGTTGAAGGCTTCAGCGAGTTCCTCCAGAACGCGCTGACTGGACTGTGAGTGCAGTCCCTTGTATTTGGTGTGACCTTTCAACTCGTCTTTGAGGACGTCATGGTCAGGAATCTCGCCCGAGTCTTCCCACACTTGACGGGAATGATAGTTTGCGACGTTCCAGAGTTTGCTGGCCGACCACCCGTGCAGGTCGAGCGAATCCTCTACCTGCGAATGGTTACTGATTTTCGCTCGGTGAGTCCGGTGGACTTCCAGCATCGTGAAACGTCTGTATAATCGCTTATTTTCGCTCCTCCTGTAAAGGCTCGAATTGAAAACGGTGGAATATCCGGCCCGGCTATCGACGGTGGGTTGTGGAGTGGGGTGTCGGATTCATCCCGCGCCTAAAGGCGCGGGTATTCTCCTTGCTCTTTATAATGCGGTTCGAAAGGCGGCTCCCGCGCCGGGAACAGCTGCTGGCACGCGACTGCTCCGGTATCGGATGACGGTCGTCGGGAGCCAGTTGAACGTACGTAACCGGGTGATAAAAACCCTTCTCAGCGATCCGAGATGACGGTGGCCGAAAGTCGACGGCCGGCGATCGCGTCGGGCACTCGACGAATCAGTGACTCAATGAGCGATCGACTCGCGGGGCTCGAGCGGACGAGCGGAGCAGGAATAGTCGTCGTGAGTTCGGACACTGGACACGGTCGCGAACGTCGCGCTACTCGATTCGGGACAGTTTGCCGTCGACGTTGCGTTCCTGCGAGCGGTTCCGGACGACGTGAGCGATCGAGAGACAGAAGAAGGCGGCGACGACGGCGCCCGCGAGGGCGAGCATCGGGACGGCCGATAGCAGCGGCGCGCCGAGAACCGCCGCGCCGAGGAGGGCGGCACCGACCACGCTGAGGCCGGCGTACCATCGGTCCCACCGGTCCTGACGGTGGCTGTCCGTGTCGAGATACATCATCAGCAGGTCGGCGTTGTCGGCCAGCGAGATCAGGCCCCGATCCTGATCGTACTCGACGATGCCGGCGTCGTCCATCTTCGGCAGGTGGGTCTGGTAGAGGGCGACGTAGACGCGTTTCCGTTGGTCGGAACTGAGCGCGCTGACCTCGGTGTCGTTCTCCCAGGCGGCGATCTGTTCGGCGAGTTCACCGAGCGTGACCGTTTCGTCGGCTTCGAGCAAGTACGCGAGGACTTCCCGGCGACGGCGATTCTTTAGGAGCTCGAAAATGACGTCCTTCGAGAGGCGCTCGTCCTCGTCGGCGTCGGCGACCGAGGCGATCTCGTCGGGCAGCGACGTATCGATCGAAGACATTACCACGACCCTCCGGTTGTAGTGACTCCATTCGAGCTCGGTGCCCTCCGGACCCGCTCCACGTCACCGGAGCATCGTCCCGACGGCGACCGCTGTACGTTCGAACGGCGAGTCGAAATCACGATTGACACACCAGGTTGTACACCAACAGAGATACTCTTAAACACGGCCACGTTTCGCACCGTCTGCAAAGGAGGTACGGAACGACTTCTCGACGGCGTCCTCGCGACGGCCGACCGGCGCCGCGGCGGGCGGTTTCGAACGGCCTCGAAGTCGATCAGTATCTGCCGATTGCGCCCGTGTATCGACGGCGTACGAGCGGCCGGTTCGCCGAGAGGACGAGTACGAGCGCAGTCCGGAGGATTGATTCCCAACACGGTGCTGATACCGACGGTTCGGACCAGCCAACATAAAATCGAGCGACAGTTCACAGCCGAATAACGGATTTACTCCGTGAACGTTCGATTTACGCCGCTGACTCGTCACAACGATCGTCACGTTTCATGTGGCGTGTGGACATTGGTCACGATGGGTCGAAGCGACCGATCGGCGGTCGGTTCGCCCGGACACGACCGATGGGACACGGTCTCGATGCGGCCGCCATCCCTGTTTGCTCGAGGCAGCGGGCGGTCGCATCGACCATCTTCCTTTCTCTCTTCGGACGGTGATGGCCATACTGTCGGCCGGTTTCGGTCATATGAGCGGTCACCCGCCGTAACTGGGTACGTAATTCACTGCGATCCGTCCGGAGAACCGTCACGCGGACTGACAGCCGGCGGCGTCGTAAGTCGGTGTTTCCCGCGAAACCATGTGAACCCCTTACAGTGCCGGCACGGTTTCCTCCGGCTACTGATGACGCGGTCTATCATCGATCAACACAGCACCGAATCACAGTCCGAGGAGGCCGAGACCGGTCTGTGTCCCGACTGCGAGACCGACACGATCGTCCACGATCCGGACCGCGGTGAGCAAGTCTGTGAGGAGTGCGGCCTCGTCCTGACCGAGGATCCCATCGATTACGGGCCAGAGTGGCGGGCGTTCAACGCACAGGAACACGACGAACTGTCGCGGGTCGGCGCGCCGCTAACCCAGTCGATGCACGATCGGGGGCTGACGACGACCATCGACTGGCGCAACAAGGACGCGAACGGCCACTCGATGTCGGCCGACAAACACGGGCAGCTCCATCGACTCCGGGTCTGGCAGGAACGAATCCGAACGAAGAACGCGGGCGAACGGAACCTCAAGTACGCACTCTCGGAGATCGACCGGATGGTGAGCGCGCTAGGCGTCCCCAAGCCGGTCAAGGAGACCGCGAGCGTCATCTATCGACAGGCGCTCGAGCAGGACCTCATCCGAGGCCGGTCGATCGAGGGCGTCGCGACCAGCGCGCTCTACACCGCGTGTCGGAAAGAGGACATTCCGCGCAGTCTCGAGGAAGTAACGTCCGTTTCACGAGTCGATCAGCGAGAGATTGGACGGACGTATCGCTACATTGCGGACGAGCTGGACATCAATCTCGAACCGACGAACCCCCGGCAGTTCGTCCCGCGGTTCTGTTCGGAACTGGACGTCGACAAGGACGTCGAGACGAAGGCGATCGAAATCATCGATCGGACGACCGAACAGGGACTCCACTCGGGGAAATCACCGACCGGGTTCGCCGCCGCGGCCATCTACGCCGCCGGCCTGCTCTGTGACGAGACCATCCCGCAACGAGCGGTCGCCGACACCGCCCAGACGACCGTCGTCACTGTTCGGAATCGGTATCGCGAGCAGCTCGAGGCGATCGATCAGCAGCCCGCTACATGATCGACCGCTCGTCCTCGCCGCCGCCCTCGGTGTAGAGGGCCTCGTCTGCCAGCGCGTGGAGGTTCGCGTAGGGGACGAACGCGATGAACGAATCGTCGTCGTCGTAGAGTTCGACGCCGTTCTCCGTGTGGTCGTACCGTTCGCATTCGATCTGTCCTTCGGGGAGGATTGCACGGTACATACTGGGATTCGATGTCGTGCAGTCAAATATAGCTATCCGGGCTCGAGGAACGAGTGAGAACGGACGCTCGAGTACGTGGTGAGCGCCGAACGAAATCGGTTTACCCGCACCGCCGTTACGACTCGCCAGTGACCGACGAACGTTCTTCGGAGCCTACCGACGAACAGCGAAGCGAGCCCACAGCGTCGGGTGACGCGGACCCGACCGACGCCGGCGAGGAGAACGACACAGGCGACCGGAACGACACCGACGACGAGTTCACGATCGCCGACTTCCACGACGCCAGCCAGCGCGAGGGGCGGCCGGTTCTCACCGCCGCGGCCGTTTCCCGCGCGCTCGAGATTCCTCACGAGGAAGCCAACAATCGGCTCGAGGCCCTCGCCGAAAAAGGTGACCTCGAGCGCCACGCCGTCTCGACGGATCCGGTGGTCTGGTACCCGACCGAACTCGAGGATCTCACGGATCGCGAGCGGGTGGTCGTCTTTCCGAAGCGCCGGGAGATCATCGTCGATCGGCCCGACCAGTTCACCCGCGCGCAGCTCTCCCAGTTCGCCCACTTCGCGGACGGCAACGGCGAGCAGGGCTACCGCTACGTCGTCCGGCCGGAGGACGTCTGGGGAACCCCCCACGACTCGTTCGAAGATCTCGCGCGGACGATGCGGCAGGCGCTCGGCCAGCGCTCCGAGGACCTCGAGGACTGGGTCGAGAGCCAGTGGGATCGGGCCCACCAGTTCCGGCTCGTGAGCCACGAGGACGGCTACACGGTGCTCGAGGCCCAGAGCCCCGAGATAATGGGCAACGTCGCCCGCCAGAAACTCGACGAGGAACACGTCCACGCGCCGATTTCGGAAACCGAGGACTGGGTGCAAGAGGGCTCGGAGGCCGCGATCAAGCGCATCCTCTACGAGGCCGGCTATCCGGTCCAGGACCACCGCGAACTCGAGTCCGGCGAGGAGCTGCCGATCGATCTCGAGGTTCGGCTGCGCGACTACCAGCGGACCTGGGTCGATCGCTTCGCCGAGGCCGGCGAGGGCGTCTTCGTCGGCCCGCCGGGCAGCGGGAAGACCGTGGCCGCGATGGGCGCGATGGCCCACGTCGACGGCGAGACGCTCGTGCTCGTGCCGAGCCGTGACCTCGCCCAGCAATGGGCCGACACGATCGTGGAGTACACCTCGCTCGAGCCCCACCAGATCGGCCAGTACCACGGCGGTCGGAAGGAGGTGCGGCCGGTGACGATCGCGACCTACCAGATCGCGGGGATGGACCGCCACCGCTCGCTGTTCGACGACCGCGAGTGGGGGCTGGTGATCTTCGACGAGTGCCAACACGTCCCCTCTGACGTCTACCGGCGCAGCACGCATCTCCAGTCAAAACATCGACTCGGGCTCTCCGCCAGTCCGATTCGAGAGGACGACCGCCAGAAGGAGATATTCACCCTCGTCGGGCCGCCGATCGGCACCGACTGGGAGGCGCTGTTCGACGCGGGCCACGTCGCCGAACCCGAACTCGAGATCCGTTACGTCCCGTGGGGTGACGACGAACAAGCGAACGCCTACGGCTCGGCCGACGGCCGGGAGAAGTACCGAATCGCCGCCCGCAACCGGGGCAAGATCGACGAGGTCCGGTACCTCCTGTCGGCCCACCCCGACTCGAAGGCGCTCGTCTTCGTCGACTACTTAGAGCAGGGCCGGGAGCTGTCCGAGGCGCTCGACGTCCCCTTCCTCAGCGGCGAGACGCCCCACCACGAGCGCCGGCGGCTGCTTGAGGAGTTCCGGCGCAACGAGCGCGACCTGTTGCTCATCTCGCGGGTCGGCGACGAGGGGATCGACCTGCCGACGGCCGATCTCGCCATCGTCGCCTCCGGACTAGGCGGGTCCCGCCGGCAGGGCACGCAGCGGGCCGGCCGGACGATGCGGCCCGCGGGCGGCGCGCTCGTCTACGTGCTCGCGACGCGAGGCACGCGCGAGGAGGACTTCGCCCGGAAACAGCTCCAGCATCTGGGTCGCAAGGGGATGACGATCCGCGAGCAGACCGTCGACCGCGACGAGGACTGATCGGGCGAGGGCGGGCGGCCAGCGGGGTCCGCCGTCGCGGTGATCACTATTTACGGGCCGAAATCGACCGCGGGAGCGAGGCCAATATTGAAGGTCACGTGTTCGGACTGTACTGATAGTATGAACGAGTCGCGCACGATCGGGGTGGGCGGTCGGTGAGCGACGGCTCCCGACAGCGACAGATCCACGTCGGCGAGACCGACGACGGTTCCGACCTGAAGCTACCGGTCGTCGAACTCCTCACCGGTCGCGGGTTCGTCACCGGCAAGTCCGGGTCGGGGAAGTCCAACACCGCGTCGGTGATCGCCGAGGAACTGCTCGAGGCCGGCTACCCGCTCCTCATCGTCGACACGGACGGCGAGTACTACGGACTGAAAGAGGAGTACGAGATGCTCCACGCCGGGGCCGACGAGGAGTGCGACATCCAGATCGGACCGGAACACGCCGAGCAGATGGCCACGATCGCGCTCGAGGAGAACGTGCCGGTCATCCTCGACGTCTCGGGGTATCTCGACGAGGACGTGGCGGACGAGCTCCTTCGGGAGGTCGCCCGCCAGCTGTTCGTCAAGGAGAAGAAGATGAAGAAGCCCTTCCTGCTGGTGGTCGAGGAGGTCCACGAGTACATTCCGGAGGGCGGCGGCGTCGGCGAGACCGGCAATCTGCTGATCAAGATCAGCAAGCGCGGCCGCAAACACGGGCTGGGCATCGTTGGCATCAGCCAGCGGCCGGCAGACGTCAAGAAGGACTTCATCACGCAGGCGAACTGGCTGGTCTGGCACCGGCTGACCTGGGACAACGACACGAAGGTCGTCGGGCGGATCATCGACACCGAGTACTCCGAACTCGTGGCGGATCTCGGCGACGGACAGGCGTTCGTCCAGACCGACTGGACCGAGGTCGACGTCCGGAAGATCCAGTTCCGCCGGAAGCGGACCTTCGACGCCGGAGCGACGCCCGGACTCGACGACTTCGAGCGCCCCGAACTCAAGTCCGTCTCCGACGCCCTGGTCGGCGACCTCCAGGACATCTCCGAGCGCAAGGAACGGGAACAGGACCGGATCAACGAACTCGAGAACGAACTCGAGAAAAAGGAGACGCGGATCGAGACGTTGGAGGACGAACTCGCCTCGGCGCGGGACGTCTCGAGCGCGGCCAGACAGATGGCCGACGCCTTGCAGAACACGGACACGATCCAGTCGCAGCTCCCGGGGTCCGACGAGGACCTGCGCCGGTTACACGAGGAGATCGCGGAGCTCGAGACCGAACGGGACGAGCTCCGGGAGGAACTCGCCGCGCGCGACGACCGCATCGAGAGTCTCGAGGAGCAGCTGGCGGGTCGAACGGCGGAGGTCGATCGCCTCCGAAGCGAGAACGAGCAGTTACGCGAGGTCGTCCGCGACCTCGAGCGTGAGGGACGTGCCGAGCAGGGGACCGACGACGTGCCGGGCGGGGACAAGAGGAGCAACGATGCGTCGAGCGGAGACGGGGGAAGCACTGATGCGAGCGACGGAAACACCGACGCGGACGGGGAAAGCGACGACTCGGACGACGGGTCGTCGATCGTCCAGGCCGGCGGTGACGCCATCGAGTTCGGATACACGCCCGTCGACGAGGACGCGGAGTCGGCGACGGACGCCGCGGACGAGTCGGGGTTCGTCGTCGCGGACGAGGAACGCGACCTGGCGGAACTGCTCGAGATTCCGTGGATCGGCGATCGCGTTTCCCGCGCATGCGAGGGATCGCAGTGTTCGACCGACACGGCCGAGGAAATTCTCGGCGTGTTCGCTCGAAACGGGTCGCTCGAGACGGTGACCGTCGCCGCTCGGGTCGATCGGTCGCGGGTCGCGGTCCAGAGTCTCGTCTCGGAGCTCCGAACTGAGGGGCTACTCGAGCGGTCCGGCGAACGGGCGTACGCGCTGGCCGAGGACGTGCGGGCGGAACTACCGGCCGCGGCCGCGGGCGAGTAACGGAACGCGGTCCCGACCGGACCGAGGCGAGCGGACGGAGCGAACTCACTCTCGAAGTCGATCGCCGACCGCCTTGATGGCCGACGGCTCGATTCCCTGGTGGACGGGGAGCGCGACGAGGTCGTCCGCGAGCCGGACCGAGGTCTCGTAGGCGTCGTCCTCGCGAACGGCCTCGCGGAGGATCGGCCAGGAGTGGGCACCGACGACGCCCAGTTCTTCGAGTTCCGCGCGAAACGAGTCCGGGTCGGTCGCCCGGACCGGGTACTCGTACGGACTGATTCCCGCCGGAAGCCGCTCGTAGAGCGGCGTCACGTCCCCGCGACCGTCCAGAACTCGCTGCCAGGCCCGGAAGTTCTCCCGGCGGGCGGTCCGGATCGCGTCCGGATCGGCGGCGTCCGCGACGACCGCCGAAACCTTCGACATCGGAATTTTGGCGGCCTCGTATCGCCCCTCGGGATCGACGGACGAGGAGTCGTCGGCCCCGTCGGCGAGGACCGTCTCGACCGACTGGTACAGCGACGGGCTGGTCTGGAGGACGCTTTCGGCGACCGAGGTGGCCACGAATCGGCAGTCAGTCGTGGCGACGCGATCCGACCGACCGGCCAGCGATGAGGGGGAGAACCGTTCTCTGATCGTCTCGTCCGTCCGATAGAGGACGGCACCGTCGGGAACCGGGAGCAGTTTCCGCAGCGTCGTGATGCCGAGGTCCCCGTGCGTTCCGAGCAGGGTCCCATCGTGGACGCTGAGCGGCGAATGCGCGTTGTCATCGACGTGATAGCAGTCGTACTCGTCGGTCAGCGCGGCGATCCGCTCGAGACCGGGTTGGGGGAAGCCGAAGTAGTTGACCGACACGACCGCAGCGGTGTCGTCGTCGATCCGCGCCTCGAGGTCGTCGAAGTCGGGCGCGAGCGACTCCTCGACGGCGTAGTACCGCGCCTCGAGGCCGAGTTCGCGGAACGGTTCGACGACGGCGGGCGAGAGGTAGGCGGGAACGACGACGTTTTCGCCGGGCTCGACGACTCCGGCGAGGCCGTCCCGGAGCGCGGCCTTCCCCGACCCGTAGTACGTGTACGCGCTGTCGGGCACGTGTCGGTCGATGAACGCGTCGATCCCCGGCTCCGAGAGCGACGCGTCGAACACGGAGGGGGTCGCATCGATCATAGAGAGCGGCGGTGTGGGAAGTCAGTCGTAGAGACGATCATCGACGTAACACGGAAACGGGCGCGGCCTTAGTGATAGGGGCGATACAGCCCGCGATCGGCGGGCCAATCGGATATTAGAGATATCGGCGGCGAGCAACAGTCACGCCGCCTGAACTGCTATTCCGACCGTAGAGCACCCAGCACGAGCTTACACTCCGCCAGCAAGTCGCATAACAAAGCACGGGCGAACGGACAACGCTTCCATGGCAGGTTCGACCGACGATAAAGACCTTCGTCTGCTCGTCGTTGGGTTAGACGCCGGCTGTCGGCCGGTGCTCGAGCCGTTGTTCGAGTCGGGCGAACTTCCCACTCTGCGGGGGCTATTCGATCGCGGGGTCGCGGGGCCGCTCGAGTCCCAGATTCCGCCGTGGACGGCGAGCGCCTGGCCGTCGCTGTACACCGGCAAGAATCCGGGCAAACACGGCGTCTACGACTTCCTCTCGTTCGACGGCTACGAGTGGAACGTCGTCAACGCGACCCACGTCAGGGCGCGACCGGTCTGGGAACTACTGAGCGAGCACGGGCTCTCGAGCGTCGTCGTCAACGTGCCCGTGACCCATCCCGCCCGGGAGTTCGACGGCGCATTGATCCCGGGACTGACCGCTCCCGAGGACCCGGACTGCCATCCCGAGGGGATCCTCGAGGACGTAAAACTCGCCTGCGGTGGCGAGTACTGGGTGTATCCACAGAGCGGGCCGGCACCGGATCGGTCGATCGAGGGGTACGAGCGGACGATCGAACTCCGGGGGCAGGCGTTTCGGTACCTCTGTCGCAGAATGGCGCCCGACTTCGGCTTCCTCCAGTTCCAGCAGACCGACTCGGTGTTTCACGAGCGGCCCGGGGACAAGCGGGCGATCGAAGCGGTCTACCGCGAAGTCGACCGCCAGCTCGCCGAAACGATCGAACGGACCGAGCCGGAGAACGTCCTGGTCGTCAGCGACCACGGGATGGGGAAAGTGACCGGCGACGAGTTCCGAGTCAACGAATTCCTCCGCGACCGCGGCTACGTGACCGCTCGAAGCGACGGCGGGGGGATGCCGAACTGGTCGAAGTCCTGGGAGAACGACCTCCTCGAGGGGGCCGAAGCCGACGGTCACGAGCCGAGTCCGCTCGAGCGAGCAATAAATCTCGCTGCGGGCGTCGGGCTCACGACCCAGCGGGTCGCGAGTGCGCTCGACCGCGTCGGTCTGAAGGAACCGATCGGCAAGCGAGTTCCGAACGACGTGATCCGAGCGGCGAGCGAACAGGTCGACTTCCCGGCGTCGAAGGCGTACGTCCGCTCGAAGAGCGAGCTCGGCGTCCGGATCAACCTCGCGGGCCGCGAACCGGACGGGCAGGTGTCGCCAGCGGAGTACGAGAGCGTCCGCGAGGAACTCGTCGAGACGCTGTCGGCCGTCCGGACGCCGGACGGCGAACCGATGTTCGACGCCGTCGAACCCAGAGAGACCTATTTCGCCGGTCCACACGTCGACGAGGCACCCGATGTCGTGACGGTGCCGCGAGGGTTCGACACCGCGATCGACGCCGACCTCGGGAAGGCGACGTTCGGCGAGCCGATGGAGCCGTGGAATCACAAGCGAACCGGCGTCGTCGCGGCCGACGGGCCGGCGTTCGACGAGGCCGCTTCCCTCGAGGGAGCGACGATCTTCGACGTCGCGCCGACGATCTGTTCGCTCTTCGACGTCCCGATCGACGCCGCGATGGACGGTGTCCCGATCACGAGCATCGACGGGAGCGCGGAGCGATCGTACCCGACCTACGATTCGAACCGGATCGTCGCGACCGACGACGGAGCCGTCGAAGACAGACTGTCCGACTTAGGCTATCTATGAGCGTGGAAATACGCGTCCTCGATTCACGAACCGATGCGGACGAGTGGAACCGCTACGTCGAACGATCCGACGGAACGAACCCGTTCTTCCGGGCCGAAGCGCTCCGGTTGCAGGCCGAAGACACCGGATCAACGCCCCACCTGCTCGCCGGCTTCAAGGGCCAGGAGCCGATCGGCGTCTTTCCCGTCTTCGAGTACACGCGGGGGCCGGTCACCGGTGCCTTCTCGCCCGCTCCCCACTCGTGGACGTCGTACCTCGGCCCCTCGATGTTGAACGTCGACAAACTCAAACAGCGCAAGGCCGACCGCCGGACCAAACGGTTCCTCGAGGGCTGTCTCGAGTGGATCGAGGACGAAATCTCGCCGCTGTACAGCAAGTTCGTCACGGCGGAGTTCGACGACATCCGGCCGTTCGTCTGGAACGAGTACGACGTCGAACCCGGCCACACGTACGTCGTCGATCTCGAGGGGACCGAAGAGGAGTTGCTGAAACGGTTCAGCAGCGACGCGCGGAGTAATATCCGGAACGCCGACGAAGACGGCTATACGATCGAGGAGGGCGACAACGACGACGTCGCGCGAATCATCGAGAAGGTCCGCGAACGCTACGAGAGCCAGGACCAGCCGTTCCAGTTGAGTACCGACTTCGCACAGTCGCTCCACGAGACGCTTCCCGACGGTGCGATCCGGCCCTACGCCTGTCGTGTCGACGGCGAGTTCCTCGGCGGCATCTTAGTCGTCGAGTCCGATCGAACGCGGTATCGGTGGCAGGGCGGCGTCAAACCGGACGCCGACGTCGACATTGCGATCAACGACTTGCTCGACTGGCACGTCATGCGCGACGGCCTCCACGGCGACGTCGACGAGTACGACCTCGTCGGGGCCGGCGTGCCGAGCATCAACCGGTACAAGGCGAAGTTCAACCCGCGCCTCGAGACCCACTACGAGATCACGGCCGGGTCGTTCGGGATCGATCTGCTGGTCGATCGGTATCAGAAACACCGGTAGCATACCCGTCAGCGTCCGATCGTCGACCGTTCTGCCGTCCGCTCGTTCGTCAGCGTTCGACCGTTCTGCCATCCGACCGTTCTGCCGTCCGCCCGTTCGTCACCGTCCGATAACCGACCGTTCGTCGCGAGTCTCCTCACTCCGGGAGCCGATACTTCGACTGGCGCGCGTCCTCGAGACAGGCGCGACTGGTGACCAGCTCCTGTTCCTCGAGTTTCCCCAGCGCGTAGCGGACCGTCCGGGGACAGAGCCTGGACTCGGCCGCGATCGACTCCTGGGTCAACGGCGCCTCGTACTCGAGGACCTTGTAGACCAGTTTCGCGCTGGGCGGGAGGTCGGAGAGCACACTGTTACGGTCCCGATCCTGCTCATCGCTGCCCTCGGTGTGATCGCCGGGCTCCTCGCGCTCGTCGGTCTCGCCGTTGCCGTCGATTTCGGCGTCGGGTTCGGTCGCACTCATCGGGACTGGCCCCCGCATTCGGTCCGCGTGGGGTCGACGCGCAGCACTCGCGGTGACGGGCGATCGACGCTCGTCGCGTCGGTCAGTGGGAGCCACGTCGCGGTTCCGTCGGCCGCCGGAGTCCGTCCGGCGGCGGTAGGATCTGCCGGTATCATTCTCACTCGAGCGTACTGGTGCGAGTCATATATACAGAACAGACAGTTCAGAAATATAGGGAGGGGCTAACGAGTTGTCGTCGCCGTCGGATCGACCCACGCCGTCTCGCGCAGCGACCACCAGACGACGCTCGAGACGACGCCACGACGACGATTTCGAGTCCGAAACACAGCGGTACGATCGCCGTGATTAACCCGTGCATAGTAAGGCAGTCGCCGCCCTCAGAGGCGGATATGTTCGGAACCAGCGGCATTCGCGGACGGGTCGGGAGCGAGGTGACGGCGGAGCTGGCACTGTCGGTCGGCCGAGCGGTCGCGTCGGAGGGATACGATCGCGTCGTCGTCGGCCGCGACGTCCGCGAGAGCGGATCGATGCTCGTCGACGCGGTCGGCGCGGGACTGCGCGAGTGCGGGGCGGACGTGCTCACGGTCGGCGTCGAGTCGACGCCGACGGTCGCGCGGGCGATCGACCACCTCGAGGCTGACGCGGGCGTCGTCGTCACGGCATCACACAATCCGGCAACGGACAACGGGATCAAGCTCTGGAATCCCTCGGGCAAGGCCTTCGGCCCCGACCAGCGCGAGGCGATCGAGCGGCGGCTCCGCGAGGACGACTACGCGTTGGCCGAGTGGGACGGCGTCGGCGATCGGTCGCATCGGACGGGCGTTCGAGACCATCACGCCGAATCGATCCGGAACGCGGTCGACCTCGAGCGGTCACTGAGCGTCGTCGTCGATATCGGCAACGGTGCCGGCGGCGTGACGGCGGCGGTCCTGGACGATCTCGGGTGCCGAGTTCAGACGCTGAACGGGCAGGAAGACGGCTCGTTCCCCGGCCGGCCCAGCGAGCCGACCGAGGAGACCCTCGAGACCCTGTCGACGCTCGTCGCGGAGACGGACGCCGAGCTGGGAGTCGCACACGACGGCGACGCCGACCGAATGATGGCGGTCGACGAGACGGGAACGTTCGTGCCGAAAGACGCGTTATTCTCCCTCTTCGCTCGGGACGCGGCGGGCGAGGGCGATCGCGTCGCCGCTCCGGTCGACACCAGTCTCGCCGTCGACGACGTGCTGTCCGGCGTCGGCGCGTCGCTGACCCGGACGCGAGTCGGTGACGTCTACGTGGCGGAGCGGACGACCGAACCCGACGTCGTCTTCGGCGGCGAACCGAGCGGTGCCTGGATCTGGCCCGCCGAGACGTGCTGTCCGGACGGCCCGCTGGCGGCCTGTAAACTGGTCGAACTGGTCGCCGAGGGGGAGTCGCTGTCCGACCTCGTCGCCGGGATCGATCGGTATCCGATCCGGCGAACGTCCGTCGAAGTCGCGGATAAAACGGCGGTTATGGCCGACGTGACCGACCAGGTTAGGGCCCGATACGACGAGGTCGACACGCTCGACGGCGTCAGAGTCGAGACCGAGGACGGCTGGTTCCTGCTTCGCGCCAGCGGGACACAGCCACTGATCCGGGTGACCGCGGAGGCGCGGTCGGAATCAGACGCAGCGGAGCTGTTCGAGACCGCACAGGAACTCGTCACCGAGACGACTGCAATGGATGCCTGAGGCAGCAGCGAGGAGTACCGAATCAGTTCGACAGCGGGACGACGTAGCAGACGGCGCTCGAGGCGGACGGCAGAACGAACCGGCTATCTGGCTTCCTTGGGAATGAAATCGGAGGTCTTCATCTCGCGGTACGTCGCACAATCGGGACAGGCGTGGACGACGTCGCGGTTGTCACCGAAGACGCGGGCGAACTGACGAGTCACCTGGTTCCCACAGTTGACACAGCGAGGGGCGCTCGTTTGCGATCGGGACGACATCGGCGTCCACTTCGCGGATTGATCCGTCGACATCAACAGCCCGTACCGACAGAACGGTATTTACTATAGACAGCATAATCGACGGGATAGCCGTTAGTCAGTGATTTCGCCCGCAATGTCCCCGTGAGAAAGAGACTCCGAATATAGAGAGTTTCGGCGCCTCGTTCGCGAGAAATAGAATGTTTCTCTCGAGTAATACGATATTACGCGGCCGTAATACCGGATACCGGCGGGGAACCGGGAGCCTCGAACAGGCGATTGGTGATCCGTAACGGTCATCTCGTTCCGCCGCCGACCGAAGCGATGGGACTACCGGCGACGGTGGGGGAGTCTCGCCGATGGCCCTCGCTACCGCCGGGGCAACCGCGACACCCGCCACCTCCGACGGAGCCGATACCACCCGAGCCAGTGTCCCGCTCGAGCGACGGTCCGTCACCGTCGAACGAACTGCCCGTATCTATCAGGTGTGCACTTTATACCACGGGGAATACCTAGCCTAACCGGAGGGTATCGGTCGATACCCACGAGTCCGGTGACATCCTCGCCGCGACTCGGTCGCACAGTGACCCTCCACGTTCGATTCCGACGTCGTTCGAGTACGGGTCGTGACGACCGACGCCGTGCGGACCAGGGCTACGGGGGTGGTCTCGGGTCCTGCGGCCTCGATGACCCTACTCGAGTCCGATCGTCGTCCGAGTCGACACACTCGAAACAGAGACGGCGAGCGACCGCTCTGATCGGGCTACGGTTCGTCGTGGCGATCCGCTGCTGATCGTCCCCGTCTCCTGTGCACGAACCAGTGCCACGTCAGCACGCTCGAGAAGGCAGTTTATCGGCGGTCACTGACCGAGGCCCACGATCAGCGACGGAGCGAGACGCGTGGTCGGCAAAAGAGAACGAGACTCGTGGTCTGCAAAAGAAAGCGCGACTGCGTCGGCCGCCCTCACTCGACGGTGACGCTCTTCGCGAGGTTTCGCGGTTTGTCGATCGGTCGATCGAGGAGGTCGGCGGCGTAGTAGGAGACGAGCTGGAGCTGGACGTTCGCGAGCAGCCCCGCCAGATCGGGATCGGTCTCGGGGATCGCGAGGTGCTCGTCGGCGGCCTCGACGGCCGGATGCCCGTCGGGACAGACCGCGATCACGGGCGCGCCGCGAGTCTGTGCCTCCTCGGCGTTTTTCAGTGTCTTCTCGTCTTCCTGGCCGGTGAAGATCGCGAACACCGGCGTCTCGGGCGTGACCAGCGCCAGCGGGCCGTGTTTGAGCTCTCCGGAGGCGAACCCTTCGGCGTGCTCGTACGTGATCTCCTTGAACTTCAGCGCGCCCTCGAGCGCCACGGGGAAGCCGAGGCCGCGCCCGATGAAGAAGTACGACTGACTGTCGCTGTAGCGCTCGGCGATCGCCTCGGCGTCGGACTCGTCGAGGAGGGCTTCGATCTGACCGGGCATCGACTCGAGGTCCGAGAGGAGGGTCTCGAGATCGGCCGGCGGCTCGTCCTCCAGGTCGTCGACGATGCGCTGTGCCAGCAGCGTGAGCATGACGGCCTGCGAGGAGAACGTCTTCGTCGCGGCGACGCCGATCTCCGGGCCAGCGCGGATGAAGAGGGCATCGTCCGCCTCGCGAGCGGCCGTCGATCCGACGACGTTCGTCACCGTGAGCGTGTCCGCGCCCTCGGCCCTGGCCTGCCGGAGCGCGTTGAGTGTGTCGGCCGTCTCGCCGCTCTGCGTGACCGCGATCACCAGCGTGTCGTCGTCGATCGGTGGGGCCGAGACGCTGTACTCGTTGGCCAGGAGCGCGGTCGACTGGACGCCGGCCTGATTCAGCGTGAGCGAGCCGTAGAGCGCGGCGTGGTAGGAAGTGCCACAGGCGACGAACTGGACGCTATCGATATCGTCGAAGGTGCCCGGTTCGAAATCGGACAGGGCGATCCGCCCGTTCGTCGGATCGACCCGCCCCTCGATCGCCTGGGCCAGCGAGGTCGGCTGCTCGGTGATCTCCTTGAGCATGAAGTGATCGTACTCGCCCTTGCCCGCCTGCTCGGGATCCCACTCGACCGTCTCGGACGTTCGCGTGACCGGCTTCCCGTCGAGGTCCGTGAACTCGACGCCGTCCTCGTCGACGATGACGACGTCGCCGTCCTCGAGGTAGACGACGCTATCCGTGTACTCGAGGAAGGCCGGGACGTCGCTCGCGAGGAAGTACTCGCCGTCCTCCATGCCGACGACGAGCGGCGAGCCCTGCCGGGCCGCGTAGAGGACGTGCTCGCCCGAGACCATCGCGGTGACGGCGTAGCTGCCCTCGAGTTCGTCGATGGCCTGCCGGAACGCCGCCTCGCTGTCGAAGCCGGCGTCGAGGTAGTACTGGACGAGGTGCGGAATGACCTCGGTGTCGGTGTCGCTCGTGAACTCGTAGCCGTCGGCCGCCAATCGATCCTTGAGGGCGGTGTAGTTCTCGATGATCCCGTTGTGGACGACCGCGACGTCTTCGCTCTCGTCGGTGTGCGGATGCGCGTTCGCGTCGGTCGGCGGTCCGTGGGTGCTCCAGCGGGTGTGGCCGATCCCGACCTCCCCCTGAAGGGGGTCGCCGATCGACTCCTTGAGTTCCTCGACCCGCCCGGAGCGTTTTTCGACGTTGATTCCCGACCCATTCTGGACGGCGACGCCGGCCGAGTCGTAGCCCCGATACTCGAGGTTCTCGAGTCCCGTCAGCAACGGCTCGAGGGCGTTGCCGTCGCCGACGCGGCCGATGATCCCACACATCGGCTACTCACCGACCGTCGGGCCGTTCGGTACGCTCGTGTGGCCCAGACACGGTATCAGTTCCCGCGGACGACGCGCCGCCGGCACGATCTCTTACCGACGGTGGCAGGAGATGTGACGCGGTATCCCGCCGATCCATCGCAGTTGGTCGAGCTGGTAGACGGTACGCAACCATGAGAGAAATCCAACTCTCCCGAACCCATTACTATAGACGGACTACTGAACCCCGTAGTCTGCAGGTACTCGGTCGCTGACTCCCGATGACAGTGGTTTCGAGTATCGTATCCGAACTGTCTTCCGTACGAGTACGTTACGCAGTCACCCGAGTAGAACCCCTCTCTCGTCGGTTTTCCGGACGGAAGGCGTTCGTCCGAAAAGTATGCGAAACGAACAGCCGATCGACGCCCGCGTACGCCGCGTCGAACGGACGGTATCGGCTGCCAACAATCGGTAGGGAAGGGAAACAGACGACACGGAATGTCGCCGCACTGAGTGCGGCCGTTGAGCCGCCAGAGCGGTAGAGCGGTCCGTAATCGGATCGGCGTCAGGCACACACTCTGGCGGGTCGCTCTCGGACGGCCGCCGTCGGACGGTCGCAGTCGGACGGGCGGCGGTGGTGGGCCGAACCGCCACACCTTTTGCAGTGGGGCGGGATGTACACGTATGGGTTTTGGTAGCTACGACGAATCCGAACAACAAGAGCAGACTACGGATGACGAGGACGTAGAGGCGGTCAACGTCCACGAAAACGACCATCAGGGCGAGATGTCCTTCGAATCCGATGTCTCGACGGACGAGCTGGTCGACCAGCTCGGCTCGATGAAAGACGACGAGTCCGAGGAGTAAGGTCTGTCTCCCCGCGACAGCGGTGACGGGGTCGGAATCGGCACCCTCGATCGACGCGCCTCGAGACGACCCCCTACCCCGAAGCGGTTCGACTCGGTCGGAGATTCGCTTTTTCGCGTGCGCTCGAATACGACGGAGCAGCCCGAGGTACTCGGAGCGACGGCTCGGGCGCCACCGTTCGGACGCGGCGAGCAGTCGCTACTGGTCGGCGACTGGCGATAGGTAGGACGGCGGACAGGCGGCAGAACGGCGACCTCGGGCGGTCAGGAGAGCGTCGCGGTACAGAGTTCGCCGATCGCCCGTCGCAGTCGCTGGGAGACCGCAGACTTCGAGACGTCGAGTCGATCCGCGAGTTCGTCCTGGGAGATGCCTCGCGGGACGTCGAAATACCCCTCTTCGTGGGCGACGGCGAGGAGTTCCTGTTGTTTGTCGGTCAGGGCGACGACGCCGTCGTCCTCGTCGTCGGAGACGCGGAGATGATCGACCGTGACCGAGATGTCCCGCTCGCGACAGTAGTCATTGAACGCGACGAGTCGCTCGCGGTCGGGGAATCGAAGCTGAACGAGCCAGCCGTCCCGGGAACTCGAGAGGTCGAGCAGACGACCGCCGACGTCGGCGGTCTTCGAGGTGAACGTGACCGCGCGGTCGGTGAGCGTCACGCGATAGACTCGTCTGTCGGGGTAGCGATCGACGAGCACCGGATCGGTGACGGTCGGATCGACCTCAAGGCCGGTTTCGAAGGGCTCGAACTCGTCTCCGTAGACCGTGACGAAGACGAACGTCCGTCCCGGTTCAACGGTGGTCCAGTAGTCCGGTTCGATGGTGACGTCCGGCGCGCGTCGGAGGGTCGGGCGAAGGAACAGGGCCGAGTGATCGAGTCGGAGCTGGGCGACGATTCCGCCCTCGGCCTGCGACCGAATTCCCTGCCGATCGCTCTCGGCGGCGTCCGGGACGCCCTCGGGATCGGCGCCGGCCACTCCGGCGTTAGAGACGCTTTCGGCATCGGTCACGTCCTCGGCATCGGAGATATCGGTGCTCATCGGGCCATCCGCCATCCGAATGGACGGCCGTCGTAATTACGACTTACCTCGAACGCACTCATTGAATGGCTCATTAGGAGCCGAGTACATCATCGTGGACGCTATACACGGAATCGAATGCGGTCTCGGCGTCAATATTGATTCATCAATCAGCCAGTTGAGGTATCTCTGCGGTGTGGAAAGATAGAATTACCAGGGTTTTCAGCCCGGTAAGAGCTGAATACCGTTCGGAATCGTCCAGCGGACGTCGCCGCTTCAGTCCTCGGCCTCGTCAAACAGCAGCTCAAACAGTTTGCGCTGTGCGATCCGGAGATGTCGACTGAACGTCGGCTGCGAGACGCCGATCGACTCGGCGACCTCCTCGCCGGTGCGCTCGCGAGGCCACTCGAAGAAGCCGCCGTGATAGGCCGCCTCCAGCGTCCGCCGCTGTCGCTCCGACAGCTCCTCGGCGAGGGTATCGAACGGTCGGGTCGAACGCGGCGGTCGATCTAGCTCCCGGCGGGCGACCAGTTCCGTTCCCGGGTGGACCGCCTCGAGCGCGCGGAGGAACGCGCTCACGCCGATCGGTTCCCCGAGTTCGATCACGAGTCTTGTGCGATCGTCGACCGGTACGACCGACCGGAGGACGCCGCCGTGGTCCGCGATCGTCCGCGCGACGGACGGCTCGGCGGCGTCGGTCAGACCGATCTCGAGGACGGTCTCGTCGGTTCCGCGGCCGACGATCGAGACCGAGTCGACCGCCGGCAGCGACTCGACGGTCTCGTGGGTCGCGTCCGCGTCGGACGCGGGGACCGAACAGAACACCGTCGACCCGCCCGACGACCGCGGAATCACGGCCCGAACGTCGATTCGCTGGTCGAGCCGCCCCGCGATCGCAGCGAGCGGCTCCGACTCGTCTCGGAGGACGACCTCGAGTTCGGTGATGCGATCGGCGAGGAGCGCGCGTTTCGTCTCGATCATCCCGATCGCCTCGCCGGCGACCGTCGCGAGGTGCTCGCAGGCGCGGCGGGTGGCGTCGTCGAACGCCGAAGGCCGTGCCGCGTACGCGGTCAGCGTTCCGTACCGGAGCGCGCCCGATTCGAGCGGGAGACTCAGCGCGGCCCGAAATCCCCGCTCGAGGAGCGGTCGCCGCCACTCCCGCTCCGCGTCGGGACCATCAGTCCGGCCGGTACCGGCGTCGTCGAGGGCATCGATGACGACCGGCTCGCGGGTCGCCGCCGCGTTCGCCGTCGGCGAATCAGCGTCCCGGTCGAGCGAGATCCGAGTCGAGTCGAGGAACTCGCCGTCGCGACCGGCCCACGTCTCGGGGACGATCCGCTGCCCCCCCTCGTCCGCGCGGCCGACCCAGGCGAGTTCGATCCCGTCGGCCGACTCGAGAGGTGTCAGGGAGACGAGCGCCTCACAGAGCCGTCGTTCGACCGCCTCGCGGGACGACGCGTCCAGAAGCGACCGCGCCGCGTCGCAGACCCCTTCCGTTCGCTCCGCGCGGGCCCGCAGTCGCTCCCGGTCGCGCTGACACGTATGGAGGGTATCGGCGCGCTCGAGCCCCTCGAGCGTCAGTGCGGCCGCGTCCGATAGGGTCTCGATCGGGTCCGTGTCCAGCCCGTCGAACGCCATTGGCTCCGTACTGGTCGCGAGAACGAGACCGCGATCCGCGATCGGGACGGTCAGGAGCCGTTCGGCCCGGAGGCCGGTGCGAACGAGGACGTCGTCGAGAGCCGCGCGCTCGTAGACGGTCGGCTCGCCGCTCTCGAGGGCGTCGGCCAGCGGAGTGTTCCCGAGATCGATCGCCGGTGGCTCGATCGATCCCTCGTCGTCGGCGGTCGTTCGGTCCGTCGCCGCCGTCACCGCCGCCGGGCGAAGGCGGTCGTCGTTGGCGAGATACCAGACGGCGATGTCAGCGTCGGTATACTCGCGGACGGCACCCGTGACGGCCGATCGAACGGCGGCCGGCGTCTCGGCGCGGCGGAGGCTCGCGACGGTTTCCGTGACAGTCGACAGCGCGGCGGCCCGAGAGCCGCGCCCGTCGCGGACCACACAGAGCGTTCGATCCGGATCGGGCAGCGGTGCGACGGAGACGTCGACCGGTCGGGGCCGGCCCGCGTCGGGCGCGAGCTCGCCCGTCACGGGCTCCATCCACCTGACGACGGGCGATCGCGCCCGCTCTCGGACCGTCGCGGCGAGGTCGTCGTCGAACAGGTCCGCGAGGTCGCGACCGACGACCGCGTCCGCCTCGACGAGTTCCAACAGGGCCGCGTTCGCCAGCCGAACCGTCGATCCCTCGAGGACGACGATGCCGTCGTCTAACGCGTCGATGACGCCCTCAAGGAGTTCGAGACGGTCCGACTCCGTCGTCGCCACGGGAGCCGCGGTATCGGGGGATCGCTCCCTCGCGTAGACGGAGACGCCCTCGTCGCCGGGATGGACGGCGACGGAGAGGCGGCGCTCGCGGTCCGGCAGTGCCGTCTCGAACTCGACGAGCGAGCCCGTCGTTTCGGCCTCGCGGATCCGATCGGCGAGCGGTTCGCCGAGTCGATCGGGGAGCAGGTCCCAGACGACCGTCCCCGTCGAGATATCGTCATCGATCGGCCGATCGGCGATCTCGGTAACGAGCCGAATCGCCGTCGGATTCGCGTACCGGATCTCGCCGTGCGGACCGAGCGTGAAAAACGCGTCCGCGAGCCGATCGACTCCCGCTCGCGCCCCGTCACCGGGGGCCGACTCGGCTGCGGGCGCACTCGTCCGCGTGACGACGACTCCCTCGACGGCCGGATCCTCGAGACGGTTGGTACAGGTCAGTTCCGCGACCCGCCAGGTGCCGTCGGCGTGACCCAGCCGACCGGTGACCCGTTCGGTCGTCCCGATCGGAGCGGCGGCGACGGCGGCGAGCGTCTCGCGGATCGCCTCGCGATCGTCCGGATGGACGAGTCGAGTGATGGTCGTTCGCTCGAGTTCCGTCGGCGTGTACCCCAGTTCGGCCTCGACGGCCGGGCTCGCGTACTCGATATCGCCGTCGGCGTCGAGCACCCAGACGACCGCCGCGGCGTGCTCGAGGATCGATCGGTGGCGCGGGTCCGAACTCGCCGCGGCCAGTCGGTACCGCTCTCGTTCGGCGGCGTTTCTGACGCGGGCGGTCAGCACCGCGTCGGACTCGTCCGGACCGACGACGTCGCTCGCGCCGGCATCGAGGGCTCGCGGTGCGTCCTCGGCGTCGGCGACGGCCACGATCGGTCGCTCGCCGGTGCGGGCCGCCAGCGCCTCGAACAGCGAGTCGGACGGCGGCGCTCCGTCGACCGCGGCCGCGAACGGACAGACGAGACAGTGGATCTCGCGAGCGGCGAGTCGGTCGAGCGCCCCCTCGAGCGTCCGCTCCCTGAGCAGCGACTCGCCGTCGAACGCTGCCTCGAGTGCGTCCATCGCGTCGTCGGCGGGGTCGGAGTCGCCGACGACCAAGACGCAGGGGGCCTCGCCGACGACCGTCGCGGTACTGTCGCTCATCCGATGGCTCCCCCGAGGACGAGCGTGGACTGGGCTGGTGCTGCACGCCCCGGATATCGGGTCATCCGATCGGCCGTCGGGTCGAGCGGGGTCGGAGTCACCGACGACCGAGACGCGAGCGGACGAGCGAGACGAGTGGCCACGATAGGGCTCGAGTCACTCCCTCGCGGGGTAAGTATCGGGGTCGTATCGGCGCGTAGCACAGGACTAGGCGTTCGGGGCGAACGGAACGACGGTTTCAGGGTTTTTCGCGAACGGTGAGGACCGGAACCGGTGCGTTTCGAACGATTTCCTCGGCGACGCTGCCCGAGATCAGGTGGTCGAGCCCGGATCGGCCGGCCGTCCCGACGATGACCATATCGACCGGGTTCGTCTCCGCGAAGTCGACGATCTGTTCTTGGGGAACGCCGTGGCGGATGTCCGTCGTGACGTCGACCCCCTCCCGGTCCGCCGCTTCCTTGGCGTGTTCGGCGGCCGACGCGGCCTCGTCCTCCGGATCGGACCGCAACCGATCCTGTTTCTCCGTAGCCTGCGGGCCGTCCTCGGAGACCGACAGGACGTGCAGTGTCGCGTCGAGCTCCCGCGCGAGTTCGACTCCGTGATCGGTCGCTCGGTTCGCGGCGTCGCTCCCGTCCGTCGCGAGCAGTAGATCCTGATACATCTCTGTCTCCTATTCGGGAGACGGCGGGATAGGTTCCGGACCTGCCGTTGCCTGCCGAATACCGTTCGACGGTCGCTCGAACGGTGCCGATGCGAACGCATCCGTAATCTGGCGAACGTGACGTGCAAAGTGCCGATCAGATCCGATCAGAACAGACCGAAGACGTCGAGGACGACGACCGCGAGATAGAGCTGGCCGAGTCCGGCGATAACCATGACGACACCCGCAACGCGTTTCAGGGCGCCAGTGTAGGCCGCGAGTTGACCGGCAGCGACCAGTCCCATCCCAGTCGCGACGGTCAGCGAGACCATGAGGACGACAAAGCTCCCGACGTACGCCCCGAGGAGGACCGCTGCCGAGGTCGCGGGTACCGAGAGCGCACGGCCGACGACGCCGAAAAACACCGGCGCGACGCAGCCGGCCGCCGCCAGCGCGTAGCCCACGCCGAAGATCGCGAAGCCGAGCACGCTCGAGCGGCGTTTGGGGAGCGCGATCGACGCCGACGGGGCGCGGTCGAAGACGATCAGGAGCCCGAACGCGATCAGGGCGAGTCCGACGACGACTTCGAACCACGTGATCTTCGACAGGGTCGAGTAGCCGACCCAGAACGTCGCGCCGAGCAACGCACCGAAGGTGACCAACACGCCGAGACCGGCGACCAGCCCCCGGCTCAGCGCGCCGCCGAGCGACGCGCGATCGCCGTCGGTTTGACTGGCGTAAAAGCCCACGTATCCCGGAAGGAGCGGATACGAACACGGCGAAAAGAAGGTCGCGATTCCCGAGGTAAGTCCGAACGCGATCGAGGTGGCGAGCATCGTGTCGACCATGTCAGTCCCCGTCCTCGAGGGCACGTTCGATGCCGGCGACCAGTTCGTCCGCGGACTTCCGACCGCCCTCCGACCACTGAACGCGTCCGGAGGAGTCGATCGCGACGGCGTAGGGGATACCGCCGGCGAGATACTGGGCGCTCAGTTCCGCGGTCGGATCGATACCGAGCAGCCAGTCCCCGTCGTGGTCGGTCCACCAGTCGACGACTTCCGCTTTCGTGACAGAGCGCCCGACCGCTTCGTTCGTGACCGACATGAACAACACGTCGTCACCGATTCGATCGTTCGCCTCGACGAGGGCGGGCATCTGCTTGGAACAGGGGCCACACCACGTTCCGAAGAAATCGATGAACGTCGCTCGGTCGGACGCCGGTACTCGGACCTCGCCGGCCTCGCTCCCCGGCGCGTCGATCGTCTCGACCATGAGCGGGTCGGCGGTCGGTTCCGATTCCTCCGTTCCGTCATCGAGCGACGGTGGCCCACGTATCGCGACCGCTCCTGCGGCTCCGATGACGCCCAGACTGCCGACCCCAGCGAGGACGTCCCGCCTTCGCATCTATGCCGTCACCACCGTTTCAAAGTCGTCGACGATCTCCGACGGCTTCCTGCTCGTCGCCTTCGGATAAACACGCTCGACGACCCCCTGCTCGTTGATGAGGAAGATGTAGGGGAAGTGTGGGAACGAGTACTCGAGTTTCTCGTAGTCATTGTCGTGTCGCTTCTCGAGCGGTAGTCCGAAATCGTCGGTGACGATCGCTTTGGCGTCCTCGTACTGCTCCGGTCGCAGGAAGTGCCAGTTCCCGGCGTCGAGGTCGATACTCCGTTCGTTGGCGTACGTTCGGAGTTCCGATTCGGTGTCCCGTTCGGGATCGAACGTCATCGCGAGAAACGCGGCGTCGTCACCGTACCCCTCCTGGGCCGCGACCTCCTGTGCGCGTCGGAGCCGAAGGATCAACTGGGGACACATTCCGTCGGGGCACATCGTATAGAAGACAGTCAGTAGAACGGTCCGGTCGCCCTCGAACTGGTCAGTCGAAACGGTTTCGTCGGCGAGCGGATCGGGCACACTGACCGAGGGAAATTCGTCGCCGTAACTCGGATGTGAAGCCTCGCTCAGGTCCTGCTCCGGCGGGCCGAGAACGGCGTCGGGATGGCCCGCGTTCTCTCCGTTACCGCCGAGCGCCCCGCCGAGACAGCCGGCAACGCTGGTAAGTCCTGCAATTCCGGCTGCGCCGAGGTATGTCCGCCGGTCCATAAGTGAACCCTAGGACGGACCGATGAAAGGTTCGTTGGTTCGGTTGCCGAAGATCCGAACGAGCCGTCTGTGACCCGTTCGACCGACGAACCAACAGGCGTTTTGTCGCCGGAGTCCAAGCATTGTCCAATGAATCGCCGGCGTTTCCTCCGCGGAACAGCGACGATCGGAGCCGTCGGGACCGTCGGCACGGCCGGCTGTCTCGAGCGACTCGGGTTCGAAGAAGAGTCCGCGTGGGCGAACCCCCCGCTCGTCGAGAACCGCCCCGACGCCGTCTACCTCCCGGCCTCGCGCGAGGAGATGGCGACCTACGGGATGGCGGCCGACGGCGACTACGCCGCCGCGCTCTCCTATACCTTTCCGCACCGGTTCTGGACCGTCGAGGCCACCAGCGACGGGAAACAGCTCGTCGAGGTCGACACCGACGACAGCCACCACCTCATGGTCACCGTCTGGGACCGAGAGACCCACACCGTCCTTCCGGTGGACATGCGACTCGAGGTCCTGCAAGACGGCTCGCCAGTCGACGCGGGCGTCTCCTCGCCGTGGCCGATGCTCTCCCAGCGGATGGGCTTTCACTACGGCGACAACGTCCGGTTGCCGGGCGAAGGCGAGTACACGGTCCGCGTCCGGGCCGGTCCCGTCTCCCTCGAGCGAACCGGCGCGTTCGAGGGACGGTTTGAATCGGCAGGCTCGCTCGAGATCGACTTCGAGTACGTCCGATCGGACATCAACGGTCTCTCCTTCGAGACGCTCGACGAGGATAAGTGGGGGAGCCGTGACGCCTTGTCGGTGATGCAACACGGCGAGGGCAGCAGCGGCCACGACGGTGATCACGGTGGGGGCAGTGACGGACACGACGGTGACCTCGGGCCGCCACCGACGGGACAGGGGCCGCCGGTCGCGGACATTCCGGGAGAGTCGCTCGGAACCGAGCGCAGCGGCGACGCGGCGATCACCGTGTTCGCGACCGACGCCGACCGGTTCACTGACGACGGCTCGTATCTGGCAATCTGTCCCAGAACGCCGTACAACGGCATCATCCTCCCGCTGACGTCCCTGTCCGTCGCCGTCGAACGCGACGGTGACGTCGTCCGGGAGGGGGCCCTCGCGGAAACGCTCGACGGGGCGTTCGGACATCATTACGGACTCGAGATCGACGAGCTCGCGGCGGGCGATCGCGTGACGGTCACCGTCGATTCGCCCCCGCAGGTGTCCCGTCACGATGGCTACGAGACGGCGTTTTTCGAGTTCGACGACGTCACGTACACGGTCTAGTCGTCGGCGACGCCGTGCAGTCCGAGGCCGATAGCCGAATCGGTAGTCGAGTCGAGACCCGTCTCTCCACTTCGGGTGCTGGACCGTTCGATCGTTTGCTCTCGCTGGTGTACACTACTGCTTCGACGGTACCGCTCGAGGACGTCGATGATACCACTCGAAGGTGCAATCGGTCAGTCGGCCGCTACTGGGGAGCAAGTGCCGGCGTGGAATCGCGTCTGCGGATCGAATCCGGGCCAATCGGACGGATTCGTCTCTGCGTTCAGGCCGGAAATAGCGGCTTTCGGATCGCCAACGGCAGCCAAACGGGATCGAACCGGCGGACGAACAGCCGACGGGAACACCGAACCCGCCTCGGTCGTTTCGCGGCGTAAATCGGATGCTATAGCGATCGAACGATCGGAAGGGGGCGACGGCGATTCCGTACGGCTTCGATAACTATCGGGGACCATCGAATACGCTCGAGTGATGTCTCGCACAGGTCACGCAGATATGGATGTCGGCTGCCCGGAGTGTGATACGACGGTCAGCGCCACCGTTCCGCCAGGACCGGGGATCCACCCCGAGAGCGATTCGAACCCGCTACTGGGGAAGGAAACCCGGTGCCGGAACTGCGGTCACGAACTCGAACTCTATTACTACTGAACCCGACTGTCACTCCGGGATCGGCCAGTCCGTCGACTGGCCGACTGCGCGATATTCGATCATCGAACGCCGAGTGACGGTCGTGGACTGAGGAACGTGAGTGACGCTCGAGCGCTGAGTGATACGTCCCCGAGTGACGGCCCCAGAGTGGCGGAGTTCCGGAACGGACGTGAACGTCGCTTCATCGTGGGACCGCACGCATCGGAGCACAGTCGGACCCCCACACCGAGTTTCCGGTGAAAGTCGTCGACGAGAGAAACGCGTTGTGAGGATCGAGACGGGGAGACACACCGTGTTTCCGGTGAATCACAACGGAATCAGCGGTCGACGGACCGGTCGATCGGTCGGCTTTCGGTGACGCCGAACGGTTTCGGTAGCCGAGCCAGCAGCGATCAAAGCCGAATCGAGTCCACACACCGGGTTTCCGGTGAATTTGCTGTCCGACGTCGGCTGCAGAATACCGGAATCGAATCGGTCGATGAGAGATAAGTAACTGAATCGCCCTGAATCCCACCCACACCGTGTTTCCGGTGAAATATCCCGGAGTCGTCGAACGATGACGGCCGAAGGTGACGACTCGAGAAATACGCGGGGGGATGAGACGGAGCGCGAGACACGAGAACGAATGCGAAACGAAACTCCGTACTGACGGCGGTCGAATTTCCGACGGCGCTCGAACTCCTCACGGCGATCGGACTGCTATGCTCGGACGAGTCAGCAGATCGGACTCGATGGATCAGACTTGACGGATCGAACTCGACAGATCGAACGCGAGTGATTGCTCAGAGACACGGAGTACTCACTCGGACACACACCGTGTTTCCGGTGGAAGCGTTCGAGGAGGGGTCCCACTGCGGCCGAGTACACGATGACGTCTGCTATCCTACTCGGTTGATAGCTATCTGTTATAGATACACATAAGTAGTAGATATGAGTAGAGTCCACTAAGTGAATCAGAATATAGTTCTATAGGGATCAGATAGAGGTGGCACTCGATACGGCCCTGACCGTTGTCGTCAGTGTCGGTCATCGATATCGGTCTCTGGCGACGCTATTCCCATGTCCGTCTGGCTTCCGACGACTACAACCTACGTTTCGACTGGAACGCATTTACTCTCTCACCCCGTTTCACCGGAAACACGGTGTGTGTTCGCGTCCGATCGATTCTCGAGACGTCCCGGTGAACGGAACTGCTCGAGTCCTCGCCCCGAATCGGTATCTCCCTTGTATACTCGCTACAGGCAGTCTCCGTCACCTCCCGTTTTCCGCTCGAGTCTCCGACGCCAAACGGAAGGGCTATTTCACCGGAAACACGGTGTTCGACTATGTCGAGTTCCGGCGACGACCTGTTCACGCGCGACGACCCGATCTTCGAGAACAAGGAACTCCTCGAGATCAATCATCTCCCGGCGGAGGGCCGGATCGTCGGTCGGGACGACGAGATTTCGGAGCTCGCGAACGCCGTGAATCCGGCAATTTTCGGGCAGAGTCCGAGCAATCTCCTCATTTACGGGAAAACGGGGACGGGCAAGTCCCTCTGTGCTAAGTACATCTCGGAACGGGCCGTCCGGGTCGCGGGGGACGAGGACGTCACCTCCGCGTTCGCCTACGTGGACTGCGCACAGGATAACACGGAGACCCAGGCGGTCCAGACGATCGCCCACTCGCTGAACGAACCGGCGATCACCGACGTCCGGATCCCGGACAAGGGGCTCAGCACCTCGACGTACTATAAGCGCCTCTGGACGGTGCTCGACTCCCAGTACGACGTCGTCCTCGTGATCCTCGACGAGGTCGACAAGCTCGACGACGACGACATTCTCATGCAACTCTCGCGTGCGGGCGAGGCCGGCAAACTCGAGTCGTGCAAGATCGGCGTGATCGGAATCAGTAACAAGATCAAGTACAAGGACCGCTTGGACGAGCGGGTCAAGTCCAGTCTCTGCGAGCGGGAGTTCGTCTTTCCGCCCTACGACGCGAACCAGCTCCGAAACATCATGCAGGCCCGCAGCGACGCGTTCAAGGACGGCGTCCTCGAGCCCTCAGTTATCCCGCGAGCCGCGGCGCTGGCCGCCCGCGAACACGGCGACGCGCGGAAGGCGATCGATATCCTCCGATACGCCGGCGAGATCGCCCAGTCGAAGGGCAGCGAGACGGTTCGCGAAGAGTTCGTCGTTCAGGCGCGCGAGCGGGCCGAAACCGATCGGTTTCGAGAACTCATCCGCGGGTCGACGCCCCACTCGCGATACGTCCTGCAGGCGCTCGCCGTCCTCTCGCTCAATACGGCCGACGAGGACGGGTTCAGGACGACGAAGATCTACGACGTCTACGAGGAAATCTGTCGACAGGAGAGCTCCGAACCGCTCTCGCTGCGACGAGTCCGCGACCTGTTGAAAGAACACGCCTTCCTCGATATCTTAGAGCAGACCCGCCGGAGCGGCGGGAGCGCGGAGGGAAGCTACACCGAACATCAGTTGCTCGAGGATCCGGACGTCGTCCGGACGGTGCTCGTCGAGACCGACGAGTCGTAGCGTGTGCCAGCGCTGACAGCGGACCGGACGGGTGCGGACGAGCAATCAGCACGCATTAGCCGGCAGCGCGCCGACATTTCACCGGAAACACGGTGTCCCCGTTCGACGCGCGTCGGAGTCACCGACTCGGTCCGGTGCGCGCTCGGCGACCGACGCACTCAGCAATCGCCAGGTCCGGCAATCGACATACCCAGCAACCGACGCGTTCAGCAACCGCTAGACCCGGCAACCGACGCGTTCAGCAACCGCTAGACCCGGCAACCGACGCGTTCAGCAACCGCTAGACCCGGCAACCGACGCGCTCAGCGACCGCTCTCCCAGCCCCGCGACGTGTCGTTCAGGCGCTCGGCACCGTCGTCGGTCACAGCGACGAGATCCTCGATTCTGACCCCGAACCGTCCCTCGAGGTAGATCCCCGGCTCGACGCTAAAGACCATGCCGGGCTCAAGTTTGCGGTCGTTGCCGTCGACGATGTAGGGCGGTTCATGGACCTCGAGGCCGACGCCGTGGCCGGTCCGGTGGACGAATTCGTCGCCGTAGCCGGCCGACTCGATGACCGATCGGGCGGCGCGATCCACCGCACCGGCTTCGACGCCCGGCTCGACGGCGTCGATCGCGGCTTCCTGTGCCTGCCTGACGGTTTCGTGGACCTGTTCGTACTCTGCGGGCGGATCACCGACGACGATCGTTCGCGTCTGGTCGCCCGGATACCGACCCGTTCCGCCCTCGAGATCGGCCGCGACGAACGCGCCGAAATCGAGCACGATCGGGTCGCCGGCCTCGATCGCCCGCGAGCCGCCGTGATGGTGTGGCCGGGCCCCGTTCGGGCCGGCGGCGACGATCGTTTCGAAGGCCGGCTCCTCGCCACCGCGTGCGGCGAGCAGTCGGTCAATCTCCGCCGCCAGCTCCGATTCGGTCGTCCCGACGAGGTCGCCCCCCTGCTCGCGAATCTCGAGCGAGACCCGATCCGCGACCGCGCCGGCCCGCCGGAGGGCGTCGAGTTCGATGTCGTCCTTCCGGATTCGAAGCGGCTCGAGGACGGTGCTGGCGAGTCCGAATGCGGCGTCCGGGAGCAGTTCTCGGAGGTCCTGCGAGAACGTGGCCCACAGCCGGTCGTCGAGGAGGACGGTCGCCGGGTCGGCCCCGCCGAGGGAATAGCCCTCGAGGACCTCCGCGATCTCCTCGAGCGGGTCGTCCGCGTCGGTCCAGAGCCGGAGTTCCAGGTCTGCGATCGACAGTTTGGACAGTTCCGCCTCGTACATCGCCGGCGCGACGAGGGCCGGTTCGCCGGTCTCGGGGACGAACAGCAGCAGATGGCGCTCCGACGGCGACTCCTCGAAGCCGGTCAGATAGGTCAGGTTCGGACTCGGAAAGCAGACCGCCAGGTCGGTACCCTCGTCGGCGAGTCGTCGCTGACAGGCCGCGATTCGGCGCTCGAACGGCGATTCCATGGGGGAGACTTCGCTCGAGCGAGAGATCAACGTTTGGTTGCGGTGACGTCGACACTGACGGCGGCAGTTGCGGGAGTGCGTCGCTCCCACCTCGCACTCCACCCTTGACATAAGTTACCACGTCACTATCCGTTCGAATTCCAGCGCGTTTGGGCCCTGGAGCGCTCGATTCCAGGCGTGTTCGAATACAGGCGCGTTCGAAGGAGCAACCCTCGAGCAGCGACTGTTTCTGCGCTCGAACAGTCGCGATATTCGAACAGTCGGGTTCCTGCGATTACTAGCGGGAACCTATTAACCCCCCGGCGGTCGCAAGCGGCGAAGCAACCCGTCGGGGCGCTGTGGTATTTCAGCGAATGCGAGTTACCGAGCGGTTGTCGTCGACGGCTGTACGGAATCGACAGCGACGGGCCGATGGCCGCGGCCGAACGGACGAAGGGTCCGGCTCCGACGGTCCAAACTGTCCCGGTTCGCTGATCGTCGTCTCGAACCGGCAACCGTATCGTCACGAGTACGAAGACAAGGATGACTCCGCTACACCCTCGGACGCGGACTCCGACGCCTCGAGTTCCGACGGGAGCCCGCCGACGGGAGCGGACGGCGGTACCCGTTCGATGACCGAGACGCGGTCGATCACGGTCGACGAACCGGCCGGTGGCCTGACCGCTGGCCTCGATCCCGTGGTTCAGCAGACCGACGGTACCTGGATCGCCTGGGGCGACGGCGACGCGGACTTCGACGTCACGGACGAGCGAAACTGCGTCGCCGTCCCGCCCGACGAGGAGGCCTATACCCTCCGCCGACTCGACCTCTCCGACGAGGCCATCGACTCCTACTACTACGGGTTCAGCAACCGCGTGCTCTGGCCGCTCTGTCACGGGTTTCCGGACCTGATCGAGGACCGATCGAACGACTTCGAGTGGTACCGAACGGTCAACGAGCGCTTCGCCGAAGCGGTGGCCGACCACGCGACGGACGACTCTGTCATTTGGGTACAGGACTACCACCTCGCGCTCGCGCCGCGGATGATCCGGGAGTCGGTCCCCGCCGGGGCGACCGTCGCCCACTTCTGGCACATCCCGTGGCCGACGCCGGAGCTGTTCCGGCACTGCCCCGCCGGCGGCCGCATTCTCGAGGGGCTGCTGGGGAACGACCTGCTCGGGTTCCACGTCGAGCGATACGCCGATCAGTTCCTGCACTGCGTCGACCGATTCCTCCCGAACGCGACCGTCGACCGCGCTCGTCGAACGGTCCGCTACGACGGACAGACGACTCGCGTCGTGGCGACGCCGATGGGCGTCGACGCCGAATCGTACGACCGAGAGGCGCGGTCGGTCGACCCGGACCGGCTCTCCGATCTGTTCGAGGAGTACGGCATCCCGCAGGGAGCGACGCTCGGCCTCGGCCTCGACCGACTCGACTACTCGAAGGGGATTCCCGAACGGCTCGCGGCGCTCGAGCGCTTCTTCGAGCGGAATCCGGGGTGGCGCGGCGAGTTCACGTTCCTCCAGAAGGCGACCCCCTCGCGCACGGAGATCGACACCTACGAGCAGTACGGGGACCTCGTCCGCAGCGAAGTCAAGCGGATCAACCGCCGCTTCGGAACGGCGGACTGGCAACCGATCGTCTACACGGAGGACGTGCTCCCGCGGAAAGACCTCTGTGCGCTCTATCGGCGCGCGGACGTGATGGTAGTCAGTCCGCTGATGGACGGCATGAACTTGGTCGCACAGGAGTACGTCGCCGCGAGCGTCGACGGTGACGACGCGCTACTACTGAGCGAGCGGACCGGTGCACACGATCGGCTCGGTTCACACGCGCTGACGATCGATCCGACCGACACCGACGGATTCGCGGCGCAACTCGAGCACGCGCTCTCGATGTCGCCGTACGAACGGCGGCGGCGGATGAACACGCTCCGCCAGCGCGTCTTCAACGGCGATCTCGAGTCGTGGATGGAGACCCAGTTCGACTGGATCCGGCGCGTTCACGGCGATCGCCGGCGCACCGAAACGAGTACGGACACCGATACTGACTCCGACTCCAGGGAACCGACCCCGCCAGTGTAGCGATGACAGGGACCGAGACATCGCCCCGGCCGCTCGAGGAGTGTCTGCCGCGGCTCCGGACGACGCTCGAGGAAGCTCCCGGGCTGCTGGTCTGTCTGGATTTCGACGGGACGCTCGCTCCGATCGTCGACGATCCGGACGCGGCGGTCCCGACTGAGTCCAACCAGCAGGCGGTGACCGCGCTCACGGAGACGCCGGACGTGACGACGGCGGTCGTCAGCGGCCGCGCGCTGGCGAACGTCCGCGAGCGGATCGACGGGCCGGCGATCTACGCCGGCAATCACGGACTGGAACTCGCCCGCAACGGATCGATCGCCGTCCACCCGGTCGCGCGCAAGCGCGCCGCACGCGTCGAGCGGCTCTGTACGATCCTCGAGATCGCCTTGCGATCGGTGCCAAACTGTCGAATCGAAAACAAGCGCCTGACCGGGACGGTCCACCTCAGATCGGTTCCGGCGGCCACCGAGCCGATCGTTCGGCGGGTCACTCGCGAGGCCGTCGACCGCTTCGGCGGTGACGACCTCGAAGTTTCGACCGGGAAACGGATCCTCGAGATCGGGCCCGACTTTCCGTGGGGCAAAGGGAACGCGGTCGAGCTGATCGCCGCCGACGAGCCGCCCGGAACGGCCGTCGTCTACGTCGGGGACGACGTTACCGACGAATCGGCGTTTCGGGCCGTCGAACCGGACGGGATCGGTGTCCGAGTCGGTGGCGACGATCCCTCGAGCGCGTCCTGTCGGGTCGGCTCTCCCGCTGACGTCGCGTCCTTTCTCTCGTGGCTCGAGTCGATTCGGGACGATCGCGTCGAGCGAGCGAGTGCGGCGTCGGCGACCCGACTCGAGGATCGGTAACATGGCGCGGTCGCTAGACGAATCGGGAGCGATGACGCCGTCGACTCGTCCATCTCGCGTCCGTATTCGGTCATCGAGAGGGAAAACCGGAGATGGTCGGAGTGGGGGATGGGGTGGGGGAGGGGTGGAAGCCGAGCGCCGGCAGATAGCGGGCGAGCCCAGCGTGGAGGAGCAGAGTAGCCCGTACCGGGCTCGATCCGGGTTCGACGGTCGGGGGGTCCGTCTGGAGTCGCTCGGTCCACCCGATCTGATCGTACGGACGCGCACCACTTAATGATACTGATGGGAATAACCAAAACCAACGATCAATCTCGAGCCGAAAGTATTAGTTACCACTGGAAATATAGACCGGTACGAGAGTGAACGAGAGTGAAACTCCGCCAACCAACTGATTTCCTGATTCTCGAGGCGCTCGAGGATAAGGGACGAAATGTCGCAACGAACCTGGCCGCACACACGGGAAAGAGCCGAAAGAACATCAACACCAGACTGCCAGTGCTCGAGGATTACGGGCTCGTCCGGAAGATCGGTCCCGCCGAGCGATCCGGTCTCTACGAGATCACCTCGACGGGGAAAGCGGCGCTGGTGTACCGAGATCAGTACGACGAGGTCGACGACTTCGAAGCGCTCATCGAGGGGCCAAACGCCGGTACGAACCAGAACGGGGAGTCCCAGGCCAGTTTCGCCCGCGGTGAGAACGACGACGAAACCGACGAGTAACGTCACGGTCACCCAGTTTCGCCGACGACCGGTCGGTTCCGAAACCGGTCGTTCGGTTCTCGGTACCGGTCACAGCTGCCCGGTAGCGATCGGTTCACGACTGTGACCGGCGCCTCACGAGAAAAGTCCGCCATCATATGTCGCGAGTTCGCGGCGGGCACACGAGGAGAAGACGAGACTGAGTTTCTTGTCCAGTTTGTCCGACATCGGGGGACTCACCGTGCCGCACCGAGAACGGTCGCCTTCGTACGATGGATCCCACGCGTAGCTGCTGAGCATCGGCGTCGCGATCACGGCTCCACCGTCGCGGAACGCGACGCCGTGCTCGTGGTCTAATCCGAGGGCGTGACCGATTTCGTGGACGAGGACCTGAATGGTTCGCGTCGGTGCCGTGTTCGGCACGGTCCAGTGCGCGTCGTCGGTGATCGCTTCGTTGAACGGCTCGAGGTCGGCGATGTGTCGCGCTCCGCCGACCGAGGCGACGTGTGGAATGCCGTACCCGGTCGGTGCCTCCTCCATTCCCCCGTCCGTTATCAGCAGGTTCACGTCCGAAACCGGCTCGAGATCGCGTCGGCCGAGTTCGCCCGCAGCGACGGCCATTGGCCACTCTCCGCGAGCCGTGAGTCGAGCGGCGTCTTCGGTCGAGACCGAGACGGTCCCGCCGAAAGAGAGGTCGAGCGTCCAGTACTTGAGAGAAAGCATCTCCGTGAGATACTCATGGATGCGGTCGGTGACTCCCTCGTACGTAGCGGCCCGCTCCGAGAGCCAGATCCGAACTGCGAGCGTCTCGCCGAAATCGTGCCCCGCGTATGCCAGCGTCCCGAGCGAGGCCATCGATCCGACTGACCCGAGGAATACGCGACGCTTCATTCCTGACCTCGTATCGCTGTCCGCTGGTTCCCAGGGGCAAACATGGACAGTCTATCTCTCGTGTGACGCTGGGTCGTTCCGATCACTGTCGGCCGTCGGAACGATCGGTCTCGTTTCGGACGGCCTCGTTCGCGTATCGGCGATTCGGGCGGCGTCGTCGGAAACACGAATTTCGATGCCGGCCGGCAACTCGGTCGGCTCGATCGGGGTGAGCAAGAGCAACGCCTCTGCTTCGGTTTCGACCAGTACTCTGTCGGGCGTCCGCTGTCGCATGCAGAGCGTCCACACGCCCGTTCGAAGGCGTCTCCCGATCTGCCAGCCGGTAAAGTACCGCCCGTCCGACGCTTCGAAGAGGGACTCAAACGGTGACACGAACACGACCCCCCACTACACGCGACGCGGCATTGAACTGCGGTCCCCGAACGGTCCTCGTCATTCCTGTTCGACCGATACGGTCCCGATCGCATCGATACTGGGATTCATATGGACTATCTTTAAGAAAACGTGACAGTCATTCAGATCTGAATACGCGATCGAAGGGCTATCGAACCCGGACGCGTCGCTTTCGTCATCGGTCTACGGACGTTTCGTCACCGGTTTACGGACGGACTCGAGGAACCGAGTGTCAGTTATGGCTGCCGCTCTCGAAGAATTCGCCGAGAATCGCCTTGAGTCCCTTTCGAAGGTGTTGGTGCATCGTCGGCGGTGAGATGTCCATCGCCTCGGCGACTTCCTCGCCGGTGCTTTCCCGGGGCCAGTCGAAGAAGCCGCCGTAGTAGGCGAGTCGCAGCGTCGTGAGTTGGCGGTCAGTGAGTCGATCGAGGATCCGATTTCGTCGCTGAGCCGCCGTTCGAACCGGTCGATCGACCTCTCGTTTGGCGACGAGTTCGGTGTTCTCGTAGATGACGGTCAGCGCCTCCGCGATCTCTCGGACGTCGGCGTCCTGAGACACCTCGACCAGACAGGTCCCGACCCCGCTCTCGACCGTGACGTCGCGGATCGTCGCCCCGTGGTTCGCGAGCGTCCGAACCCCGGACTTTGCCAGCCGCATCTCGATCGTACAGCTCTCCTCGCCGTCGTGAATGAGCCGACACTCCTCGATAGAGTCGTGGTCACCGGCCTCCTCGAGAACCGTCTCGCCGTCCAGTCCGTCGACCGTCACGTACTGGAAGGTGCGCCCGTTGACCGTGGTGCCGGCCCACTCGAGCGAACAGGTGCAGTCGTACGCATCGGAGAGATCGAACGAGAACGTATCGCCGCCGTCGATCCGGAACTTGAGTTCGACGACGGTATCGGCGAAGAGCAGTTGTCGATTCTTCACGGCCATGATGGTGAAGCCGATCGTCTCGCCGAGCAGCCGGAAGCCGGCTCGTTCGCGCTCGCTGAAGGCGTCGTCGCGGCTCGCGAGGACGGTGAGTACGCCGTAGGTCGCGTCCTCGTGGGTGATCGGGACGGCGATCGCGGATCTGACGTCGTCCTCGCGTGCGGCCTCCCGGAGCGGTTCGGGGACCGTCTCGTCCTCGAGAATGCGGTTCGTCGTTCGGATTTCACCGGTTCGAACCGCCTGCGTGACCGGCCGCTCGTGGTCGACGGTGAGATCGCGGACGCAATCGAGATATGTATCGGCCTCCCCGGCACCGGTCCGGTAGGAGAGTTGGCCGTCGCCGGCCCGTTCAGCGATCCACGACCCGCAGTACAGGTCGGAATCGACGAGTTGCTCACAGACCTCGCGTTCGATCGCGTCCCGTGCGGGTGCCTCGACGAGCGTCTCGATCACCTGCCGGACGACCGCGTTGATCCGGTTGAGCGTCTCGAGTTGGTCCTGGCGCGAACGGAGCTGTCGCTCGCGCTCGACCCGCTCGGTGATGTCCCGGGCCAGCCAGACGACGGCGCGCCGGCCCTGAATCCGCTGGTCGATCGGTACGACCCGGGCCTCGAACCGTCGTCGCCCCTCGGTCGTCTCCGCATCGTACTCGACTGACTGGACGTCGTCGGTTCGGATCGCCCGGTCGATACAGTCCTGTAGCTTCGTGGCGACCTGGTCGGGGAACGCGTCCTCGAGTTCGGCGCCGGGAAGGTCGTCGGCCGCCGTCGAGTACAGGTCGGCCGAGTCGGGACGGGCCTTCGCCTCGAGGTAGGTGCCGTCCTCGCCGATGACGAACGCTTCGTCGGGCAGCTCGTTGGCGAGAATTCGGTGGTATCGGCCGTCGCCCGACGACTGCTCGGGGTGAGATCGTATCGTTGCGATAATCCGATCGATCGGCTTCTCGTCGCTGTCCGTCGGCACGTACTCGGTCGCGTCGGCCCTGAGAGCGACGGTCGCGAGTCGTTCGCTTCCCTCCCGTGGCGCGACGATCGTCGGGACGCTCGCTAGCTTCGCGTGGACGCGCTGGAGGATCGTCTGTATTTCGCCGGGGCAGTCGAGTTCGAGGACGACGGCGCTCGGGACGGCCGACGCCGTCTCGCCGTCGGTCGTCGGTTCCGATCGCACCGGCGACGCGGCGTCCCCCTCGCCCGTCGGTCCCGTCTCGATACCCTCGTCTGTCGAATCGTCGGTGTCCGTTCCGAGTACGGACTCCAGATCCCCGGTCGTGGGGACCGTTCGAACGTCGTGTTCGGTTGCTCGCTCGAGTCGCGTCCGGAGATCACTCTCTTCCGCTCGAACGTCCGTTACGACGACGATCGGCCCGGATAGATGTGCAGCGGTCATTCTGTCTCCTCCCTGTTCCGTCCGATTACCGGCGAATTCACCCGGTGGGACACTCCGTTCTACCAAGCAGGTTTCGGAATAAAAGCCTACTGGTCGTTACGCGACCGTTCGGGAGCTACCGTGCGATATCGCTCCGCTGACTGTCGTACTGCGCGACCTACAACTCGCCTCGATCCCGAAGCTCGGCGAGCAGGTCGTCGACGAGCGACTCGACGTCGTCGTAGGGGAAGTCACCACCGGACGTCTTCGTGTTTAGCTCCATCGCAGTCATCGAGAACTCGCCGGACTCGAATTTCGTCCCGGGACCGTTCGGAAGCGCCGGGACGAGTTCCATCGGACCCGAGACCGGGTAGTCGGCGCCTTCGAAGGCGTCGATCAGTTGCGCTCGGAGTTCGGCTTCGTCTGCCATTACGTCTCGATTCGGTGCCGGAACCAATAACTTTGCAGGGAGTCGGGAACTGCGACCGACGGGCATATTCGCCACTCAGGCCGGGAAACGGCGAGCGAACCGAGACGAACGGCGTCCGACCGGCGATAGCATACCGAATCCGATACGTCCGCAGAACAGTAGAAACTATAATTAGTCAGCAGCGAGCAGTGTCGGGACATGGCGAAGGATACCGTCAGGTACCCCGACGACGTGGTCGAAGAGATCGACTCGCTCGTCGAAGACGGTATGTTCGAGAGTAAATCCGAGTTCTATCGCTTCTCCGCGGAGTACGTGCTCACCCTGATCGATTCCGATCACGAGGTGAAGACCTTCAACTTCGACGAGATCAAGACGGAACTCGATATCAGCGAGGAGGACCACGCCAAAGCGCTCGGGGCCGACGGTGGCACGTTCTTCCTCGACGCCGTCATCAACGTTCGAAAACACGGGCTTCGCGGCAACTACGAGGCCGCCGAACGGTTCATCGACACTCACTACGACGAGACCGATCAGGAGTGTATCATCCTCGAGGAACTGCTCGGTACCTACCGCGACGGGTCGGCGTAGTCGGTCCCGCGTCGCGTCGCTCCGAAACTTCTCGCTCGCGTTCGTCAGTTCAGGATCGTCAGTTCGGATCGAACGGCTCGCCGAGCGCCGCCAGATCGACGTTGTCGTCGACGAGCCGCGCCGCTCGGTCGTACGGCGTCGGGCCGGTCGCGTTCGGGTCCGTCGACGCCGCGGACGTCGCACGCGTCGGCCGATCGACGCCCGCCGTCGCCGCGACGTGCTCGAGAAACGCCGTTCTGACCGAGTCGTTGTCGAACAGGCCGTGCAGGTACGTCCCGAGTACCCGCCCGCGGGCCGCGCTCGAGTCACCGAGCGGGCGAGTCACGTCGCCGACGGCCGCCGTTCGCCCGGCGTGGATCTCGTAGCCCGAGGCGGGACCGTCGGCCCCCGATAGCAGCGGCGACGCGGTCCCGTCGACGGGAACCGTCGTCCGCTCGAGGCGTTTGTCGCCCTCGAAGCGGGTTTCGACGGGCAGGAGACCGAGTCCGTCGACGACGTCGTCTCCGCCCGTCCCCTCGAGCGCGGCGTTGGTGATCCGCTCGCCGAGCATCTGATAGCCGCCGCAGACGCCGACGATCGGGCCGTCGAAGGCCGCGAGCGCGTCGGCGAACCCGGCTTCGTGAAGCGCCAGGAGGTCGTCGACCGTGTTCTTCGTGCCCGGAATGACGACCGCGTCGGCGTCGACGTCCGCGAGCGGATCGTCGGTGAGGTCATCGTCGACCGGGACGTACACCACCGAGACGCCGGGTTCGTCGGCCAGTGCCTCGAGATCGGTCGCGTTCGAGATCCTGGGTAGCCGCGGAACGGCGATCCGGATCCGTCGGTCGGCGGGAACGCCGTCGTCCTCGCCGGCGACGCCTCGTTCTTCGGTCCCGGGGAGACCGACGCTGTCCTCCTCGGGGAGGCCCGGGTCGTCGTAGGGCAACACCCCCAGAATCGGGACGCCGGTCTTCGACTCGATCTCCTCGATACCGGGCTCGAGCAGCGACGGATCCCCCCGGAACTTCGTGATCACCGCACCGACGATGCGCTCGCGAATCTCGTCGGGGACGAGTTCGATCGTGCCGTAGAGGCTGGCGAAGGCCCCGCCGCGTTCGATGTCGACCAGCAGGAGGATGTCGGCGTCCGCGAAGTGGGCGGTCTCGACGTTCGCGAGGTCCCGGTCGTGGAGGTTGATCTCGCCGATGCTGCCCGCGCCCTCGGCGACGATCACGTCGTTGTCGGCCGCTAGTCTGCGGTAGGACTCCGCGGCGGCCTCGCGTGCTCGCTCCCAGTACTCCTCGTAGTAGGTGCCGGCGGGCACGTGGTCGTGGGCCTCCCCTTGCAACACCAACTGGCTCTCGCCGTCGCCCCGGGGCTTGAGGAGCACGGGATTGCAGTCCGTGGTCGGCGTCATCCGGGCCGCTCGAGCCTGGACGAACTGCGAGACGCCGATCTCGCCCCATCGGCCGCCGTTTCCGTCGTCCGACTCGACGCCCTGCCGGCCGTCCGCGTCCGGCCGAACGACGACGCGAGCGTTGTTGCTCATGTTCTGGCCCTTGAACGGCGCGACGTCGATCCCGCGATCCGCGAGTAATCGACAGAGGCCGGCCGCGACCGTCGACTTACCGACGTGGCTCGCGGTTCCGGCGACGAGAAGCGTTCTGGTCATCCGCGTTGGGGGTACTCGAGCGGCGGGCAGTATCGTCCTATCGGTTCCGGCTGTTCCGAACGCTACGTTCGAATCGAGAGCGCGGCGCCTCCGGACGGCCTATTCCGTCCGATATCGCGCGTCCCAGCGCGGCCCGGCGCGACTCGAGAGGACGAGTCCGAGGATCCCCATGCCGATGCCGGCGAGCGCGAGGACGGCGGCGAGTTCCGCGGACGGGGGAACGACGACGAAGCCGGCGACCAGCGTCGGCACGAGCGGGACGGCGACGCCGACCGTAAACGTCGCGAAGCGGACGGCGTCGAAGAGGAACTCGTTGGGGTCGAAGCCGGCGATGTAGACGGTCAGGCCGTAGTAGTACAGCGCGTAGCCGGCCAGCAGCATCGCCCCGACGGCGGCGTCGACGAGCGTCGCGTCGAACCAGACGACGGCCGCGAGATAGGGCACGGCGACCGCCGGCGCGCCGACCAGGACGAACGCGATCCGTTTCGCGCGGAAGACGTCCGCGATCGAGACGGGATACGTGAGGTAGGCCTCGAGCGAATCGAACTGGGTCAGCCAGTTGTAGGTCGTAAACGCCGAGAGGCCGAGGACGCCGCCGAAGAAGATCCCGGGCGCGGGCGCGATGCCGGTGATCGAGTCGACGACGCCGACGAGCGCGGCCACGAGCGCGAGCAGGATGCTCGCGGAGACGAACGGCTTCCAGACGCCGCCCGAGGAGCGCGCGAGGTCGAGCAGCGACTTCGTGACCAGCGGTGCGTTCTCGAGCGGGAGCGCCTCACTGAGTCGGGCGAAGCGGTCGGTGGCGGTCCGCGAGGGACGGCCGTAGGTCGGATCGTAGATCGCGAGCGAGCCCGCCACGAGGACGAGGGTCCCGACGGCCAGTCCGCCGGCGGTGACCGGAGATCCGGTAATCGGCACGAGGACGGACTGAAGCGCACCCAGCCCGCCGACCGCCCAGCCGCCGACGACGGCGAGCCCGATCCCGAGGCCGATCGCCCACGGCGGCACGCCGCGCGTGCGGACGGCGATCAGGGCGACGGTCACGGCCATTCCGACGGTGAAAACGAGACAGAGCGAGAGCCAGAACAGGCCGACCGAGAGCGGCGTCGTCGCAGACAGGCCGTCGACCGCGACGCTCCCGAGCGACATGGGCAAGACGAACGCGACCGCGTAAAACAGCCCGTCTTTCAGGAGGAACGCGCCCAGCAACCGCCGCCGCGAGAGCGGCAGCGTCGTCGACGACGAGAGCAACAGCGACAGCCGCCCGAAGACGTTCTCGAGCATGTCCGACCCGGCGAAGCCCGCAGTGCCGCTGTAGAGCCCGAAGCCGACGGCGAGGACGTGCAGGCCGCCGACGACCGTCCCGGGCGCGGTGCCGGTCTCGACGAGCGCGACTGCTCCGCTCATCGCGAGGACGGCGATTACGAGCGGGAACAGCGCGAACCGCCAGCCGCCGAAGAGCTGGGTGTGCAGTCGCCACTCCTCGCGAAAGAGGATCGCGAGCAGCCGCGGGGTCGAGAGCCCGGGACCCGATCGGCTCGAGTCCGTCGCGCTCGCGCCGTCAGTCGCATTCGTTCCGGTCATGCGTCAAGTTGCTCGAGCGTGGGCGTGTCTCGCGCGCCTTCGCCCTCGACGCGGTCGAGGAAGATATCGAGCAGCGACTCGTCGTCGCCGTCCTCGAGCGAGCGTTCGGTCACGAGCTGACCGTCGGCGACGATGCCGACGCGGGTACAGATCTCCTCGGCGACGTCGATGTTGTGTGTCGAGACGAAGACGGCGTTGTCGCCGGCCGCGTAGGAGACGAGAAAGCGCTTGACCTGTTCCTGAACGAGCGGGTCGAGGTTCGCCAGCGGTTCGTCGATGAAGACTACATCGGGTTCGTGGACGAACGCCTGTGCGATCATCACTTTCTGTTGTTGCCCCCGGGAGAGATCGGTGTGCAGCGTGTCGAGTTTGTTCTCGAAGCCGAGCCGCTCGGCCCAGATGTCGGTCTGCGCCGCGATCCAGTCGGAATCGAGCTCCCGAACTTCGCCGACGAACTCGAGGTACTCGCGCGGCGTGAGAAAGCTCGGCGGCGATTCCTGTTCCGGCAGGATGCCGACCTTCCGGCGCGTCTCGATGGGGTCGGCGACCGGATCGGTCCCGAGGACGCTCACGTCGCCCGCATCCGGCTCGATCTGGCCGGTCAAGACCCGGATCGTGGTGGTCTTACCGGCACCGTTCGGGCCGAGAAAGCCGTACAGCTCTCCCCGGTCGACGTCGAACTCCATTCCATCCACAGCGTTGACGGATCCGTAGGACTTCCGCAGCCCGTCTACTCGAATGACACCCATTGACTGCCGAGTCTTTCTCAGTATCTGATAATAACTGTGTTGATAGGGAAATAGTGACAGCCGGACCCGTGCGCGATAGAGCGCTCGCAGCGAGCCGGTCAGAACTCGGTTCCCCGTCGCGCCCGCTGGCCGTCGTCGATCGGATGTTTCACCTTCCGGACGTTCGTGATCAGGTCCGCACGGTCCGCGAGGTAGTCGGGTTCCGTGTGACTCCCCGACAGCACCAGTTCGAGGTCGTCCGGCTTCGCGTCGATGAGGTCGTGCACGTCCGCTTCCGAGAGCAGGCCTCGGTCGGCGGCGTAGAGCACCTCGTCGAGGATCAGCATGTGGACCCCCGCCTCCGGCTCCGCGTCGAGATCGATCGGTTCGCCGAGGTCGGTCTCCTCGGCCGCCTCGAGCAACTCGTGAGCGCGCTCGAGGCCGGCCCGCGCCTCGGCCTCGTGTTGGTCCTCGTCGCTCCCGTCTTCCATGCCGTGCCAGCCGTAGTGGCCAAGGTTCTCGTAGCTGATTCCCGGTAGGGCGGCGATGGCGTTGTACTCGCCGCGAACGGCGTCGACGCTCGAGGCCCCGCCTTTCATGAACTGGAGCATGTGGACGCGGTAGCCGTGGCCGGCGGCCCGCATCCCCATGCCGAGCGTGGCCGTCGTCTTCCCCTTTCCGTCGCCCCACCAGACCTGTACGAGGCCGAACTCCTCGGGGGCGGCAGGGTCGATCCGCTCGGCCTCGGGCGTTCGTCCCTGTCCGGGCGTGTTCTCGACCGTGGACTCGGACGTCCGATCGTCGCTCATACCCGTGCCCTCGGGCCGATCGCACATGTAGTTGCCCCATCGATTCGTCAGGTCGCGAATCGGTCCGTTTCGGTCCGGTGACACCATTAACCAAACGTGTCTTTAGTCCGCGCTCCTAACGTCGCTGCACCCAATGTCACTCGAGTTCTCCTCGTCCGGCGAGACTCCCGGGTTCGAGTGCGTCATCGGCGCGCTCGACGACGAAGTGTGCCGGGAGATCATCGCGGTACTCGAGGAGCCGATGACGGTCGAGGACATCGCCGAGGCGACGGATCGGCCGCTCTCGACGACCTACCGCAAACTCGACTGTCTGACCGACGCCGGACTCGCCGAGGAGGCCGTCGGCGTCCGTGAGGGTCGCCACCGGAAGTCGCGATACGTTGCCAACCTCGACGGGATTTCGATCGTCCTCGACGACGACAACGAGTTGCGCGTCGATATCGAGCGCTCGACGGAGTTCGGCATCTGGTCGGAACTCCAGCGAGAGTTCTGAGGCGTGCTCTCTTCGAACAGCGAGAGAAGCCCGCCGTTTACGGCGGGCGAGGACGTCACCGCTCGCTCGGCTCTACTTCGGCGAGTCGGTCCGCGAGTTCCCGCCGTTCCGCCCGTCCCGCCACGTTCGTCAGCCACCGCTCCGGCAGCGCGCCCGCGCCGAACCGCGCTCCCGCGACGGCACCCGCGACCGCGCCGATCGTGTCCGCGTCCCCGCCTTCGTTGACCGCACCGACGACCGCCGTCTCGAGATCCGACGCCGTCAGCGCGTGATAGAGCGCCGTCCGGAGCGTCTCGACGGCGTCGTTCTCGGGAACCAGACTATCGGGATCGACGTTTTCAGGTATCGGCTCGAGTCGGTCGACCAGTTCAGGTGGTGCATCGTCGGAGAGCGCCGCGAGCGCGGTCTCGAGCGGGCGTTCATCCCCCTCGAGCACGGCGGCGATCGTCAGATTCAGCGCGGCACAGCCGTGGACGCAGCGCGGATCGGCGTGTGTCACCCGTGAGGACTCGCAGCTCACCCGCTCGAGTGCCTCGCGGTCGTCGGCGTAGGCGATCGCGAGCGGCGCACAGCGCATCACGCTGCCGTTCGTCGCTTTCCGCCCCGGTGACTTCGCCGCTCTGGCGGCCTCGGCCGCCTCGAGCGGCGGAGTGCCGTCCGCGATGCGACGGAGCGCCTCGGTCGTCGTGCCGCCGATCCCGAACGGCCCGCTCTCGTACCAGTCGACCAGCCGCGCCGCGAAGTCGTCCCGATCGAACCCGTCGCACGCGAGGAGGCTTCGAGCGAGAATCGTCGCGAGTTCCGTGTCGTCGGTCACCGTCCCCGGTGGTTTACCGTGGGTCCCGTCGCCGACGAACGACTCGAGGGTACCGTGCTCGCGGGCGATTCGCTCGGCCGGCCAGCCCTCGACGGGACGGCCGAGCGCGTCGCCACAGGACAGGCCGAGGAGGGCGACCCTCGCACGGTCTCGATCGACCATATCGGCGGTACGGTCGGCTCCGCCTTCAGCGCTGTCCTGGCCGCGACGACGATGGTACGAATCGTCGCCGCCGAGCGCTACGTCCCGACGAGATCGGCGTCCGTCGGCCCCTGTCCGTCGAACTCCCGGACGTACTCGTCGAGTCGCTCGGGATCCGACGCGCCCGGCAGTCGCTCGTCCGCAGTGGAACAGTCGGCGTCGACCCCGAGCCGGTCGCAGACGAGGTCCGCAGTCGCCTCGGCCATCCGGCGGTAGGTCGTCAGCTTCCCGCCGACGACGCTACAGCAGTTCGCGACGCCCTCGTCGGCGTGATCGAGGAGATGAAAGCCCCGCGAGATCCCGCGGCCGCCGCGGGCGGCCTCCTCTGGTTCGTACAGCGGGCGGACGCCCCACCACGTCCTGACGCGGGGAGCGTCGGCCACCGGTGGAAGCATCGCGGCGCACTCCCGGACCGTTTCCGCGACCTCCCACTCGGCCCGCTCGTAGTCGTCCGGATCGTCGACCGGCACGCTCGTCGTGCCGAGGACGACCTCGCCGTCGTGGGGAACGATGATATCGCCGTCGTCGGGCTCGCGACACCGGTTGAGGACCGGCTCGATGCCGTCGTACTCGACCGAGATCATGACGCCGCGGGTCGGCCGCATCTCGACGGTGAGACCCGCCATGTCGGCGATATGACCGGCGTGGGGGCCGGTCGCGTTCACGACGTAGTTCGGCCGCACCGTTTCGTCAGCGTCGCCGCCGAGCGCGACCGCCGTCACCTGCTCGTCCTCGACGGTCACGTCCGTGACCGGTGCGTGCGTACGGATTCGCGCGCCGTGCTCGCGGGCATCGGCCGCGTTGGCGGCGACCAGCCGAGAGGGGACGACGACGCCGTCCGGGACCCACATCGCTCGATCGACGTCATCGGCGAGGGTCGGGACCGCTTCGCGGGCGGCGTCTCCGCTGACGACCTCGGTCTCGATTCCCGCGTCCTCGCAGGCGTCGCGCTTCGCCTCGAAGTACGCCCGATCGTCGTCCGCGAGTTGGACGAAGAGCCCGCGGGTCTCTCGGACGCACGCGCCGCCGATTCGGCGCAGGATTCGGTTCTCCTCGAGACACTCCCTGGCCTCCGGACCGTCGGCCTCGGCGTAGCGAGCCCCGCTGTGAAGCAGGCCGTGGGATCGGCCCGACGTGCCCGACGAGAGCCCCTCCCGGTCGACCAGCGTGACGTCGACGCCTCTGCGCGCGAGGTCCCTGGCGATCCCCGCCCCGGTGGCACCGCCCCCGATCACGAGGGCGTCCGCGTCCGTTCGGCTGTCCATAGTCGATCGACGGCTCCCAGACGGACGTACCTTTCACCGGTGTGGTTCGGTGCTGTCACTGTGGCGTTCGGTGGGGCGATCAGTCGGCGAAAACGGGGACATCACGCGCCGAGGCTCGCAGCCGCGCCGCGATCGGTCCGCGAAGGGACCTCCAGCATTACGGACTGTACTCTGGCGACTGGGCTTCGATCGTGTCGGCGACGTTCTCGAGTTCCTCGCCGATCGTCGCGACCAGGTCGTCGAGCGTCGCGATGCCCGCTAATTCGCCGTCGTCGTCGACGACCGGGAACCGGCGGACGTTGTTGTCGCGGATCGCCTCCGAGATCGTGATCGGATCGTCGTCCTCGTGGACCGTTACCGGGTTTTCGGTCATCACGTCCTCGACCGACGCCGACCCGACGTCGTCGTGGTCGTGGATCGCGAGCGCCGCGTCGCGGTCGGTGAGCATTCCGATCGGTTCGTCGTCTTCGGTGACGACGATCGAGCCGACGTTTTCCTCCTCGAGCGTCGCCGTGATCTCCTCGAGCTGGCTGTCCGGACTCGTCGTGACGACGTCCTGGGGACCGAGTTTGCCGATGGACATGGTTCGGTTCGAACGACTCCGGGACTGCTATTCAAACGGGTCCTTTCACACGAAACTGATCGCGGTCGACCGCACGAAACTCGGCTCGTTACCCGCGTTTCGCTACCGATAACCGAGCACTCGGAGCTTCTCCGTCACCTCCTCCTCGTCCATGCGAACGGACTCGACCGGTGCCTCTTCGACGATCCGTCTCCGGTCGTCCGCGTCGACGACGTGCCAGGGAACGCGTCGCAGCGATTCGTTCGCTAGGTACTCGAAGTGCCCGTACTTGCGGCTCGTAAAGGGAAACAGCCGTTCGCCGAGGAGTTCGCCGTGATCGGCGGAGATGACGGATTTCCCGTCCACCTCTCGGATCAGCCGGTCGGCGTAGGGGAGGACGATCTCGAGGGTTTCCGCGTACGCTTGCCGCAGATCGGTGACGTCGATATCAAACGCGTCGTCCTCGATGATCTCGTAGAGCTGTACGTTCAGCGCGCCGAACCGATCCCCTCGGCCGCCGCGGGACACCGACGAGAGATCGCGCTGGGATGCGATCCGCTGGTAGATCTCGAGCCCGGTCTCGCCGATGAGCGGGACGTGGGGCTGCAGGAAGTGAACGATCAGCCGTTTGTTGGGGTGTCGCTCGTGGGCCTCGAGCGCCGTCTCGACGACGGTTTCCGGGTCGATCACGTAACTGTCTGCCAGGAGATCGGGGTCGAAGATGTCGGCCGCGTCGACGGCCGCCGACTCCGCGACCGGCTCCGGCGGCACCGGATAGATCGCATGAAACACGTCGTCGTCGATATCGGCCGTGAAGGCGTTACCGCTGACGTAGACGGTGTCGTGGTGTTCTCTCTCCGCGAAGTTCGCGTCGATCCACCCCGGGCTGCTCGAGCCGGCGGACAACCGCGACTCGAGGCGCCCGTCGATCCAGTTCATCTCGGCGAAGAAGTCGTATCGACAGGCGTCGAGTACGAGGAGCGTGTCCCAGTCCTCGTCCATGACGTCGGTACCGCTCCCGTGGCGGAGTTCGAAGAGCTCTCGGTGGGCGGACCAGAGGTACTTACAGAGCTCCGTCCAGACGAGTTGTGGTTCCCGGATTCCCTTGCGAACGCTCTGTAACGAGTATTTCGTAAACGGCATTCCCACGCTAGACTGTGCCGGGAACGTCACATATAAAACGGGGGCGGGCTGCTGCTGGCGAGAATCCCGTCAGGTGTGTGAGACCGTTCGCGTGAAAACAGCGTCCTCGTAATCTAGAGCGAAGACCGAACGGGACCGATCCGGTACTACGGTCCGGCATCGTATACTCGTGAAACGGCGTTTCTACGGCGAGGTCGGGACTGTAACAGCGAACCGCCGACGGTTCACTGCTGTGCAGCGACGATCTCACCGAACTTCTCGCGGACCTTCTCGACTTTCGGGGCCGCGTGCATCGTACAGTAGGCGTCGTTCGGGTTCTTCTCGAAGTAATCCTGATGCTTCTCCTCGGCGCGATAGAAGGTCTCGAGAGGCTCGAGTTCGGTCACGACGTCGTCGTCGTACTCGGAATCGAGGGCCTCGATGTAGGCCTCGGCCTGCCGTTGCTGCTCGTCGTCGTGGTAGAGGACGAGCGAGCGATACTGGGTTCCCACGTCCGGCCCCTGCCGATTGAGCTGGGTCGGATCGTGCGTGGCGAAGAACACCTCGAGCAGGTCGTCGTACCCGATCGCGTCGGGATCGTACTCGACCTGGACGACCTCCGCGTGGCCGGTGTTGCCCGAACAGACCTCGCGATAGGACGGGTCCTCGACGTGTCCGCCCGCGTAGCCGGAGGTGACCGACTCCACGCCCTCGAGTTCCTTCATCGCCGCTTCCGTACACCAGAAACAACCGCCGCCGAACGTGGCTCGTTCCATACTCCGTCGTAGGGTGCGACCGAGGAAAGATGTGACGGGTTTAGTAACCACTGAAAGTCGTTGCACATCTGATCGCACGACAGCGTTGCGATCAGTATGTGAATCGTTTCAGTGGCTACTATAGGCCAGGCGATCCCCGGCGGACCGACCGTCTCCCATTCGCGACCCGAATCGCGTGCGAAGGGATTTGGGGGTGGCTGACAAACGCCGGGGTATGTCCTGGGACACAGTCAGACTCGAGTGGGACGGCGACGTGGCGACGCTGACAGTCGATCGACCCGACGCGCTCAACGCGTTGAACGTCGAGACGCTCGAGGCGATGGGCGAAGCGATCGAGGAGGCCGCGGCCGAGGACGCACGCGTACTCGTCCTGACGGGTGCCGGCGACGCGTTCATCGCCGGTGCCGACATCAAGTATATGCGCGATCTCTCCCCGGACGCCGCCCAGGAGTGGGGCGACCTCGGCCACGACGTGGCCGACGCGCTCGAGGCGTTTCCCGCGCCGACGATCGCGGCGGTCAACGGCTACGCCTTCGGCGGCGGCTGCGAGATGGCACTGGCCTGTGACCTGCGCGTCGCCGGCGAGTCGGCGCTGATCGGTAACACGGAGATCGATCTGGGCATCATCCCCGGCTGGGGCGCGACCCAGCGGCTGCCGCGACTGGTCGGCGACGAGACGGCGCGGCGAATGATCTTCCTCGGGGAGCGCCTCGACGCCGACTCCGCCGCGGAAGCGGGGCTGTTCGGCGAGGTCGTCCCCGACGACGACCTCGCGGACGTCGTCGACGAGTTGGCCGACCGACTCGCCGCGAAACCGGCCTTCGCGATGCGGACCGCCAAACAGTCGATCAATCAGCGCCACGAGGGGCCACAGGGAAGCGGCCTCGCGTACGAGAAGCGCGCCTTCGCGAGCCTCTTCGGCACGCACGACCAGCGCGAGGGGATGGCGGCGTTCGTCGAGGATCGAGAACCGGAGTTCGAATAAAACGGGGAACGTCGACTGACGGCCGCCGACCGCTAGCCGTTGACTACTATTCGCTGGCCACTGACCGCTGATTACTATCTACTGGCCGCTGACCGCCGACCGCCTATCGGTCGTCGACGCGCCACGTGAGCACGACGCCGTCGTCGAGTCGTTCGATATCCGCGAGCTCGAGCGTCGGAAACTCCGCGACGAACCCCTCGCCGTCGGCCAGCGTCGGGGCGTCGCGACCGCCGATGATCTTCGGGGCGACGAACACCCGGAGCTCGTCGACCAGGCCGGCCTCGAACAGCGAGAAGATGAGTTCGCCGCCGCCTTCGACCATTATTTGTTCGATCCCCTGCTCCTGTAGCGCCGCGAACGCTCGAAGGAGATCGACTCGGTCGTCGCCCGCGGTGAGCAACTCGGCGTGATCGGCGAGTTCCAGCCGCCGATCGACGGGCGCGGCCTCGCTCAGGCAGAGGTAGGTCGTCGCCGCGTCGTCGAGGATCGCCGCGTCCGTCGGCGTCCGTCCGCTCGAGTCGACGACGACCCGTGCGGGATTCGCCGATCGCCCCGCCTCGCGGCGCTGATCCCGCAAGTCGTCGTCTTTGACGGTCAGATGGGGGTCGTCGGCGAGCACGGTGCCGACGCCGACCGCGACCGCGTCGCTCTCGGCCCGCAGTCGGTCGACGCGCGCGAAATCGTCCTCGCCGCTGATCGCGAGCTGTTCGCGGCGGCGCGAGGAGAGTTTGCCGTCCGCGCTCGCGGCGGCGTTGACGATAACGTCCATACCCATGGTGTAGCAGCGCTCCTAAAGAAATCCCCGTCTCACCGTTCGTCTTCTCTTTCCCCGGGCGGCGAATCCCCGCTCTCGGGTGTGCTATACGCTCCTATATAGCGTTCAATACGAAACATATAAACGACTTATCCTGTTTCGCTGGACAGTTCGAACGCACAACACGTGACGACCGCCAACTCCGCGTTCGACGACTCAGTATCGTTCGACCACCGGCACATCGACCTCGAGAACCGGGACGACGTCTACGTCGTGGGTGACGTACACGGCTGTCTCGACTCGCTCGAGGCGTTGCTGGACACGTTGGAACTCGGCGCGAACGATCTCGCCGTGTTCGTCGGTGACCTGGTCCGAAAGGGACCGGAGAGCAAGGCCGTTCTCGATCGCGTCAGGCGGTCGCCGCGGCTGGTCTCGGTCCGCGGCAACAACGAGCGAAAGCTGCTCGAGGGAGAGGCCTCGCTGCCGGCCCTCGATGCGGTCGACTACCAGTACTTAGAATCGCTGCCGGCGGCGATTTCGTGGGACGGCGGCCTCGTCGTTCACGGTGGGGTCGATCCGAGCCGAGCGCTATCGTCGCACTCGGGGGACGACGTGCTGACGATGCGGTCGCCGGACGGCGACGGCTACGACGGCCCGTTCTGGTTCGAGACCTACGAGGGGCCGCCGCGGGTCTTCTTCGGTCACACCGTTCTCGCGGAGCCGATCGAACGGGAGTGGGCAGTGGGGCTCGACACCGGCTGTGTCTACGGTGGGAGGCTGACGGCGTACGACGTTTGCCGCGGAGAGTCGATCAGCGTGGCCGGAACCGGCCACGTCGAGCGGTCGTCCGAGAAGATCGTCACGACCGATAACGAGTGAGATGCGGGGGATTCGGGGATGAACGAACGAAACGCGACGGAGAACGACGACCGAGTATCGACGGACGAACAGACACCTGACTACACGGTGACCAACGACGCGGAGTTCTCGTTTCGGTCGTTACTTGACGAGGACAACGTGACCGACGCGGATGCCGACGCCGAGCGGAGCGCCCGATCCGACCAGGGCGACGAGACCGAAGGGACGTCCGAGTCGGTGTCGGAATCGACGACGGACGCTGAACTGATGGGGGAGACGGAGGCCGGACCGACGTGGGGACCCGAGCGGAGCGACTCGACCGCCGATTCCGACGATGCCGACGAGGCAGACGAGGCAGACGAGGCAGACGAGCGGACGACCGATGCGGAATCAGCTCCGGACGACGTCGATCCGGCAGCGGAAAGCGTGGTACTCGATCACACTGGCGCGACCGCCGAATCCGAATCGGCGACGGATCCGGACCGAGACGCGTTACCGGTCGCCGCGTCCGCCGACACCCGGCCGGCGCAGCCGGACGTCGATCTGTCGGATCCGTCCTACTATCTGAACCGCGAACTCAGCGAACTCGCCTTTCAGCGCCGCGTCCTCCACGAGGTGCTCGACGAGGACAACCCGCTGTTAGAGCGCGTGAAGTTCCTCGCGATCGTCACCACGAACCTCGACGAGTTCTTCCGCAAGCGCGTCGGCGGGCTGAAACAGCAGATCGCGGCCGGCGTCACGGAAGAGACGCCCGACGGACGCACGCCCTACGAGCAGTGGGAAGCCGCCCTCGAGGAGGCCCGGCCGCTGTTCGAACAGCAGGCCGAGTGTTACCGCGAGGAGATTCGCCCAGCACTGGCCGACGAGGGGATTCACATCGTCGACTACGACGACCTCACGGTCGTCGAACGCCAGCAGTTGCGCGAGTACTTCGAGAGTTCCGTCCTGCCGACCCTGACCCCGCTGACGTTCGACCCGGCCCACCCGTTCCCGTTCATCTCGAATCAGAGCCTCTCGCTCGCCGTGTTGACGCGGGAACGACCCGGTGAGGAGTTGACCTTCTCCCGGGTGAAGATCCCGCGGAATCAGCTGCGGTTCGTCCAGTTCGGCGACGACACGCGGTACGTTCTCTTAGAGGACATCGTCCGGGCAAACCTCGATCTGCTCTTCCCCGACGTCGAGGTCGTCGACACCGCCCTCTTCCGAGTGACGCGCAACGCAGAGGTCAGACGCGACGAGGAGGTCGCCGAGGACCTGATCGAGATGATCGAAGAGGTCATCGAGGAGCGGCGCTTCGCGACCGCCGTCCGACTCGAGATCGAGCGCGACGCGCCCGAGAGGGTCCGCGAGATCCTCACGCGCGAACTCGATCTCGACGATCGTGAAGTGTTCCACCTCGACGGCCCGCTGGATTACCGCGATTTCGCCGACCTGACCGACCTCGATCGCCCCGACCTGAAGCTCCCCGAGTGGTCGCCCCAGCCGCATCCGCGACTGGGCCGATGCGATGACGCGACGAACGTCTTCGACGCGATCAGCGACGGGGACATGCTCGTCCACCACCCCTACCACTCCTTCGAGGGGACCGTCCAGCGGTTCCTCGAGGCGGCGGCCAACGACCCCGACGTGCTCGCGATCAAGGCGGCAATCTACCGAACCGCGAGCGATTCACAGATCATCGAGAGCCTGATCGAGGCCGCTCGCAACGGTAAGCAGGTCGCCGTCATGGTCGAACTCAAGGCCCGTTTCGACGAGGAGAACAACCTCGAGTGGGCGAAGAAACTCGAGGAAGAGGGGATCCACGTCGCCTACGGCACGATCGGCTACAAGACCCACACCAAGACCTCGCTGGTCGTCCGAGAGGAGGACGACGGAGTCCGGCTCTACTCCCACATCGGAACCGGCAACTACCACTCCGGGACCGCCAAGAGCTACGAGGACCTGGGGCTGCTGACGGCCGATCGGGACATCGGACAGGACCTCGTCAGGCTGTTCAACTACTTCACCGGCCACTCGATGCATCGGGACTACCGGGAACTCCTCATCGCGCCCGGGAACATGCGCGATCGCTTCGTCGACCTCATCCGGGCCGAAGCCGAGCGCGCACGCGACGGCGAGGACGCGCGCATCGTCGCCAAGATGAATCGGTTGGAGGACCCGGAGATGGTTCGGGAGCTCTACGAGGCGTCGATGGCCGGCGTCGACATCGATCTGATCGTCCGGGACATCTGCCGTCTCCGTCCCGGGCTCGAGGGCGTCAGCGACACGATCGACGTCTACAGCGTCGTCGGTCGCTTCCTCGAGCACTCGCGGATCTTCTACTTCCAGGCGGGCGGCGACGAGCGCTACTACATCGGCTCGGCCGACTGGATGACCCGCAACCTCGACAATCGGGTCGAGGCGATCACGCCGATCGATGACCCGCGCCTCCAGCGTCGGCTCGAGGGCGTCCTCGAGACGCTGCTCTCCGACGATCAGAACAGGTGGGTAATGCGATCGGACGGAACCTACGATCGGTGTCGGCCCGCGGACGACGGGGCGACTACGAACGTCCACGAGACGTTTATGCGCTCCGCAGTAGACGACGCACAGCGCAACACCCGTCCGTAGCGCGGGGTGACTGCGAGACGAGAGCTGCGTGGCTCACAGTACCCGTTTCGTCGGCTCTTCTTCGGCGACCTCCGTGCTGTTTCGACACATCTGCTGTATTGACTGCTTTTCGATGGGAAACACCCTATTTCCCGGCGTACGGACACCGTTCGCGTCAGTGACGACGCTGATACGGAGCAACTACGACACGTATGGATCACTCAATATCACAATTAGCAGTCGCTTTGTACGTGTCGTCGATTCGTATGTCCACGGACCTTCCAGACCCATGAACGGATCCACCGGCGGTTACGGCGATCGGTCACCCCGACAGCGACTGGACGCGGCCACGCGGTACTCGACCGACGAACTCGACCTCGAGTCGATCATCGTCCGATACGAGGACCGGCCCGATCGGTGTACGATCACACCGCGGGAGTGTTCCGACTCGGAGCGGATAACGACCTGGCTCTCGGCGGACGTCGGGGCCATCGTCGACCTCGCCGACGTTCGATAAGCCGTGATCGCTCTTTGACGCGAATCGCGCGTCATCGATACCGTTCGGTTTCGATCGGATCGGTACCGATACCCGGTCGATATTCTCATCTATATATCTCTATATACGTCAACCATTATCGATGTATATATACTAACCAATAGAGGGCAAAAATACCGTAGATAGGCCCCATACTAGCAGAAATGGGCCGGTCTCTATCTCTCTATAGACTAGTGGATTTATATTGTTGCAGTCGGAAGCGGTTCGTATGGAGACGCGAAAAGTGCAGGTCACAGGTGGGTCGACCTTCACCGTCTCGTTGCCGAAGACCTGGGCGACGGACAACGACGTCAGCAGCGGTACCACAGTCGAATTCTATCCCGAAGGGGACGAACTCCTTCTGACGCCCGAACGCGAAACTCGACGCCAGGAAGGGACCCTGGACGTCTCCGGACTCAAGGACGAGGAACTGATGCGGGCCGTCATGACGATGTACGTCAGCGGGTTCGACGTCATCTCGCTCGAGGCGGGGCGGATCACGACCGAGCAACGCAGTGCGATCCGCGACGCGACCCAACGACTCGTCGGCGTCGAAGTGTTAGAGGAGACCAGTGACAGCGTAGTCATCCAGGACCTGCTCGACTCCTCGGAGCTCTCGATCGTCAACGCCGTCACGCGCATGCGCCTGATCGCCCAATCGATGCTCGAGGATGCGGTGACGGCGCTGATCGAGAACGACGACGACATCGCCTATGACGTGATCGACCGCGACGACGACGTCGACCGCCTCTGGCTGGTCGTCTCGCGGATCTTCCGTGCGACGCTGCGATCTCCCCGCGCGGTCGAGGAGCTCGGCGTCTCCCGCGAGGCCTGTTTCGACTATCACTCGAGCGCCCGCCAGCTCGAGCGGATCGCTGACCACGCCGTCAAGATCAGCGACATCGCGCTCAAACTCGACGACCTCCCCGCCGACGTGGCCGACGCCATCCACGGCCTCCACGCCGAAGCCGCGACCGTCTTCGAGCAGTCGATGGACGCGCTGTTCGCCGACGACGCCGACGAAGCCAACCGGCTCGGGCACGACGCGCTCGCGGCCGTCGTCGAGATCGACGAACACACCCGCCAGATCGACGATATGCTCCGCGACCTCGAGCCCGCACAGGCCCAGTCGCTGGGACTGATCGTCGACTCGCTGTCCAGAAGCGCCGACTACGGCGGCAACATCGCCGAGACGGCGCTCCAGAAGGCGGCACCGCGGCCCTGAATCGACGTCGAGACCGGAATCGAAATCGACGGACCCTGACTCGTTTTTCGTCGTATCAGTACTCGATAGACTCCGTGCCGGCTTTAACCCGCGCCGGAACGAAGGACGAGAGCATGGAGTACACGCGCCTCGGCGAGACGGGACTGGAGGTCTCGCGGCTCTGTCTCGGCTGTATGAACTTCGGGACCGACCAGCCGTGGATGGTCCACGACCGCGAGCAGGCCCACGCAGTGATCGACCGCGCGCTCGAACTCGGTATCACCTTCTTCGACACGGCCAACGTCTACTCGCACGGCGAGAGCGAGGAGATTCTCGGAACCGTCCTCGCCGATGCGGACCGCGACCGGTCGGAACTCGTCGTCGCGACGAAGGTGTACGGCCCGATGCACGAGGGACCGAACGGCGAGGGACTCTCCCGGAAACACGTCCTCGAGCAGGCCGACGCCAGCCTCGAGCGGCTGGGAACCGACTACATCGATCTCTATCAGATCCACCGCTGGGACGACGAGACGCCGATCGAGGAGACGCTCTCGGCGTTCGACCGGCTCGTCGAGACGGGCAAGGTACGGTACGTCGGCGCGAGCACGATGCCGGCCTGGAAGTTCATGAAAGCGCTGCACGCGGCCGACGTCGACAACTACGAGCGCTTCGTCTCGATGCAGTGCGAGTACAACCTCGTCGACCGCCACGAGGAGGCGAACGTACTGCCGCTGTGTGCCGATCAGGACGTCGGGGTCATTCCGTGGTCGCCGCTGGCCGGCGGCTTCCTGACCGGCAAATACGAGCGAGACGAGGATCGGGACTCGGGACGGGCCGCGACGGACGAATTCATGCAAAAACGGTTCACCGAGGAGAACTGGGCCGTTCTCGAGCGAGTCCGGGACGTCGCCGACGCCCACGACGCGACGCCGGCGCAAGTGTCGCTCGCCTGGTTGCTCCACCAGGACACCGTCGACGCGCCCATCGTCGGTCCGCGGACGATCGACCACCTCGAGGACAATATCGGTGCGCTCGAGATCGATCTCAGTCATAGGGACCTCGAGCGGCTGGCGGAACCGATCACGCCCGTCTGGAACCCCGATATCGGAGACGTGTGACGCGACGTGCGGCGGTAGTCGATAGGAAACGGGATCGACAGAGACACTCTCCGCTATCGGACGGTGCTGCCACGAATCGCGGTGACCCGAAAATCAGTCCGCGTTAGTCGATGAGAACGGCGTTGACCTGACCGGTCTGTCCGGGACGGGAGGTGACGCGGGCCTGCCCTTCGCTCGTCTCGATGACTGCTCCCTTCGTGATGATGTTTCGGCGGATGTAGTTCGGGTTGGCGTCGTTCTCGACGACGTCCTCGATGTCCGCAGAGACCGTCTCGTCGCCCTTGTTGACGCTTGCAACGTCAGTCGAGAGTGCTCGAGTCTTCGTGACGTTTCCGCGAGCGTCGACGGTCCGGAATCGCTGTTCGCCGACCTCCGTCTCGGTCGGGAGTCGACCGAGTTCGTCCTTGCGTCGCTTTCGAACGTTCTTCAGTCGGCCACCGGTTCGCTTGCGCGTAGAGCGTCCCTGATCTTGCATACCCGGTAAAAATCCGGGCGTATACTTGAATGCACTGCTACGACCTTTTGCTCTGCGGGCGCGGCAAAGCCGCGCCCTCGGCAAAACGTCGATGAAAAGCACTCCTCCCTCCGTTCCGGGCCGCTTCGCGGCCCTCCACATCGGTCGTCGGCCCGCTCGCTCACTGTGTTCGCTCGCGGTGACTCGAAGTAGACCGCACTCATTCGTCCGGAACCAGACAGTAGGCGTGGCCGGGCTCCTCGAGCACCGTCTCCTCGTCGTCGTCGTAGTAATTCGAGAAGACGCCGCGCTCGGCGTAGTAGATCCGGTCGCCCCGCGGGATCGCACCGCTAGTGACGTGGCCGCGGTTTTCGACCCGCCAGCGCCGATCGCCGGTCGCTCGGTCGAGGGCGTACAGGTGCGTATCGTAGGATCCGACGAGGATCGTCTCGGCCGTCGCGGTTATCGACCCGATGACCCGGCCGCCGACGTCCGCCGACCACAGTTCGTCGCCGGTCGCGGTATCGAGTGCGTACACGTGGTCGTCGTCGCTCCCGACGTAGACGACCCCCTGCCGGGGATCGATCGCTGGGTTCGACATGACGATATTGCCGGTCTCGAACGACCACTCCTCACTTCCGTCCGCGAGATCGAGTCGGTAGAACCGGCCGTCCCAGGAGCCGACGAAGGCCGCACCGTCGTAGGTCGGGATCGTCCCCTTGATCTGTGCGCCGAGATTGAATCGGCCACCTGCCATCGATTCGCCGTCGGGGCCGCCCCCGCCGCCGGCCTGGAACGACCAGGCGAACTCGAGCGAGGGGAACTCCCAGCAGTAGACGACGCCGTCGTTCGAGCCGGTGACGAGCCGACCGGTCTCGCAGTCGATCGCCGGCGAGGGGTGGGGCATCCCCCAGAGGCGGTCGTCGCTCCAGGTCGGATTCCCGGTCGCGGCGTCGAGCTCCCAGAGCGTGCCGCTGGCGGGATCGCTGTACTCGGCGAGCAGGTACAGGTTGCCGTCGATGTAGGCTGGACTCGAGCCGATCGCGATCGCGCCGCCGAACTCGCGCGCCGCCGTTCGCCAGATCACGTCGCCGGAGTCGATATCGACGGCGTAGCAATCGCCGTCGTAGCCGCCGATGTAGGCGGTGCCGTCGACGATCGCCGGCGTCCCGTGAAATCCGAGGCTCCTGGAGGCGCCGGTATCGATGCGCCAGCGGCGCTCGCCGCTCGGCGTGACGGCGTCGATCCGCCCGGTATCGCTCGCGATTAGGATCGTCTCCCCGTCCGGCGTCGGTCGGGGCGTCGACTTGGCCGCCGTGTGCCCGATGCGGTTAGTGGGGAACGACCAGTCGACGCGAACGTCGGAGGGAACGGTCTCGTCGGGATAGTAACCGTAGCGGCGCAGTCCGCGCCGAAACATCGAGATGTCCTCGTCCGCGGGCAACGGGACGTACCCGTCTCCGGTTTCGGCAGCGGCAGCGACGGTGGAACAGTCGGGCGGCGACCGATACTCCCGCCCGACGCAGCCGGCGAGACCGATGGTCCCCGCAGTTCCCGCAGTACAGAGCAGCCGCCGTCTGGTCACCCGAGCGCCATCGGTTTCGCGACCGGTGCGATCGGAGTCAGCGACGGAGACGGAGACGGTGCGCTCGGGCCCGTCTTCGCGGCGGTCGGCGGCGTGCTCGCTCACGCGTTTACTCCTGTTGGGCGTCGACGACCGCGACACCCGCCAGGTTCACGATGTCCTTGACCTCGTCGCCCCGCTGGAGGACGTGGACCGGCTCGTCCATCCCGACCAGCATCGGGCCGATGGCGTCGGCACCGCCCAGTCGCTGGAGCAGCTTGTAGCCGATGTTGCCCGACTCGAGGTTCGGGAAGACCAGCACGTTCGCGGGCTCCTCCAGGTCGGAGAAGCCGTAGGTGCCCTGCAAGATATCCTCGACGACGGCGGTGTCGGCTTGCATCTCGCCGTCGACGGGGAAGTCGACACCGGGGTCGTCCTGCAGCATCGAGGCCGCCTTGCGGGGTTTGCGCGTCCCCTCGTTGTCGACGCTGCCGAAGTTCGAGTACGAGAGCAAGGCGGCGCGCGGTTCGATGTTGAACCGGCGTGCGAGCTTGCCCGTCTGTTTGGTGACCTCCGCAAGGACTTCCTCGTCGGGGTCCTGATTGACCGTCGCGTCGGCGACGAAGATGACGCGGTTCTTGAACGTCAGCATGTAGACGCCGGCCGCGTAGTCGACGTCCTCGTCGGTACCGACGACCTGCAGCGGCGGGCGGAGCGCCGAGGGGTAGTGATGCGAGAGGCCGGTCAGCAGGGCGTCAGCGTCACCCTGTTCGACCATCACGCTGCCGAAGTAGTTCGAGTCGCGTTCGATGAGTTCGCCGGCCTCGCTCCGCGTGATGCCCTTACGAGCGCGGAGTTCGTGGAGACGGTCGGCGTACTCCTCGTAGTCGCCGACGGACGGATCGGCGACCGTCGGATCGAAGTCCAGCCCGAGATTCGCGGCCGTCCCCTTTATCTCGTCCTCGTCGCCGATCAGGATCGGCAGGGCGATTCCCTGCTCCTGAATCTGGTAGGCCGCTCGAATCATCTTCTCGTTCTCGCCCTCCGCGAGCGCGACCGTCTTGGGGTCGCTCTTGGCCTTGTTGAGGACGACCCGCATCATCTCGCGGGACTTGCCCAGGCGGGCCTCGAGTTCCTCCTCGTACTCGTCTAAGTCGAGTTCGGTGCGAGCGGCGCCGGACTCCATTGCGGCCTCGGCGATCGCCGGCGCGACGCGGAAGAGCACGCGCGGGTCGACGGGCTTCGGGATGATGTAGTCGGGGCCGTACTGAATCGGTTCGTCGCCGTAGGCCTTGACGACCGCGTCGGGGACGTCCTGTCGGGCGAGTTCGGCCAGCGCCTCGGCACAGGCGACCTTCATGTCCTCGTTGATCTCGGTGGCGCGCACGTCGAGTGCGCCCCGGAAGATGAACGGGAACCCGAGGACGTTGTTGACCTGATTCGGGTAGTCCGAGCGGCCGGTGGCCATGATGACCGTGTCGTCGCGGGCCGCTTTCGCCTCCTCGTAGCCGATCTCGGGGTCGGGGTTGGCCATCGCGAAGACGATCGGGTTGTCGGCCATCGATTGGACCATCTCCTGATCGACGATGCCGCCGATCGAGAGGCCGACGAAGACGTCAGCGCCCTCCATCGCGTCCGCGAGGCCGCCTTCGGGGAGGTCCCGGGCGAACTGCTGTTTGTACTCGTTGACGTCGCCTTCCTCCGCGCGGGCCTCGGTGATGATCCCCGAGGAGTCACACATCGTGATGTTCTCCTTCCGGACGCCGAGCGACTCGTAGAAGCGGGCCGACGCGATCGCGCTCGCGCCGGCGCCGGAGAAGACGACCTCGAGTTCATCGAGATTCTTCCCGGCGATATCGGCGGCGTTTATCAGCGCAGCGCCGGAGATGATCGCGGTGCCGTGCTGGTCGTCGTGAAAGACCGGGATGTCGATCTCCTCGCGCAGGCGTTCTTCGATGGTGAAACAGCCGGGCGCTTTGATGTCCTCGAGATTGATCCCGCCGAAGGTTGGCTCCATCATCTTGATGGCCTCGACGAGCTTGTGGGGGTCCGAGTCGTCGAGCTCGATGTCGAAGACGTCGATGTCCGCGAAGCGTTTGAACAGAACGCCCTTCCCTTCCATGACCGGCTTCGACGCCTGTGCGCCGATATCGCCGAGGCCGAGTACGGCCGAGCCGTTCGAGACGACGCCGACGAGATTGCCCTTTGCCGTGTACTGATAGGCGTCGGTCTCGTCCTCGTCGATCTCGAGACACGGCGCGGCGACGCCCGGCGAGTACGCGAGCGAGAGGTCGCGCTGCGTGTTCGTCGGTTTCGTGGTCGATATCTCGATCTTTCCCGCCGGATCGGTCCGATGGTACTCCAGTGCGTCTTCGTCTAGTCCCATACCGGGGACACTGCGGGCGACTACTAAAAACAATGTGAAGGTGACATTCGACGTCTGTCGAAATATACGGCTGTCCGGCTATCCACCGCTCCCCATGAGAAAAGATGACGATTCGACCGTTTTATACGCACCGCGGGAATGACGTGGGGTATGGACGTCGCGCTTGGTGGGACCTTCGACCCCGTTCACGACGGTCACCGACGGCTGTTCGAACGGGCGTTCGAACTCGGGGACGTGACGGTCGGGTTGACCAGCGACGAACTCGCGCCGAAAACACGAGACGTCGACCGACGGGTCCGATCGTTCGACGAACGGAAGGCGGACCTCGAGTCCGAACTCGAGTCGATCGCGGCCGACCACGACCGCGAGTTCGAGGTCCGGATGCTCGAATCGCCGACGGGAATCGCGACCGAACCGCAGTTTGACTATCTGGTCGTCTCGCCGGAAACTCGCGAGGGCGGCGAGCGGATCAACGAGATCCGCCAGGAACGCGGCCACGACCCTCTCGAGGTGGTCGTCGTCCCGCACCTCCTCGCTGACGACGGCGACATCATCTCGAGTACGCGGATCGTCAAGGGCGAAATCGACGAGCACGGAAACGTCACTGACGGCGACTGACGCGGCCGCGGTCTCCCGAGTCAATTGCGACCGCCGTACGGCAATTCCCGATAGCTATCTGCTCATGTTGTTCGTTCTCGTATCGTATACTTATGCCGAATCAGTCCGTCACTGGGCGGTAAACGGTCGGGTGTACGACGCTGTTACCAGCGCGGCGGCTCGAGACCCGCCGACTCGAGCAACTCCTTCCAGCGGGATTGGATCGACAGTCGAGAGACGTCCGCGGCCTCGGCGACCGCACCCTGTGTGCGGCCGTCACCGGCGACGAGCGAGCCGGCATAGAGGCTGGCGGCCAGCACCGCTCGCTTCGAGCGATCGGACGCAGGAACGTCGGTGAGGAAGAGATCAACCGCACACGATCGCGCCTCCGACGAGAGCTCTAAGCGCTCGGCGATCTCGGAGAGCTCCTCGAGCCACGGTTCGTACTCGATTCGATCGCGGGCGCTGTGCATACTGCCGGGTATCGGGTCGGACGGCATAAACCTACGGTCGCGCTATCGCAGCACACCGCTCGGACGACATCGCACGAAACGGCTCGCCAATGATGCACTACGGTTGGCAACGTTCAGATACGAATATCTCGGGAATACGGCCGTTCTCGGCTGATTTCACTAGGAGACGACTACTAAACCATCCGTCGACCCAAGCGTAGAGACACCGTCGTTGGGGGCGGTTCGCACCTCTCTATGAAAGAGCCAACCTGCAAACTCGTCTGTACCGGCTGCGGGCTCGAGATGCCGTACCGGGAGCGGTCGCTGGCCGAACAGGCTGCGGAACTACACCAGCTTCGCGACCCCGAGCACGTGACGTTCATCGTTCCGCCGGACTGGTCTCCGGAGGAACCAGTGAAACACTGTTAGATCCGCTCGAGTACGACCGACGGGTCGAACTCGTGGGCGGGCGGTTCGGCCAGCGGTCGGGGCGGCGCTAGCGCGGACCGACAGGTACTTACTCGATTCGTGAAAACTCGGTTGTGAGCGCGGGTAGCCAAGCTAGGCCAACGGCGCAGCGCTTAGGACGCTGTCCCGTAGGGGTCCGCCGGTTCGAATCCGGTCCCGCGCATGTTTCTCCGAGCAATTACGCGAGGAGAAACATCGCCGACCAGTTCGAACGAGAGAAGACGCGCGCAACGGAGTGAGCACGTCTTCGCGTTGTTTGAATCCGGTCCCGCGCATTCAATCCTGCTCGAGTCTTGCGGTTTTCTTTCTGCACACAACCATGACGGCCAAGCAAAGGAACAGTGTGGCGTTCAAACCGAGAGCGGACGCACCAGTGAGTTTGATAGCTACGGACCCACAGGGTCAATCGGTCGAGTATGATTTTGATTCGCCTAGGGCGAAAGTGGTTCTGGAGGTATTGTCTGGACAGGTGCATCTCCAACAGACGGAACCGCTACAGATACTATCCCCCTCGGCGGCGATCCCATGGCGCTGTCACCCGGACGTAGCAGATAACTCCGAGGAGGAGCAGGCTATAGAACTGCCACCGGGACCACGTAGCCCCCAGTGCCAGCAGTGTGACCAAGACAACCCACAGACCGACGACGAGCAGGTCTGCGACCAGCCGTCCCGCGATCATGACCTTTCGTCGGAGCGTTGCCTGCGTCAGTGGCGGAACGCTGTGCGTTGGTGGGTCGTCGGTCATCGGCCACCTCCTGACGTGATTTTCGCGAGCAGCGAGCCGTTCGATACTGGGTAGAGTGGGGAGAGCATCACTCTCAGAAGTGGTAGCCGTACTGATCGGTGAGCTGATAGGCGGTCGTTCCCCAGATGTAGTTCTGCCCCGGCCACCAGGTCCGAGCGTTGTTAAAGCCGGCGACGAGCACGCCCCGATCCGGGGCGGCGGGATCCGCCCGGAAGCTCACGGAGCCGCTGTCGCCGTCAGCCATGTCGCGTTCGTTACCCCATCGGAGCTGACCGTACCGGGGTGACTCCCCAGTGAGCGACGTGACGGCGTCGATTCCCTCGATCTGACCGGTCGTATGACCGGTTCGCGCACCGACTTTCTCGAGCGACTCACCACGGGCAACGAGGTCGGCCAGGCCCAGCCGGGTGAACTGACCGCGGACGCGCACTTCCGTCGGACCGGCGATCACGCTGTCGGGACGGTGCGGCCCGTCCGGGGCGACTGCGGCCACGTCCTCGATCGCATGGTCTGCGTAGACCCGACCCAAAGGGACCTCCTGTCCATTCTCGAGCGGGAGCACGAGTACGCCTTGTCCGGGTTCGGATCCCCGAAAGGTATGGCTGGCCGTTGCGAACAGCCTCCGCTCTGCGCTCGGATCATAGAGAGCCGGCGTGACCGTCGCCCTGCTGTCGTCCGCTCGGCAGGAGACGCCGCCGGGGACCCGGCCGTCGTCGACATTGGCGACGCGCCTGAGCGGCCCGCCGTCCCGCTCGTTCGTCGCCGCCTCGCCCCGAACGACTCGATTGACGTCGTACGCGACCTCGTCTAGTACCGTCTCGAGGAACGGGAGCGTCTGGTCGAAGTCCTGCGCGGAGATGTCGACCGTGATCGATGCGCCCGGTTCGGCGTAGTCGCCCGGAACGACCGCGCTGCCGAGGTAGCCGGTGATCCCGGACTGGGCGAGACGCCGGTTGAGTTCGAACGCCTTCCTGACCGCGGCGTACCAGTCGGCGGGAACACTCTTCGTTCGCTTCTCAATCGTCCACGGATCGCTCGGATCGGGTCTGACGAGGGCGGTGATGACCGAGACCTCCCCACCAGCTGTGCCAACGACATCCTCGACGCCCAGCAGTTGAGCGACGCCGAGCGCGTAGCCGGCCGTGCCGACCGTCCGAAGGAATTCGCGGCGGCCGTTTCCGCTCATAGGGCGCTGGTTCTGGGATGGTAGTGGCGTCATCTCTCTTCTAGGGAGGCACGTACACACGCACCGCGGTACCCGCTTTCAGACGTGGTGATGTGCCCAGTTGTAATGGATATGATGACAGTTCTCAATATGTGAAAGTCAGACAGACAGTATTGATAGGAAGGGATAGCAGGTGCTCTGCGAAGAGACAATCGAGTACGAGCAGGACGAGACGTTCGACGGCGATTCTCACCGCAGACGGTTTTGTTCTTTCGAACGTAGAAATCCTGATTTCGGAAATCGTAATTTCCGTATCGTGCTGACCCGGGTTTGTGCGAGCGATAGCGTGACTTGGCCCACACTCCTCTCTTCAAATAGCGACAAGGAATCTAGCCTCGGCCAGCCGACACCGTCATCACCTCTCGAGAGCAGTCACGATCGAAACTCGAGAGACCGCGTACTCGAGCGATACAACCCGACGACCGCGTTCGAGAGGCATTGAGCACCGCTCACCGGCGGGTGTGGTAGTGACTGACACCGACCAAGACCGAATGACGGGCGAAAGACGCGCGTCAGACGCTCCATAACGCTTATTCGCGCAGGACCGGGTTGTAGTATCAATGGCCGGGTTAGACGACGTGTTCGGGGATATCTTTGCGAGTGTCGATGCCGTCGTGCTCTTTTCGCCGAGCGGCTCGTACTATGAGCGATTCACGGCCGTCGATGATCTCGACGTCGTCGTCATTGGAACCGAAAACGCCGTCGGCGCGGAGACGTTCGTCGAGCTTCCCCTCGAGTTCGGGGAGATCACCGATCTGATCCGCTTCGGCCTCGAGGGGGCCTTAGAACAGGGCGTGATCGAGGACGGTGACGACCTCGCGTGTGCGACGAGCGTCTTCAGCGACGAGATCGATACGGTCTCTCGCGTCCGTGCGGACGCGGAGACGCAGACGGGGATCTACGATCTGTTCGTCAAGTCCCGGGCGGATCCGGAGGTCGTCAAGGCGGTCCTCGAGCTGGCGATCGAACTGGGCAAGAAGGGGCAGAAGGGCAAGCCCGTGGGTGCGCTGTTCGTCGTCGGCGACGCGGGGAAGGTGATGAACAAGTCGCGGCCGCTCTCTTACAACCCCTTCGAGAAGTCTCACGTCCACGTCGGCGACCCGATCGTGAACGTCATGCTGAAGGAGTTCTCGCGGCTCGACGGCGCGTTCATCATCTCCGATGCGGGGAAGATCGTTTCGGCGTATCGCTACCTCGAGCCGTCCGCAGAGGGGATCGACATTCCGAAGGGACTGGGTGCGCGACACATGTCCGGCGCTGCGATCACGCGGGACACGAACGCGATTTCGATCGTCCTCTCCGAGAGCGACGGTCTCGTCCGGGCGTTCAAGGCCGGTGAACTCATCCTGGAGGTCGATCCGGAGGCGTACTGATATGGTAGAGTGGCAGCCGTTCCTCAACGAACCGGCCGTCATAGCGGCGGCGGTACTGGCGCTTGGCCTCGTCGTCGGCTATCTCGTCGGTCGGCTCAACGAGGAGTTGCTCTCGGCCTCGGGCGTGCCGGAGGCCGTCGAGGGGACTCCCTTCGAGCGGACGGCCCAGTCGATCGGCACGTCGACGGTCGAGATCGTCGCGCGGCTGAGCTCGTGGTTCATCTACGGGATCGCGGTGTTGACCGCGATCCATATCGCACAGTTGTTGGACACGGACGCCTTCTGGCTTCGCGTCACGGAATTCATCCCGCAGTTGTTCATCGCCGTCCTCGTGCTCATTCTCGGGTTCATCGTCGCGGACAAGTCCGAACTGATCGTCAGCGAGTATCTCCGGGGCGTCAAGCTCCCCGAGGTGTCGGTCATCCCGAAGCTCGTCAAGTACTCCGTCCTCTACGTCACGTTCATCATCGCGCTCGGGCAGGTCGGCGTCCACGTGCTGGCGCTGTTGATCCTGCTGACGGTCTACGCCGTCGGCGTCGTCATCGTCGGCACCGTCGCGTTCAAGGACTTCCTCGTCTCGAGCGCCGCCGGCATCTATCTGCTGCTCAACCAGCCCTACGGGATCGGCGACGAGATCCGGATCGGCGATCAGACGGGGATCGTCCAGGAGGTCGACCTCTTCGTCACCAAGATCGAGGACGATTCCGAGGAGTACATCGTCCCGAACCGGAAGGTCTTCGAGGACGGCATCATCCGGATGCGAGACTAACGCGGTCGGAGCAGAGCGGCTACTCGAGCGATAAGCCGGCGTGCCAGCGGTCGACGCCGGCCTCGCGTTTGACGGCGTCCATTTTCGCGAGGAGGTGGGTCGCGAGCGTCGCGGTCTCGGCGGCGCGGGACTCGCCCTCGGTGCGGAACTCGCCGGTCTCGCGGTTGGCGTAGACGGTACAGACCGCGCCCGCCCGGAGACCGTACAGGTTCGCGAGCGTCAGGATGGCGCTGGCCTCCATCTCGATGTTTTTGACGTTCGCCGCTGCGAGATCGTCGACCAGGTCGTCGGCTCCGGCGGCCTCGAACCCGTCGAAGCCGGGGCGTCCCTGGCCGGCGTAGAAGGAGTCCGAACTCATCGTGACGCCGGTGTGGTAGTCGTATCCGAGTCGCTCCGCCGCGGCGATCAGCGCCGAGACGACCTCGTGGTCCGCGGCGGCCGGGTAGTCCTCCCGGACGTACTCCTCGCTGGTCCCCTCCTGGCGGACCGCGCCGGTGGTGATGACCAGATCGCCGACGTCCATCTCGGGCTGGATTGCGCCACAGGAGCCGACCCGAACGAACGCGTCGACGCCGACGCGGGCCAGTTCCTCGACGGCGATCGCGGCGGAGGGGCTGCCGATACCGGTCGAGGTGACCGAGATCGGCGTTCCCTCGTACGATCCCGTCGCCGTCCGGTACTCACGGTGGTGGGCTCGGATCTCGTGATCGTCCCAGAAGGCGACGATCTTCTCGAGCCGCTCGGGATTCCCCGGGAGCAGCACGGTGTCCGCTACGTCCTCCGGACCGACCTCGAGGTGATACTGGACGTCGGCGTTCGGGTCTTCGCTGTCGTCGATATCGTCGCCGGTCATTCGGTCCTGCGGTTCGGTCCGGCGCGGTATATAACTGCAGGGCGCCCGTAGCGAAGGTATGGCTGACGCAGACGACCACGAGACCGCGAGGGCCGACGAGAGCGGCGATACCGTCGGGAGCGAGGACGCTGACGGAAGTAGTGGATGCCTCACCGACACCTACGTCGCCGCGATCCAGCACGAACTGGTCGATCTGCCCGCCGATGCGACCCGGATCGGCGTCGTCCGGAAACCCACGTCGTGGTTTCACGGCACTGTCGACGAGAACCTGCCCGAACTCGGCCCGCCAGCGGACCTACTCGAGACGTTCCGCCAGCGCGAGGAGGACATGAAGATGCAGGGCCTCTGCGAGGAGGGCGCCCACAACGCCGCGTGGGACGAGGTGGGATTCGAGGACGCGTATCGGGAGCACCTCGAGGAGTCAGCCGACGCGCAGGCGGCGATCGACGACCTCGAGTCGCGCTTGGCCGCGGGCGAGTCGCTGGCGCTGGTCTGTTTCGAGAACACCGAGAAGAAGCGGTGCCACCGGACGGTTCTCCGGGACGTGCTCTCGGACGGATCTTCGGAGTGATCGCGGCGAGCGGATCGACGGCCGTGTTTATCTTCCGTGATGAGAAACCGAACCGTATGATCAAGAGTCCGCGGCTCTTCGGCGCGTTATTTCTGCTATTTCTCGGCTACTACGCCGTCAAATCGGGCTCGTTGGCGCTCATCCTCTTCGTCGGACTCGTCCCCGCGCTACTGCTGGCGCAGGTGATACTGGCCCGTCCCGAATCGGACAGCAGCGAGTGACAGCCCCCGGTCTCACACTCTTACTCGACTATTCGAGCGTGTCCTGTGAGATCGTGTTCGGCAGGAGTTCGCCGAGGGTGTACTCGGTCACCTCGTCGTCCCCGTCGTCACAGAGCACGACGAGGTCGTCGTCGCAGAACTCGGAGAGGGTCTGGCGACACATGCCACAGGGGGTGACGCCGTCGCGGCGGTTCGAACTCACGGCGAGTCGCGAGAACTCGCGGTGGCCGTTCTTGACCGCCTCGGCGATCGCGACCTCCTCGGCGTGGAGGCTGTTGCTGTAGTTCGCGTTCTCGAGGTTGCAGCCGACGAAGACCTCGCCGTCTTCGGTCTCGAGGGCGGCACCGACCCGGTAGTCAGAGTAAGGGACGTGCGCACGGTCCTGGACGTCTCGAGCGGCGTCGATCAAGTCGTTCACGGGGATCGATTCGGCGAGGGGCCACCAAAGGATGTCGACTGCTCACCGACTCTTTTCGACCGCGGTCTCGATGACTGCGCGCGCTTCGGCGACGAGTTCGTCGACCGATTCGCTCTCGGCGTAGAGGCGCACGTAAGGTTCGGTGCCGCTCGGCCGGACGAGCAGCCAGGAGGCGTCCTCGAACTCGAGGCGGACGCCGTAGTCCGTGTCGACCGCCGCGTCCGGGAACGCCTCGGGGAGGTCCCTCTCGAGGGCGGCCATGGCGTCGGCTTTCGTGTCGTCCGGGCACTCGACGCTGACCTTTCGGTAGGGACGTTCGGTGACCGGTTCCCGGAGTCGAGCCGTGCTGCCGGCGTCGGCGACGAGTGCGGCGACGACGGCGGCGCTGGCGACGCCGTCGATCCAGCCGCCGAAGGCGGTGTGAATGTGTTTCCAGGGTTCGGCGGCGAAGACGATCTCCGTGTCGTCGCTTCCGGCGACGCGCTCGCGGGCGATTCCCTCGTGGAGCGCTCCCAGTCGGACGCGTTCGACTCGCCCGCCGGCCGCTCGGACCCGTTCGTCGATCCGAGCCGAGGCGTTGGGCGTCGTGACGACGACGGGATCGCCGGCGTCGCTCGCCGCCGTGTAGTGGGCCGCGACGACTGCGAGGACGGTGTCCTCGTGGATGACCTCGCCGTCGGGACCGAGGACGACGAGTCGGTCGGCGTCGCCGTCGTGAGCCAGCCCGAGATCGAAGTCGGTACTCGCGGGTCCACCGTCCCGTGGTGGCGTAGCGCGACCGTTTTCTGCGCTCCTCGTCCCGTCAGAGGCGCGTCGCGCTTCGCTCCCGTCCGCGAGGAAGTCAATGAACTCCGAGAGCGTCTCGGGTGTCGGTTTGCTCCCGCGCCCGGGGAAGTGGCCGTCGACGGAGGCGTTGACCGCGACGACCGTCCCGCCGAGGCGCTCGAGGACCTGCGGGGTCGCGAGCGCGCCGACGCCGTTCCCGCAGTCGACGGCGATCCGGAGCCCCTCGAGAGGGCCGCTCGAGGCCGACTCCCCGTCGGTTTCGATCTGATCACCGAACTGATCCCGAACGTATCCCTCGACGGCGGACCGATACTGATCGAGCACGTCGAGACGCTCGGCGTCGCCCCACTCGTCCCAGCGGGCGAGCCCGGCGTCGTCGCTCGCGACTCGATCGTCGATAGTCCGTTCGGCGTCGCTGTCGTACTCGACGCCGTCCGCGAAGAGTTTGATGCCGTTGTCCTCGGGCGGGTTGTGGCTCGCGGTGAGCATCACGCCCCGTCGCCCCTGCGAGGCGAAGGCGAGCGCCGGCGTCGGTACCTGCCCGATGCGGCGGACATCCGCGCCGGCGCTCTCGAGGCCGGCCTCCATCGCTGCGGCGAGCGCCGGGCCCGTCTCCCGACCGTCGCGACCGACGACGACCGTTTCCCCGGGTTCGCCCGCGGCCTGGCCGACGGCGAGCGCCAGCGACGGCGATACGTCCTCGACTGGACCGCGGATCCCTGCGGTCCCAAAGAGCGTCATATCCACCCGTTCCGCGAGGAACCACTTAGAAACATTGCACTCGCCGCTGTCCCGACGCGAACGCCCGTCTCGGCCGACAGAAACAGCTATTCGGCGGGCAAGTCGTCGATCAGCACGACTGCCTCGCCGTCGATCACGGTCGCGTCGTCGTCCTCGTCACGGACGAGCGTCTCGAGTCGGTACTGCTCGTTGCCGAGGTCTTCGACGATTTCGACGCGGGCCGATACCCGGTCGCCGATCCCGACGGGGCCGCTGAACTCGAGGTCCTGGGAGAGATAGATGGTGAGTCCGGGGAGTCGGGCCAGGGCGGCGCTGATGAGTCCGGAGACGAGGGTCCCGTGGACAATGCGCTCGCCGAAGCGGGTCTCGGACGCGAAGTCATCGTCGAGGTGGAGCCGGTTCGTGTCGCCGCTGACGGCGGCGAACGCCTTGACGTCCGCGTCGGTGAGCGCCTTTTCGAAGGTGACGGTGTCGCCGACGCTGATCCCCTCCGGATCGTCGACGGTGCGATCGAACTGCCAGTCGAGGTCGGAGTAGTCGACCGACGGAATCGGCGGGGCGATCCTGTTGGTCTCCGCGTCTGAGTCGCCGTTGGTCGGCGGAAGCATCGCGGAGACGGCCGCACGGTTCGCCGCGGTCGCCGTTCGAAGAAAGCCTCGCGTCATAGCCGACCACGCGTTCGTCATGGCAGCGAGGTTATCTTCGCCAGCGTTCTGGTGGGACATCTATGAGCGGCTAGGCGTGGTGTGTATATGACTTCTTTGGCTTGTCCAAGAGCGTTTTACCGGTTAAATAATTCGGTAATTGCCTATTAGATGGCCTATACTGTGCGATTCTCCCGCTTTAACTGAACTGTCACGTTCACAATTCGGTCCCGATCATCGTTCATTCTACCGGACGGTCCGGTGGACTGATCCAAACCGTACCATCTCATGGCATTAGATGGCATCTAGTGGAAAGGCTTATTATGTCCGCGATCCAATGTACTGTTGATGACGGACGACTCCGACCGATCGACCTGGTTTCCGCCTGCGATGTTCACAGAGCAGATGCAGGAAGCGGGCGAGCAGGTCGCCGAATCCCAGCAGGAGATGATGAAACAGTTGCTGCAGGCCACGTCGGCGAACCCGCTCGAGAACACGTCGGCCTTCGGGCCCATGAACATGGGCACCGCGACGTTCAAGGCCCGTGTCCAGAGCGGCGGTCGGATCAGCATTCCCGGACCCGAACGGGAGGCCCTCGACATCGAGGAGGGCGATATCGTCCAGACGATCGTCGTCCCCGTCAAACGCGACCGAGAGGATCAATCATGACTCAGAACCCATTCACCGCAGTACTCGACGCACAGCGCACCGCACTCGAACAGTCCCAGAGCCTGACCCACGACGCCCTCGAGGCACAGCAGACCTCGATCAGCGCCTTCGCTGACGCCATCGAGACCTCGAGCTCGCTCGCCGAATCCAACGCCGAGCTGACCAAGGGCGCAATTCACGCCTACTTCGACGCCCTCGAGGCGTCCCTGCCCGAGGAGGCAGCCGACTTCGCCGAACTCCGCGAGCTCGTCGACGACGGCTTCGACTCGGCCACCGAGGCCCAGTCGCAGTCGATCGACGCCTACCTCGAAGCGCTCGAGGAGTCGGAAGTCGCCTATGAGGAGTTCGCCCAGAGCTACGCTGAGGTCGTCGACACCTCCTTCGACGCGGCCCTCGAGGCCCACGAGCAGGTCGAGGAGAACGTCGACGTCGTCGCCGAAAACGTCGAAGAGGCCGCCGACGAGTTCGACGTCTCGGCGTAAATCCGGGCTCAGCTTTTTTATCGTACACCGACAATTTTCACCCATGTCAGATTCACAACCCCCGATGCAAGACTGGAACGCGTTCGCCGAACAGTGGAACGAGCAGTTTCTCGAGGCGCTCGAGGACAATATGGAAGCCCAGGCGCAGTTCGTCGAGAGCTGGTCCGAGACCGTCGGCGAGGTCAGCGAGGACAACGAGATCTCCGACGGCGTCGAGGGATACGCCCGCGCCTACGAGACGTGGATGAACGCCTCCCAGCAGATGGTCGACCGGATGAACGACCAGCTCGAGGGCGAGGACGTCGACGTCGAGGAGTTCCGTGACATCTGGCTGAACACTGCCAACGAGGCGTTCAAGGACGTCATGTCGACGACCGCCTTCGCCAAGATGACCGGCGAGACCGTCGGCGATGTCCTCGAGATGCAACAGCAGGCCGACGAGGCCGCTCAGGAGACGCTCCGCTCGCTCGGCTTCGCGACCCAGGACGACGTCGTCGAGATCGGTGACCGCCTCGTCGAACTCGAGCGTCGCCAGCACGACGTCGAGCGGAAACTCGACCGCGTTCTCGACCACCTCGAAGACGAGTCATGAACAACCCCTTCGCAACCACACTGAACATGCAACGGCAGGCCTGGGAGGCGACCGCCGACCTGGCCGAGAAGACCCGAATCGCCCCCGATCGAACCGAGACCGTCGAGAACATCGAGGTCGGACAGACGCCCAGTGAGGTCGTCTACGAGGAGAACAAGCTCGAACTCCTCCACTACGAGCCGATGACGGAGGAGCAACACGACATCCCCATCCTCATCGTCTACGCGCTGATCAACAAGCCGTACATCCTCGATCTCCAGCCCGACCGCTCGGTCGTCCAGACGCTGCTCGAGGCCGGCTTCGACGTCTACCTGATCGACTGGGGCGAACCCTCGAAACTGGATCGGTCGCTGTCGATCGACGACTACGTCAACCGGTATATCGACAACTGCGTCGACGTCGTCCGCGAGCGCTCCGGACAGGACTCGATCAACATCCTCGGCTACTGCATGGGTGGCACGAAGTCGGCCATGTACGCCTCGCTGTATCCCGAGAAAGTCGAGAACCTGGCGCTGATGGCCTCGGGACTGTGCTTCGACGACAGCGGTGGCGTGCTCGAGCTCTGGGGCGGCGAGGAGTACTACGACCCCGAAGTAGTCACCGAAACGTTCGATAACGTCCCCGCCGGATTCTTAGACGTCGGCTTCGCGCTGATGGACCCCATCGCGAACAACGTGACGAAGTACGTCCGGTTCTACGACAACATGGAGGACGAGGACTTCGTCGAGAACTTCGCCCGGATGGAGCGCTGGCTCGACGAGGGCATCGACATGGCCGGCGAGGCCTACGAGGAGTTCATCCGCGATATCTACCAAGACAACCAGCTCTACGAGAACGAACTCTACCTGGGCGGCGAACACGTCGACATCAGTAACATCGACATGCCCGTCCTCCAGATCGTCGCAGAGTACGACCACCTCATCCCGCCGGAGGCCTCGAAACCGTTCAACGACGTGATCGCCTCCGACGACACCGAGATCCTCGAGTTCGCGACGGGCCACATCGGGATGTCCGTCTCCTCGCGGAGCCACGACGAACTCTGGCCACAGGTTTCCGAGTGGTTCGAGGAGCGCTCGAACGGTACTGAGACCGGATCCGAACCGGAGACGCCCGAACCCGAGGCGGCGGATGCCGCTCTCGCCGAGGACGTCGAAGGCGACGAGTCGGGCACCGACGACCTCGCGGACGGCGGCTCGAGCGTGGAGATCGACTCGAGTCCCGACTCCAACGCGGACCTCGACGTCGAGACGACCGACCGTTCGGACGAGGAAATCGCCGAGCGCGGCGAAGACGATATCCAGGAAGAACCGGCAGAGCCCGGCGAGATGACCGTCGACGAGGACGTCGTCGAAGAAGTCGCAGGCGAGGAGGCCGCGTCCGAAATCGAGTCCGAGACCGACGATCTCACCGATCTCCGGGGCGTCGGTCAGGCGTACGCCGAAGATCTCACTGCGGCCGGTATCGAGACCTTCGACCAGCTCGCCGCAGTCGACGTCGCCGAACTCGCCACCGAGACCGGCATCTCGCCGAGCCGACTCGAGGACTGGATCGAACAGGCCCAGGAGCGGTAGGCCGGTTCACTCTCGGTCCAGTCAACGGTCTCGACGGGACGGAACCGCGATCGCTTCCGATTGATATCGACGATCGAATTCGATCGGCGGTGACTGAGGCCGAGGGATCTCGACCGTCGAGCCGAACTGGGTCACCGTTGCGCTTCGAACGCCTCGAGCCCGCGCCGGAACGCCTCGGTGTGGACGCCGTATTCCGAGCGCCGGTCCTCGAGAACGGTAGCGTACCGCTCGACGTCCTCGTCCGGGAGATCAGCGGCGAGTACGCACTCGACGTAGCCGTCGAGGGCCGTTCGGAGGGTCGTCGCGTAGTGATCGTACGCGGCGTCGATGCGCTCCGCGTTGTCGTCGACGGCCTCGAACAGCGCGCGGTAGACGGTCGCGGCGGCGAGATACCGCTCTCGAGTGCGATACCGTTGGGCGAGGTCGAAGAAGTGCGAGAAGTCGATGGCGCTCGTAACGAGGGAATCGTCTCGAGCGTGTCGGTCGAACAGCGTCTCGACTGCCGTACGGTACTCGTCGATCGATCGATGCTCTTCCCCGAACCGTGCGAGGAACTGCTCGCGGAGAGTCGGGTTCTCGGCGAGCGCGTCTCGGACGAACGCCCGCAGGTCGTCGGGCGGGACTGCACCGAGTACCGCGTCGACGCGCTCGCTCTCGACCTCTGGCGGATCGCAAACGACGTCTAGGAGTACCGCGACGATGTGCTTGCACTCACCTGGGCCCGTATACGGACACGAACACCGCGCATCGATATCGTCTCCGTCAAACTCGACGACGACGTCGTACACGTCGGAGCCGCGGACCACGGCCGTGACGAGATCGTCGAACCGGTCGAGTCGCCGGAGTCGACCGTCGTCGTAATAGCTCTGTCCGCGTTCGAACACAGGGTCGGTACAGCGCTCTCGAACGGACGCTTCGTCGAGATTCATGATCGTTATCGGTCGGGTTCTAGCGCTACCGATGTCCTCGTCCGGTACTCGAGAGCTTCAACGCCAAACGTTCGTCGGAGAGACACCACCGAATCGATATCCGACAACCGGTTTTCGCGTGGTCGGTAGCCGTGGGTCTCCCCCTCGAGCAGTTTTCGGCGGTCTCCAATCGAGACGGCCTCGCGGCGACGTTCGAAGACGACACCCGTTCACGGATGGACTCGAGCAGCGTATTACTACCGGCACCAGCCCCGAATTCGTCGCCGTACCGAACGAGTTACACCACGGACTCACAGGACGACGGTTTCGAGTCCCTCGAGGGCCTCGAACCCCTCGAAGTCCGGGTCCCCGGAGTAGAGCGTGTGACAGTCGTCGTGGATCGCTGCGGTCGCGAGGTGGATCGCATCGGCGTAGGAGAGTTCCCGTTCACCGGGCTCGTAGTACTCGAATCGGAGTTCGGCCGCGTACTCTCCGATGTCGTCGATCAGCGGGATACTCTCAATGTGTTCGTAGTCGCGGATCGCTCGAATCGCTTCGTCCGCCGTCGCCTCGTCTTCGACGCTCCGAATTCGATACGAGACCTCCGCGAGAACGGTCGGAGCGATGAGCCCGCCTTCGTCGGCCGAGTTGGCTCGTTCGATGGTTGCCTCCGCGGTGGCCGCGTCCTCGCCGTCGAAAACGAACTCCAGCCACACCCACGAGTCGAGGAAGATCACGACTGTTCCTCGCGACGATCGTGCGAACTCCACGTGGCCTTCGATTCCCGACGCATCTTCTCGAGGTCGACATCGTGTCTTGAGAGCGTCTTCTGGACATCGCGAAGCCGTTCCATCGCCGGCCTTTTCGGTCGGATTTCGAGTCCACCATCGTCGCCGAGCACGAACTCGACCTCTGTCCCTTCCTCGAGCTCGAGTCTGTCGCGGATCCGCTTCGGAATGGTGACCTGCCCTTTGCTCGTGATCGTCGCGTCTTCGGTAACAGGCATGTCCTTACTACATCTGCGTAGGTCTTACCTATGTACTTTCTCCTTACACCGGGATGGCGGCGGTGACGAGTGAGTGTTCCCGTCGAGCGTACCGACGAACGTCGAACCTCTACGGGAGCGTAGGTTCCTCCCAACCGTTCATAGCGAGATCCGAGACTCGAGCGAAGCGACGTGGAACTCGGTATCAGGCGATCCGCGATCGAGAACGGGATGGAATATCCCGCCAAGAATTTTCATTCCGTCAGGGGCCGATGAGGTAGTCATGAAAGAACCGCGCCCGGAACTGACGGCGAACGACGAACGCGCGGACGCCCCGGACTTCGATGGGCTAGTGACTCCCGCGGAGGTCGTTCGCAGTGGTCGAACGCGCAATGACTTCTTCGACGCGGTTCTCGGACTGGACGGACCGGCGACGGCGAGTGACGTCGTCGACCGCGCCGGTCACGGGGTGGACGCAGCGAGGGAGTACCTGGAGTGGTTCGAGCGAATGGGAATCGTCACGCGAGTCACCGAGTCACCGGCGACGTACGAACGGAACCAAGAGTATCTGAACTGGCGTCGCGTCCAGCGGCTGCAGGAGCGGTACGCCACCGACGAATTCCTTGACTACCTGCAGACGGAGACGGATCGCGACAAAGACTACGCTGAGATGTTCGGCGTCGAATCCCCGAACGCGGTTTCGATCGCGGCGCACGCGTCGACGACCGATCGCTCGGTGGAAGCGGTCTGGGAAGACGTTTCCGCGTGGAAGACGACCCGTCGCCGAATCGCCCTCATCGAACCGGCACTGACGTCCGGATCCGGTGACTCTGCCGAAGAACGGACCGCTGTATGACCGATCGGAGCGGCAGGACGGGGGTTCCCGACGACGGTAGCGGTGCGCCGGTCGATTTCGATCGACTCGACGGTGTTGTTGACCGGCTGGCTACTGACGAGCGCTTCGATCGAATCGAGGACCAACCCCCGTTCACACCGGATCGATTGGTGTGCGTCTACGATTCGGGCTTCTACCCGAGTAGCATTCGGACGGCCCATCTGGAAATCGTCTGGTTCGAGAATGACGATTTCTCGCTCCATTACCCTCAGGGTCAAGCTCCAAGGCGCTCGCCCTGTTCGACCTGTAGATCGATTCACTCTCGGTTAGTCAGCGGTCTCAATGTCTGCTCGAGGTTCATGTTTTGATCTGTTTTCCTCCCGTTGCTCGTCGCTACTCGAGTCAGTGAACGGAAATCGTCGGTATATTTGATCCGTAACCGGTTTTCTCGTCTCTAGTCGATCGCCATCCGTCGGGTTATTATCGCTGCAACAATACTGATAACTAACAGGTCGTTATTTACCATCGGACGTTGAATGTGTGACTCATGTCCATGGATGGTCGCACCTGCGTTATCACGGGCTCGGCGAAGGGGATCGGTCGCGGTATTGCCGAGTACCTCGGTGAAGAGGGGGCGAACGTCGTTATCAACTACCGGACCTCTGAGGGCGAGGCCTACGAGGCCGTCGACGCTATCGAGTCAACCGGCGGTTCGGCCGTCGCGGCACAGGCCGATATCTCCGACCGCGCGGACGTCGAAAACCTGGTCGAAGTCTGCCACGAAGCCTTCGGCCCCGCCGACGTTCTGGTGAACAACGCCGGCATCACGGCCGACAAGCAGTTCACCGAGATGTCCCGGGAGGAGTGGGACCGCGTGATGGACGTCAACCTCGGCGGCATGTTCAACTGCACCCAGCTGTTCTACGACGACATCTGGAACGCCGATGAAGGTCGACTGATCAATATCTCGAGCGTCGTCGGCAAACAGGGCAACTACGGCCAGGCCAACTACGCCGCCGCGAAAAGCGGGATGTTCGGCTTTACGCGAACCATCGCCCTCGAACTCGCCAAGGGCGGCTCGACGGCCAACTGCGTCGCCCCCGGCTTCACCGCCACCGACATGGTCAAGAGCGTCCCCGACGAGGTCCTCGACCGGATTATCGCGGGGATCCCGCTCGAGCGACTGGCCGAAGTCGAGGACATCGCTGCAGTAGTCCGATTCCTCGCGAGCGAGGACTCGTCGTACGTGACCGGTGAAGTGATCGACGTCAACGGCGGGATGGACCTCTAAGTCTGACTCGAGCGTCGATCTTTCTGGAAAAGTAGTATCTCTATGACGTGAGCTAGCTAATAGCGAGCAGTGTGTGAACGCGAGTTATCGCTGTTCGTCGCCCAGTCTGCTGCTCTCCTCTTCGGTTCGTGTTTTACTCGGCGGCGGCTCCGGTGGTTCGAACGTTGCGATGAGAAGCTTGACTGCTCGCATCTCGAGAAGGTCCTCGAGACTCCGCCGCGAACGAAGTCCGAGAGTCGCCAAGACGGCGGCAGTGAGATGAACTCCGAACAGCGGGAGATTGAGCGAGCCGCTGAGTCCCAGCATGATGAGCGAGATCGCGACGGTGGGGAGTATGAAAACGCTCACTGCTGCGAGCGGTCGGTCACGAACGGCGTTCCCGACTCGAGTCGCGACCTCGGTGATGGAAGACGTCGGCATCGCGCCCGTTGCGCCATCCAGTACGCGATCGAGGATATTGATGAACGGACCGATCGCTTTGGTCTCACGGAGATCGATGACGATAACGTCCGGCTCTGGCTCCGTCGTCAGCCATCGATAGCCAAAGGACGACGTCGCGTACCGGTAGAGCGTCTCCCCCAGGGCTGTGATTTGCGCGTTCGAGGCGACTGCTTGTACTCGCGTACTCGTGGCCGTTATCGTGGATCGAAGCGCCGATCCGTTCGCGATCGTCTCGAGTACTGACGGCGATGGCGTAGCGGTCGTCTCTTCAGGTTCGGAGCCGTGAGAGTCGCTTTGCCAGCGAGAGAGTGAGCCCAGCCGCGAGCGGTCGAGAGCCGTCCGCATTCGCTCGGCTGCCTTCCGTCCGGCCCGGACGACCACCGATCCATTGCGTGCGTTGGTGCTCATGTGATCGCTGTTACTCCATCTGTGTGACCGTTCCGCTGACGGTCGTCGTCCCGAAGTCGAGGACCACGCTATCACCGGTCCGGAGTGAGTCACCGTGGAAGCGCACACCGGTGTCAGTCTGTCGTGTTTGCAACTCGACGGAAAGCGTGACATCCTCGTTCTTCGGATGCTCGCGGAGGAAGATCTCCCCGCTTTCGCTTTCAAGGACGGTATCTGCCGCCTCAGTGTCGACTGACTGGACCGTCACCAACGTCTCACCACGGACGGTCTCGGTCATGCCCGCGCTGAACTCGTCCGCGACCTCGGGGCGGATATTCTCGACTTTGACCTCGGCGTTGACCGTCGTCGAATTGCCGATTTCTTGATCGGACCCTCGTCGGACGACTTCGCCGTTGAGATCGTAGCCGTCAGGGCTCAAGCTGATCTGGCTCCCGACGGTGACTGTCTGGCCACCGTAGGTCGGCATCGATCCTTGCTGGTGAGTGTTGAGTTCGGTCCCGACGAGCGCCCGATACTGATCGCCACCGATCGGGTACAACTGGACGTTCGTTATCGTCGCCGTGGTATACGGGCCGAGCGTGACGGTATCGTTTTCGCTGATTTCGTCCGCCGTCCGCTCCGAGATCGTCGACTCGATCAAGACCGGCGTCTCGTCGACCGCGAGGGACGATCCGTCGGGCTCAAGGCTAGTCAGACGACCGGTTGCGGTGTAGTCGTCGGTCTCGATCGCGAGTTCCGTCCCGAGGCGAAGACGTTCGCCAGCGTATTCGAAGACCGGTTCGTCTCTATCTTCAATCTCGACGGTCTGGCCGTTTATTTCCGCACGGACCGTCACCTGTGATTGGTTTCCGCCTCCGCCGTCCATTGCGGGTGTGACATAGACGTCGGTCACCGTGAGATTGTGCGAAGAGCCGTCGACCCTGACGGTATCGCCTTCGCTGACGCGATCGGCGACGTAGTCGGGCTGCCCGCCGAGGTCGACAGTGGCGTATCTGGTTTCGGGTTCGCCGTTGCCAAGCACCCCGACGAACGCGATCCCTGCGACGAGGACGGCAAGCAGGAGGACAACTGCGAGAGCGTCGATGACGTTGACGACGCCGAAGAGATTGCCCTCGTCGTCGATCAGCGGCATAACTCACTCCGGAAGTTCATAAACCAGAGAGTCGGGGCCGGGACTATAGTTATTGTTATGTTCCTGCTCTCGTCACTTCCGGAGACGGTGCTCGGGATTGGCTACTGAGAGAATTCCTTGAGGCAGCGGCTACGATTCTTCTTTCGGCCGAGCGTCACTCCCGTGCTCGCCGGATCGTATCACGTACCGATCGATGCCAGCGACGATTCCTGCAATGAGTCCGACAGAGATGAGAACGACGGGATCCGACGAGACGTACAGACTCGGCGTCGGATGACGCGCCCACGTAACTGGGTAGAGCCACATACCGGCGTCACCGTCGGCGTAAGCTTTGACTCCATCAATGAGGAGATGTGAGAGCGTGCCTGCAAACAAGGCAGCGAACACCTGCTGATTTCGATCGGCAACGACCATCGCGCCGACCCCGGAAAGGACGATCGCGCCGCCGAGCGTCGATATCGCATCGAACTCGAGCGAAACGCCGACGATCGCCTCGAGTGCTCCTTCGGACACGATGAGTGTTACACGGTTGAGATCCGGGAGAATCGACCCGATTATCATTACAGCCGTCCAGTGACTCGGTATCGGTCGGTACCATCCCGCAACCGTACAGGCGACGTATGCGAGCAGGACGTGTGTGAGGAGATCAGCCACGATCGCTCCCCTCGATTTGAGTTTCGGGTTCGGCGTTCTCGACGGCTCTCGGCTCGAAGGCAAACTCGCGGAGGTTGACCCGCCACTGTCGGAGGAAGTATCCGATCGCGAGGAGGAGACCGACGACCGACGCACCGAGTTTGTACGCGGTCGCGTCTGGACCCCGATTCACGACTACTGTTCGGTCCGCCCGTAGTACTGTTTCGGACTCGAGGGTACCGTATACCTGCATAACACCCCCCGGTTTCACATCACTATCGACGCCACGGACCTCGAGTTCGGCCGCAACCTCATCGCTGTCATCCATCACATGAATGGTGGCCGTCTTCGCATCGCTATCAACGGTTCGAACCTCACCGAACAGGAGCAGGCGGTCGCCAACGAACGGCTCGAGTCCCTGTTCCTGAATCTGATCGCCAGTCGGATGTGGCCAGTTCTCATCGTAGGCCGCATCGTAGTGGACACAGAGCCCGCCGAGAACGACGAGCAACGCGGCAACGATGATGAGCCTGCTACCGGGACGCATTCAGGCTCTCCTCACACGGCGGCTTTTTGATCGTATCGGTCCCCTAGCGAGACTCGGTTCCTAGTCTGTGTTGGAGATCAGAACTCGTCACTCGAGGAAGCGGGGAGGGAGCTGGACTGACGTCGGAAACCGGACAGTGCGAGTGCGACGCCGGCTCCGACAGCGTTGCTCGCAGCGTCGGCCAACGTGGCGATGCGGTCGGGACGGAACACTTGATCGATCTCCATCACTGCTCCGTAGCCGACTGTGATGCAGAATACCAACAGGGCCGTTTGGACGATAGCCATCTCATGGTCTCTGAGAGCATACTTGAGACTAAGAGCAAGTCCCCCGTAAGCGATTCCGTGACGAATGTCGAGCCAGGCGAACCCGGGGTCGCTTATGACTGCTGCTCGTATGACTCCGGCTTCGGTTACCATCGCCTCGAGCGGCAGTGCGATCGATGGTGGCGTCGCGACGATCGACCAGTAGCAGATGAGGCCAGCGACGACAGCGGCCGGAGTCCATCGGAGAGGCGACCGGAAACGTAGTAACACCGGCAGTGCGTTGGCTGTCGTTCAGGATAGTATGGCAGTCGCTGGTATCCAGACAGGTATCGGTTACTCAAGGAACTGTGAGTAGTTCTCGACCGCTCCCGATTTCACTCCGCCGCGATCAGGACGAACGGACGAGCGGATCGTACCACTTCTGATTATCGCGGTACCAATCGATGAACTTCGAAACCCCTTGTCGAATGTCGACAGTGGATTCGTAGCCGATGATCTCGTTTGCCTTCGAGATGTCGGCGTGAGTGTGTTCGGCGTCGCCCTCGCGGGCCTCGTCGAACTCAATTTCGAGGGTCGGATTGATTTCATCGCGGACAACTTCTGCGAGCGTGAGAATATCGATGTTGTCCGTCGACCCGACGTTACAGATCTCACCGTCGGCGCTGTCGTCCTCGAGAAGTTGTTCGTTGACTCGAACGAGATCACCGATATAGGTGAAATCGCGTGTCTGCGTTCCGTCGCCATAGATCACGGGCGGTTCGCCGTGGAGACACCGCGAGACGAAGTTGGTCATCGCCATGTTCGGGCGCATCCGCGGACCGTAGACGGTGAAGTAGCGCAATGCGACAGTCGGAAGGCCGTAGATTTCGTTGTAAACGCGCGCGCGTACTGCTCGCTCGCGAGTTTCGACACGCCGTAGGGTGAGACAGGATTCGTCGGATGTGCCTCGTCGTAGGGCAGATACTCCGGCTTACCGTACACGGACGAGGACGAGGCGAGGACGAACCGCTCGAGCTCGGTTGCTCGTGCGGCCTCAAGGAGATTCATCGTTCCGTCGACGTTGTACTCGTTGACTTTTTACGGCTGTTCGACGCTCGTTCGAATCCCCCGCCTGAGCTGCCTGATGATAGACGATATCGGTGTCCGCAACGAGGTCGGTAACTAATTCGGCGTCAGTAATTGATCCCTCGACGAGTTTGTAGGTTGCACCGGATTCCGCTGCCGCTGTTCGGCCGGCGTCGACGTTTCGGTCTTTGATTCCGAGATCATAATACGGCTCGAAGTTATCGAGTACCGTAACGTCGTGTCCGCGTCGTGCAACAGCCTCCGCGATGTGGCCGCGATAAAACCGCCACTGCCGGTGACGAGAACCTTCATTGGCTACTCGAAATCAGGGTCACTACAAAAGCGATGCGCATCTTCAGTAAAATACCTGTTTTCGACTTTATTTACACGTTCAGGATCCCTTTTGAATTGGAGGTAGAGTCTAACCGAGACAGCTCGGCCATAAGCGGTATATGATAGTATATCAGCACACTAGTTGTTTCAAAGCATATATGGGAGTGTAGTTCCCTCCCCTTATTCGATGCTAACTGGGTGGCGGTATCGAGTTGCGAGCGCGACGGGGACGGCCTGTCTCATCGTCACCGCTGTACTCGCTGCCAATCACTCGTTTTCTCAGTCTACGTTCACGACGGCTGTTCCCGTGTTTAATCGGTTGAATCCGACCGTCCTCAGCGGATCGTCGCTCCGGTGGGCGCTGGTGCTGAGCGTCCTCATGATCGCGGGTTCGAGTTGGCCGCTATACAAGCCTCGGCCCCGACGCATTCTCGATACAGTCTTCCTCGTCCAGAAGCGCGTTCTCGTCGGCGGACTCGCGCTGGCGACGCTCGGCTACTTTCAGTGGTCACATCGCCTGCCGCGAGCAACCCTCGTGATGATCGTCGGATTCCTTGCAATCACCCTTCCCAGCTGGTTCCTCCTGATTCGAGGCCGACCTACCGACACTGACGGGCGTACGCTAGTCGTCGGAGACGATCCGAACCAGATCGAGCGTGTTATCCCAGCTATCGATGCCCCCATGATCGGCTACCTCTGTCCGACGATCACCGACGTTCGAAATGAATTGCGGAGCATATCGGATACAGACGACGAAGCGATCGCCGACGGCGGTGTCGAACTCCAACATGATGGAATCGCCGAACTTGAGGATGGGACAAATCCATCTGACTCTCTCACTGCATTATCTCGCCTCGGCGGTCTCTCACGACTCGAGGACGTTCTCGTCGAGTACGACATCGACACCGTCGTTCTAGCGTTTCAACAGGCCGATCGCGCAGAGTTCTTTGGAGCGCTGGACGCCTGTCACGAACACGGCGTGAACGCGAAGGTCCACCGGGAGTACGCTGACAGTGTGCTGGTCTCCGAGGGCGACATCGGGAAGCTCGTGGACGTGGACCTTGAGCCCTGGGATCCGCTGGATCACCTGTTCAAGCGGGTCTTCGACATCGTGTTTGCGGTGGCTGCGCTCATGGTACTCGCACCTGTTATCGCCGCGGTTTCAGTAGCAATCAAACTCGAGGACGGGGGCTCTATCTTATACCAGCAGGACCGGACTGCGGTCTTCGGCGAATCGTTCCCTGTGTATAAGTTCCGGAGCATGATCGAGAACGCGGAGTCCGAGACGGGTGCCAAGATCAGCGAGGAAGACGCGGGGGATGTAGACCCCCGTGTGACACGTGTCGGTCGCGTCCTGCGGAAGACGCATCTGGACGAAATCCCCCAACTCTGGTCAATCCTCAACGGCGATATGAGCGTCGTCGGTCCGCGACCCGAGCGACCGGAACTTGATACCGAGATTCAGAACGATGGCATCGACTGGAGCAAACGCTGGTTCATCAAACCGGGGCTGACGGGACTTGCTCAGATCAACGACGTTACCGGACATGAATCCGCGAAGAAGCTCCGGTATGATCTCGAGTACGTCCGCAGTCAGTCGTTCTGGTTCGACGTCACGATCGTGATCCGACAGATCTGGAAAGTGTTATCCGATGTTAGGGACTTCGCTTCGGACGAATGAGTTCTACTGACGATCCCCCATCGATTTCCGGGAAACGGATTCTCGTGACTGGTGGGGCTGGATTTATCGGGAGCAATATCGCTGACACGCTTATTTCCGATAACGACGTTCGAATCCTCGATAACCTCTCGAGCGGCTCTCGATCGAACGTCCCTGAGGGAGCCACGTTGATCGAGGGCGATATCAGGAACGATGACGATCTCGAGCGGGCGACTGAGAGCGTCGACATCATTTTTCATCAGGCGGCGTTAGTCAGCGTCGAAGAGTCAGTAGAGTATCCTGAGTTAACCCACGATATCAACGTCACTGCAACGGTGAAGGTACTCGAACACGCGCGGCGGGAATCGGCGCGTATAGTGTTCGCCTCGAGTGCTGCTGTATACGGGCAGCCGGAATCGATGCCGATCTCCGAGGACCATCCGACGAATCCCACGTCACCATATGGCCTCTCGAAGCTCGCTGCCGAGCAGTATATTCAACTGTATATGGATCTGTACAACCTTGAGGCCATCGTGCTTCGGTACTTTAACGTCTATGGTCCAGGGCAGATGAGCAGCGATTACAGCGCCGTTATCAGTGCTTTTGTCAAGCAAGCGGCAAATGGGAACCCTATCACAGTCGAAGGTGACGGATCACAGACCCGAGATTTCGTTCACATTCGTGATGTCGTACAGGCAAACCTGCTGGCTGCAAAGTCTGAAGCCTCTGGAGTGTTCAACGTCGGAACTGGTGAAAGTGTATCGATTCTTAAACTAGCGGAAACCATTCATACAGTCGCTGATTCAGACTCGGAAATCGTCCATGTGGATGCTCGTTCAGAAGATATCGGCCGTAGTCGAGCCAATATCACACAGATTAAATTGACGCTTGATTTTCAACCATCTGTTTCGCTCTATGAGGGCTTAGATGACGTCATAGTAGAGAACTAATATTCCATAGGGATCTTATATTTGTGGTTTCTTACACACAATAATATAATTAATAATAAGAAAATTGATATCATATTGCTCGTGTCGTAAAATGCCGATTACAGAGTTTTTCAAAATGCTGAGCACGGATTACAAGCACACCGTGAACGCGATAGGTTTATTGGAAGTAGGCCGACGTGTGCTGGTAGCTGATGTACTGTTGGGAATTTGCGAATGAACCGCGAGCCCTAAGAGTCGCTAGATTATCTGTTTAAGCGATTTTTCGATGTCGTATTCACGACTAGCGTTCACACCGCTGATACTAGTAATTGTCATTGTGATCAAATTGGACAATTTGGAGCCGATATTCTACAGTCAAGTTCGAACGGTTGGCTTCGGAAAACATTTTCGTTTATAATTTTTGTGCTAATAGACTATGAAGGCGAGTCAGTGATGTCGATTGAATACAAAGAGAACGATTGGCTTACGCGGGTTGTTGCTGTAGAAGACGACTCTGAACGAAATGCTGTAGGAGCGATTGATCTTCGTAGGCGATATAAGCATTGTCTGCCTTTGTGCTCTTTGGACAGTGAAGGAGATGCTACCCAAGCAAAATATGCCGGCGTGGGCAAGTGATATTCCGTAAAAACTGGATTAACAGAGACAGGGCTGTCCAGATTAACAATCCGAAGAGTGCTGATTCGAACGCGAAGTTGCGCCACAACTTGAGTACATCCGCCGGCAATCCTTCTAGGTTGACATGATGATCGTAATCCGACAAGTGTGGGAAGACCCATATAATACCCAAAAGTAAACCTAAATATTGATAAAAATAAATTTTAAATTTAATATATAGTATTAATTATTATTTGTGTATATTAGAGTGATGATAATATAGTTGATAAATAATAGACTTTGAGAGGAGCCTACAGAAAGCGATTGAGTGATATGGCAAGCAGCGAAATGGGATAAATCAATGAGAATAAGCATTATCACTCCAGTATATAACGAACCCAGGATCAGGGATACACTAGAGTCAATTCGATCCCAAAACAGTGTTTCGAATCTCGAAACTATCGTAGTTGACGGTAACTCAACTGACGAGACGACCGCTATTTTGCAGGAAAACAGCGATTGGATTGATATCCTTATCAGTGAACCAGATGAAGGCATCTATGATGCGATGAATAAGGGGATCAATCACGCTACTGGCGATGTAATCGGAATTCTGAATGCTGATGATCGATACAATGGACCAAATGTTTTGCATAGCGTACTGGAAACATTCCAGAGTAGCGAGGTCGAACTCTGTTATGGTGATTTAGTGTACGTTGATGACGATGATACAGTCGTTAGATACTGGGAGAGTGGGGAATACCATCCGAGACGCTTTCATTTTGGCTGGATGCCTCCTCATCCGACTGTTTTTGTACGCCGAGACGTATACGAACAATACGGGACATTTGATTGTGACTTTGGAATCGCTGCCGACTACGAGTTCCTTTTACGTATTTTATTGAAAGAAGGTGTTTCAGCAGTGTATCTTGATGATACCTTAGTCAGGATGGCAACTGGCGGAGTAAGCAATACATCGGCTAATAATATCTTTCAAGCAAATTCAGAAGTCTATAAAGCCTGGAAGAAACACGGCCTCCGTGGTGGTCTACATGTTCCAATAGTGAAACCACTACGGAAGATTTTCCAGTACGGTCTTCTGGCATAGATCATCTCTATCATCATGTTTAACGCAGAAGTACAGGAAAGGATACACTCAAATATGAGTAATATAGCGTGCACCTATGTGTGTTTTCCAGATTGTGTCATGAAAACACCACAGTACCAGCAGTAAGCATCTATCTCAACTCTAGATCGTTTTGCGACATGGCCAAAATTTGAACCGTCGAAAGGGGTGTTTAGCCGAGATAGCCTAGATCCTCCAGTCGGTCCTGTACCTCTCCGTCCTCGATATCCCTTCGAGTCACATCCCGGTCGGGACCGACCGACCGGCCCTCCGCGTCGGTGTGAGCCGTTAGCCGGTCACGGAGACAGTCAACAACCGCCGGATGGTCACTAAGAACATCCCGCTGTTCGTCAGAATTTCTCTCATGGTCAAACAGTAGTTCCTCGTCGGTAGTCTCATTTCGGATATACCGCCACCGGTTGGTACGAACGCTCCCGTTGTACGCGGGGGTGAGGTCAGCCTCGCTGAACGCAGCCGGTTCCGACCGGAACTCGGGCAAAGTTTCGTCATCCGTCGGCGTCGGCATATCAGTCTTATTTGCCGCGTAAGATGTATCCGCGAACAGCGACCGCCCAGAGAACGACGCCGGAACATCACCTCCTGCATGCTCAACGAGAGTAGGTGCCACGTCTACGAGTTCTGTCACCCTGTCACAAGGAGTGCTTCTGCGACCCGGATCACGGAGGATAAGGGGAACGTGAGTCAGTTCGTCGTAGAGTTGGTGAGGGTGGGAGTAGCGACCGTGCTCGTAGAACTGCTCGCCGTGGTCGGCTGTCACGACGGTTAGGGTTTCCTCAAAGAGGCTCCGTGCGCGGAGCGCATTGAAGAGGTCGCCGAGACACTGGTCAGTGTACTCTACTTCAATACGGTACAGTTTTTTGAGTTGCTCATGCTCAGACTCGGTCACTTCGTCAGGGCGCTTCAGAGCTTTGCGCCAGAGGTGTTCCCCCTGGTACTTATTCAGATAGGCATTCCCAGACTTAGCTTGATATGGCCCGTGAACGTCCATATAGTGTAACCAGAGGAAGAATGGTCGGTCATCGTCACGACCATCAAGCCACTCGACCGCGCGCTGGTTGAGTTTCTCTGCCGGGAGATAGGCATGTTTTCGGAACACTCGGAGTAGTTTGTCTGTGAGTATCTTGGCTCGACCCGAGAAGCGGTCGAGCCCCGAGAGCGGAAGCCGGGCATCAAACTCGTCGAAGCCCTTATCGAAACCGAATAAGTTTGAGAGCAGCGGGTTAGAATGGAACCCTGCCGTCTGGTAACCCTGCTTGCGGAGGACTTCTGGAATCGTTGGTTCGTCGTTAATGTAGACGCCGACCGTCTTATCAGAGAATTCAACATACTGGAGGCCGCTCGGATATTTAGACGTGAATAGTGAGGGCATTGAGAACGTCGTGAAGGGCCCCTGTGAGAAGGCGCGCTCGTAAACGGTTCCACTCTCAGCAAGAGTATTGTACGTGGGTGTGTCGTAGTCGGACTCGTAGATGGCGTCGGCTCGAAGGGAGTCTATCGTTACGAGTAGTATATTATTTCCTTTTGCCATTTTTGATCCGTGATCTCTATAGTAATATGATTGTGAGAGTAGGAAAGAGAAGCTTATGATTTGCTGGTCAGACTATACTATGGCTCGATCGTAGGTTGATGTGATTTCTTTTAAGTGGGTTTCAACTGGAAACTCAGAGAACGCCCGTTGAGCCGCTTGTTCGCCCATTTGTCGACGTCGCTCCTCATCTTCGACCAGTGTGTGGAGTCGGTTAGTAATAGTATCTGCACTGCCAGTCTTTGGGATGAGATAGCCAGTTTCTCCATCAACAATCTGTTCTGGAATTCCGCCGCTTCTGGAACCTACGATTGGTTTCCCAGCAACCATTCCTTCTAAGACGACGCCTGGGAAGGGGTCGTCGTGGCGAGGTATGTGGACGAGGACGTCAGCGGCAGTGATAGCAGAAACTATGTCAGGATAGAAGCCGGTCATATGGACATTTGAATGTTTTTCAGTCCGCTTTCGAAGCTCCTTTTCGTAGTCTTCGTAGCCTTCCACGCTTCCGCCGACAATTGCGATCTCCATATCGACATCATCACTCATGATATCAGCTACATCTAGCATCCGGTCCTGTCCCTTGTTTCGAGTCAGTTTCGAGACCTGCAACGCTAGGAACGACGAGTTGTTTATTCCAATATCCTTCCGAAATGTAGTTCCATCAGTTCGGCCGTCAAACCTCTCCGGCGACGGAAGGCCATCGTAAACGACATTGACTTTCTCGCTTTCGATACCGACTTCCTTGAACATCACTTCTCGAGTCCGTTCAGAGACACAAACGATTTCATCGGCGAACAGCACGACGAACCAAGAGAGGAGCACTCGGACTACTTTTGATTGTAGGCAGGCCCGGACATGACAAACTGTATCCGCACCTCCGAGTTTACCCGCGAGGAGACCGAACGGGTAACGAATTTCGTTGACGTGGATAATATCTACGTTCTCACGTCGAAGGAGAAGCGTGAGTGAAACTACCGACAAAAGGGTAGACCAAATGTACAAGAGATGTCCGGCAAAAGACCGCTGAGCGCGGAGTGGTTCGGTCCGATGGAATCGAAGGTCTATTTCTGCGTCTTGGTACCATGACGCGATTCCATCGTTGTTGGGAAGGACTGCGATAGACTCCCAACCTCGGTCACGAACTCTGTCAGCTAGCCTATACATCCATTGGGATGCACCACTATGTATTTGGGTAGTAGAACCGTAATAAAGAACCTTCATCTATCAGTAGATGCTTCTGAAGCATACTATATGATTCCTTCGGCATAGGAGGATAGGAAACTCAATGGGGTGGGACCAAAGGCGAGATAGATAATGTAAAGTTCGGACGTTATAATCTCAGGGCATGATCGATAGCCTATGCGACGAATTACAATCTCTTGATATCAAAAATGTATTTATATACGTTGGAGATGCTGTTCGATGGGACTATCTCCCAGACGAAGTCGCGTCGGCAGGAACTGTCGTAAAGACAGTCGCGTCCTCTATTCATAGCCCACCCTCGTTCGCCTCACTAGCGACTGGGCGCTATCCGCCGAACCACGGGGTGTTCTCGTTCTCGAATCAGGTAAATCCCGACGTGCCAACTATATTCGATTTGAAGGACTACGAGACACGGTTCCTGAACTCCGTTCGTGAACAATCTCATGACGTCGATCCAATTCATTCAGTGCTTCGAGAACAACCGCCTGACGTAACTACCCCGTTCGAAAACATCTCGTCGCCGTTCGTAGTGATGGAACGCGGCCCAGGCGGTCATGCTCCGTATGGAGACTTTGATGGTACTGCCTGGGAGTATTTCCGCGCCCGAGGCGGAGCACCAATAGAGTGTATCCGTTCGGAGTACAGACAGGCAGTTGAAGCAGACGCTACTGCCTTCCAGCAGAGACTAGATGACCTTGCAGATGCAGGACTAACTGAAGATACGTTGGTAATCTATACATCCGACCATGGCGAACTACTGGGAGAGGATGGTGGGTTAGGTCACAACGCACCGATGCGGCCTGAACTGGTCTCTGTCCCAACTGTATTCGTTCACCCCGATATCGGAATCGGAAAGGTGGCTGACCAACACTTCCGACATGTAGACTTACTGCCAACCATCATGTCAGTACTATCAACTTCACTCAATAGTGAACTGGATGGACAGGCCGTAACTGACGGCCTATCTGATGATCCAGGACTAACTTTCTACGAGAGTTCATTTCTTCCAGATAACATTCCATTCTTCGATGGGAATCTCCACTATGAGGGCGCGTGGGATGCCAGCGGAGGATACACATTTGCCAAGGGCGGACGGAGCAATAGGCTCGCTATTCTCTTTGGTAAGACTGTGAAAAGTTCGAAACGTTCCTACCTCCATCGGAATATCAACCGGGCCACCAAGTCATACTGGGCAGATGAGATGTGCTTTGGGCAGCCCGGCTTTGAACGTGATCAAGCGCTGGATCACCTTCGAAAAGTTAAGGAGCGGAAAGTGGCTTCGACTTCAGTTGACCTGACTGGAGATGCTGAAGACCATCTACGTGATTTGGGATATCTCTAAGCCAAATACGATGGTGAATTTGGGGCTGGGAGAATCAATGTTGAAATCTTTCTGGAGGTCTTCGTAGATCTCGAGCGTCTTGCGATCATATTGCCGCACATGAAGTGAGCAGCCAGCTCCGCTTTTGAGAATATTGATGGTAGAAAGATATCCTATGGTTTGTCATATGACGTATCATAGATGTCCAGTTCAGAATGGTGTAAAAAGACTATAAGAAACATTCTCGGCTAAAGTCCTGTTATTGGTCTACGCCACAAGAGCACTGAACAAACCACACCGTTTGGCTCCGACCATGCGCAAGCGCGGCCCCTCTTCCGGTTGGACATAGCTCTCTGACACTTCGTCCAACCGAAGGTACCGCAGAGATTGTTAGCATCCTTGCAGTCCTTCTTCCGTTTCTGATCTTTGAGCTAATCCACTTGTGCAGATAGCGAGAGCCCCATTCAACACTTTGTGAAGTCTATCGTAGATCGTAAAGTAGTCGCTTCCCACTTCCAATACAGTTCTACTGCCAGCGTACTATGAGGGCATCAAGGCCCACGTCGGCACCGCGGACTTCTTCGGTGACTTTGCCTTACTCGTCAAGGACAGTGGCCTATTCTTTGCGCTTGTAAACATTAATGCCGGACAATGATCGTCATAGTACCCTCTGTGGTCCTAAATGTCGGAAGCGGAACGACATCTCTCTGGGCTTGCAGCCGCGGTCGATCCCGGTTAGTCGGGCTGTGCTTCCAATTCCTCCGTACCTTCCCGTCGAAGATCCGTGAGTCTTTCACACTTGGATATACATATGTATCGATGTTAAGAGCATTATAACGTACTTGACGCTTGGGGGTTCAGAAGAAATCCTCACAAAATTACTTTCGTTATAATCCCGAGTCACAAATGTAACCAATCGCGCCAAAGGATAACGTTCTTACCCCGACAGTGAATGCTAATGGACGATGCCATCAGAACGTCCTAATATTCTTTTCGTCGTTCTAGACACCGTGAGGGCACGAAGCCTCTCCCTCTACGGTGCGTCACATAATCCCGATGTGACTCTTTCTCGTCTGGCCGCCGACGGTGACCTATACACGACAGCTATCGCTCCGTCAGCATGGACGCTTCCCTCTCATGTCTCGATGTTCACAGGGGAGTTACCGTCGGAACACGGAGCGACTGGTCCCGCTGCCTCGCTAGATCCCGGCGGCTCGCTCCCTCAACGGTTGGCTGCGGCGGGCTATCAGACGTTCGGCGCGAGCGCGAATCCATTCATCGGTTCGAAGAACAGTTTTGCAGATGCCTTCGATGAATTCTGCCACCTAATCCCGACGCCGACGACCCGTCTATTCGAACGTGGTAACGACGCGCTCGATTTGGCTCGAAATATCGACGCCACCGGATTAGGGAAACTTCCCGTAGCCGGGCGTCGTATCGCTGCCACCGACGCCCCGATCCGCACCGCGACTAATCTACTGTGGTACCAGCTAAGCCGTCGTCAGTCTAGCCGCGAACGGAGGAATCGGGCCCTTTCGGGGGGCACAGAGATCACCCGTGAGCTAACGCAGTTCTTCCACAGAACAGACGGGCCGTTCTTCGCATTTGCGAACTATATGGAGGCACACAGGCCCTACTGTGCTCCCAAATCGTACATCGAACAGTATTATCCTGACGACATTGATATTGACCCAGATGATGTCGACTTAGACCCCTGGGCGCATATCCTCGGGGTAGACGAGCACACGGCCGCGGAGATTCGGGCTGCAAAGGCGCTCTATACCGCGGCGATTGCCTATTTGGATGACCAGATTGAGCTGTTACTGGACGAGATGGACAACGCTGGCATTCGAGAGAACACTATTGTCGTCGTGACGAGCGACCACGGCGAAGCCTTCGGTGAACGTGGCCGACTTGATCACAATTGCCTGTATCAACCTGTCACTCACGTCCCTCTGATCATCGACCATCCCGGCCGCGGGCACTCAGAGACAACTCGGCCTGTGAGCCTTCGGTCACTGTACCCGACGTTGTTGCATGCAGCTGGTATTGACGATGCCGATGGGTCATCGCTGTTTGCTCATGAGGCTACTAAGGAACCAGTTGTCAGTCAGTACCTGGACCTACATGTAAAATATCTTGATAGACGGTTCGAAACCGAGAGAGTTGATCCATATCGGGAACGCCTCCAGTCGTCATTCTCCTCAACGCATCAACTTCTGGTCGGCGAGAGAGGTACAGAGGAACTCTTGTCCATGAATGGACGGGCCAAACCGATTAAGGGCAAGGAGCAGATTCGAGAACAGCTCCGTATGGGAATACCGTCGTTCAAGGACACCACTCTGTCGCAAGCGGATTCCAACAGCGGTCCAGATAAGGAGATGCTGCGGTCGCTCGGCTACCTCGAATGAGCGGTGAGGACCTCGGCGACGCGCTGAAAGGCGTGCTAGAAGGAGCCATCATTGTTCTCTTTGGGACCATTGTCGGTCGGGGTGCAGGGTTGTTGACTGAGGTGTGGGTCGTCCGACTCTTCTCACAGTCAGAGTATGGCCTATTCCGTCTCAGCATCCTCGTTACAACGCTCATAGCGTCGATCGCGACGCTGGGGTTCGTTACTGCCATCCCCAGACAACTTGGTGTTGAGCGAGGGGAAGGGACCACCAACCAAGTAAGACAGACTATTGGGGCCGCATTCATCGTCAGTAGTACTGCCTCGCTCTTTCTCGCCGTCCTGCTCTACCGATTTGCCTCGCAGGTTGCCGTGATGTTCGACACGCCGGCGCTGGCGGGGCTCTTACGGACGCTCGCCGTCGCGCTCCCAGTCGTCGTGTTGCTTGACCTTATCGTGGCCGTTTCCCGTGGGCTGGGGAACTCGAGACCGAAGCTCTACTTCCGGACATTGGTCCCGAAGTTCGGATTTCTCGCCGGGGTCGCAGTGGTCAACGTACTAGAGTATCCGTTTGAGACCATCGTCATCGCGTGGGTCGGCAGTCATGTCCTTGCAGTGGCCGCCTCGGTGGTGTATGCTCGTACCACGTTTGAACACCAGCCCTCGTGGCCCTCGGTCACCATCAGTCGCGATCTCGTTCGGTTCTCGTTCCCCCTCCTTGCTGTCTACATCATCAACTCCATTGGGTCCTGGATAGACACCTTTGTCGTAGGGTACCATGGGTCTGCCACTGTTGTCGGACTCTACAGCGCGACTGTCCTTCTTACACGGTTGATACCGATGGTTCTCGGGTCAGTCAGTTTTATGTACGTTCCCATAGCCTCAAAATTTCATGGGCGGAATGATCAGGAGACCGTTAGTATGATTTACACGACAATGACAAAGTGGATTACCGGATTAACCCTCCCAATCTTCCTGACATTCATCCTGTTCCCTGGCGACATACTCTCGGCCGTGTTCGGCCCAGAGTTCCGAAACGGTGCCACCGTTATGCAGTTGCTGGCAATCGGATTTATGACCCATACCTTACTTGGGACGAATGGTCAGTCATTGATTATGCTCGGACGACGGCGCTTTCTCGCACTGTCTCAAAGTGCTTCCGTTAGTATGAATCTTGCTTTGAGTTTTGCGCTTGTCCCGCTTATCGGTATCGAAGGCGCAGCTATAGGGTCAGCCGTTGCCTACACAATTACGAATGTAATCACTTCAATGTATTTGTACCACGTCGCTGGTTTACACCCCTTCTCATGGAACTACGTGATACCAGTCGGCATTACGATAGCTATCTTTAGTGGAATTGGTGTGCTTGTTTCTCCAACCACGCCACTCTCACTGGGTACGTTATTTTTGTTTGCAATGGCTATCGGCCTTGCACATGCAAGCGTATATATTGTCACTCGGAGCGTCAATGAGGGCGAGCTAGAGATGGTCCGTGCAGTCTCTAGTAGTCTTGGACTTCCAGTCGGGCCTGTAGTACGGATACTCAAGTGGGCCTCTAAACCATAATCCCGCCTTCTGTGTTCCTTATCATCTACAACTACAAACCAACTTATATAGTTAAAATGTGAAATCTTGCGTACTCGTGAAAGGCCGTTCATGATCTGGTTCACGAGAATGATATACAACCGAAGAGAGACGAAATCCCCGGTTACAGAGCTATAGACTGAGTTAGGATTCAAATCACCTATTAGAAATAACTACTGTACCTCGCTAATGAGATAAAAACGGCATATTTTATTCCATACTATGAAAATATGTTAAACCATATATTTATTTTACTAAAATAACATAAATGCCTTTCACTTCTCGTCGGACATACAATATTTCACCGGCCAAAGCAAGGCTCTAATTCCAGACTATATCGAATGGAAATCGGAACACCATAGAACGTATTTTCGGTAACTTAATCAGTAAACCCCTTATTCCTCTACTATATTATCCGCGCTAAACCTTAAACCGACGAAAAGAGCTCGAACAATATGCTACTTGGTTCACTACGCCAAACTAAACACTACTGTACTCCTTATGCGAATCTCTTAATACCGGACACTGACAATAGAACTCTAACGAACGTCAAATCATGTATTCTATTGAACAGGTGTTGCGGGGGATACGTAAACCACGTCGCGTTGCTGTTGAGCTAAACCGGATTTATAATGAATATCTCCTAAATGTCGATCGAATTTCGGTTATGGAACAGGATTGGGACAACCTGATTATTTTGGATGCCTGTCGATTCGATCTATTTGAAGAAGTGTCAAAATTCGATGGAGATCTTAATTCAGTAATTTCTCAAGGTTCATCAACTGCGGAGTTCCTCCGCGGTAATTTCGCTGATAACAGCTACTACGATACGGTCTATGTTTCGGCGAACCCACAACTGGAGCGCCACGATATGGTAGAGAATTTTTACGCTTGTAAGCGACTCTGGGAAAATCACTGGGACCCTGATCTTCATACTGTGATGCCGTCAGACGTAACTGACAGTGCTATTGAAACAATCGAAAAACATCCGAATAAACGGCTTATCATTCACTACGTCCAGCCCCACTTCCCGTTTATCGGCGAACTTGGCCGTGAGATAACCCATTCCGGATTTGCTGAGACACCAGGTGAGTTGGACGAAACAGACGCTCCGACAGTGTGGGAGCAACTGGAGAGTGGGAATCTCTCAGGGTCCCTCGTCTGGAATGCGTACCGGGAAAATCTTGAATGTACACTTCCGGAGGTACAACGCCTGCTCAATTCTATCGATGGGAAATCAATCGTGACCGCTGACCACGGAAATGCATTCGGCGAAATGGGTGTGTACGGACATCCAGGGAATCACTATATTGATGCACTGGTCCGCGTTCCGTGGCAGATTGTCAGTGGCAAAGAACGAAGGTCAATAACTAGTGCTAGTGAAAAACTAGATAATTACCGAAAAGAGGATTCTACAGTTCAAGATCGCCTTGCAGATTTAGGATATAAGTCCTGAAGGTCAGATTTCCAGTCCGCTCTATTTGATGATGTTCTCAATATCCTCTGCTTGGTTTAGGTCCGTGTGGAAAAAGTCTTCATTTCTGGAGATCTTCTCTTCAGACCAGTCCCACCATGATATATTATTTATCTTTTCTCTCGTGGGTTGTTCAAAACGATATTTTCTGTGACTTGCTGGAACGCCGGCGACAAGTGAGTAAGGTTCCACATCATCCACTACGATTGCTCCTGCAGCGACTATTGCTCCATCACCAATGGTTACTCCAGGTAAGATGATTGCTTTTGTTCCTATCCAGACATCATTTCCGATGCATATAGGTTCACATTCTGTTGGAAGTGGCGTTCCAATTTTGTCTTTATAGAAACTAAGCTGCATACTGGGCCAGTCTGTTTTATGGTTTCGACTTTGAAATGTTGAGTTTCTAGCAATTGCACAATATTTCCCGATCGTTATTTCTCCCCCCATCATTTCAACAGAATCATTCAGAACTGTTCCTCGTTTAATCGTTATATCGCCCCGTATCCTTGACCCCGACCTTACTGTACACCCCTCATCTATTTTCACATTCCCCCGTATCTGACTACCTGACTGAATTACGGTGTTTTCACCTAGATCAATTTTTCCGGCCAATTTTACCCCACGCTCTATTTTTGACGATTTACTTGCACATATATTATCTATTATAGGGGACTTATTTATAAGAAATCTGATTGGAAATGGATACCCAGTACCAGTTGCGATTTTCCCACCTATCGAACGGACTACTGAAGGTACAGCCATCATTATGATAGATATCCTCTTTCGCTGGCTTATAGGACTTGGCCATCCGTCAGCCCTTTTAACTCATCCACCGAATGGTGTTTATGAGTACAAGTATGAAGGTCGGAATTGGTGTTGAGAGGTTGTTTGGGCCACAAAATGGTCCGAGAACATACCGACGTAGACTCTGTCCTGCTCTTCTTGAACTAGACGCCGATCTCGAGCTATTTTGTTTTCACTTTACTAAACAGACCCATGAATTGTTTGACCACCCTCGGGTACAATCAGTTCTTTTACCATCAAGTCCGTTGCTTGCGGAAAGACGATTAAACCGCCTTAATCTTGATGTGATTCACCTAGAAGCAGCCCTTCACCGCTTTCCATTTATTAGTTTCTTTAATACACCGACTGTTTCAACAATTCATGGTATCGAACCAATAACGCTAGATAGTATGGAATCATCTCTGAAGGTAGATGTTGAGAAAAAGTATATCTGGCCACAATTAGCTCGGACTCTTGACCAAATCATAGCGGTCTCAGGTGTTGCAAAGAGACAGCTACTTGACAACTATCCACTCAAGCCAGACCAGGTAACTGCCGTCTACAACGGCATCAATCATGAGCAGTTTAGTCCACTCGCCGAAACGGCTGTCGACGAGGTGTTCACGAACCTTGGTGTTGAACGTCCATACTACGTCTCTGTGAACAGTTATACCGAGCGGAAAAACCCCGAGACTCTCATCCAAGCGTTCGACGCAGTTGCTGATACACTTCCAGAGTACTCCTTCTTGATCGCCGGACCGGGCTGGGAGAAACCAAAGGTGAATCGACTTCTCCGCGAATCCGACAACGACGACCGCATCCATCGCCTCGGAACAGTGCCATACGAGGCACTGCCTGCGCTGTACACCGGTGCTACGGCTATTGTTTCCCCCACTTATCAGGAAAATTTTGGCCTTACACTTGCAGAGTCAATGGCATGTGGCACGCCGGTCATCGCGTCCAACGTCTTCGCGGTTCCTGAGACAGTCGGTAATGGGGGTATTCTTATTGATGACCCCGAGGATACAGCCGGTTTCGCAGCAGCGATGGAGCGCCTCGCAACTCACGACGAACTCCGTGCTGAATACGAACAGTCCGCCCAAGAGCAGGCTAGTCGGTATACTTGGGAGCGGTGTGCAAGTGATGTCTTGGATGTCTACGAATCTATGGTTGACTAGTCAGACTTATCAGTAGAGCTAATTACGTAGTTACTATTGACTCTGCCGATCTGTATTCCACCGGCAGCGAAAATCACTGCGGGTACCATAACGACCACCCACTTCAGAGTGTTGACCATCGTTGGTGAGAAGTCGCCACGCATTGTCCCAACGACGAACTGTGTGGCGAAGATCGAGTAGAAAATCACCAGTCCGGGATTTGTTGCGGACGACGGTCGGAGGTAGCCCATGACTTTCCCAACGATGACTCCGAGGACGAGTCCACCTACTAGGACACCGACTATCCCGAAATTCAGATATAACTCACCAGCGATGAACGGCGGTGTACCGGAGCCGACGATGCCCTCACCTCTTGCATAGATGAGAACGCCGAGTTGCTGGCCAAGGTTGATTGGCTTCGATGGCCACACTGCTCGTGGAACTGGAAACACAGCCCACGTGAACAGTGTGCTCCCAAAGCGGTAACCGGACTCTTCGGGTACCATGTGGAGGATATGTGCGTGAGCAACAACATTACCCCTGTTAGCCTCAAAAAATCCAATCAGGCTCTCCGGACGGAGAAGGTTCCCTACCTCAAGAGCCGAAGCCCCTTGCCACGACGCTTTCCGGAACTGTAGCATTGCGTTCGACAAGAAAATGCCGGTGGGGACAACAGATACAAGTTTGGCACCTGTCACCTGTTCATCTAAATAATATGCAATAACGAGTAGCGCGATGAGAAAGAGCAGGAGCGTCGACCGTTGGCTTGTGTAGAAGGGGAGGAATGTAGCGGGGAGAAAGCTCAGTCCAAACAGTATACCAGAAGTCCACCGCTGAGACAAACTGGACGTGAGATAGTTGGCAAACAAGATGATCGATCCATACTGGAGAAACTGCGCCGTCCACCGGATATACTCGTTCGGTGGCCGCCGTTTTGTAGAGAGATCACTGAGTGAGGTCGGTATCCCCCCAGTTGTCAGCAACAGCGCCAAGAATCCTACTGTGCCGATAGAAACAAATACGAGTCCTATGCAACGCGCGCGCTCGTGGTTCCAGCGCCCCATCGTGACGGGCGGTCGTCTCTCGCGCCCAGACCAAAGTGCCACCCCAGTCATGAGCGCGGCCACGTAAACGACGATCAGTAGCATTGGAAGGACGAGGTACTCAGGATCGTTTCCAAGCAACAGTCGGCGGTCATCGGGACCAAACGCGGCAATATCAAGTACTGGGCCGAAGACTGAGATGAGGTAACCGAGGCCAAGAAACGCCGTTGGAGCGAAAAAGTCGCCACCTGACACATACTTCACCGCGATTGGTGCCCCACCACAGATGGCCAATACCACGAGAGTACCGTTCGCCGAAACCGGCGCGATAGCTACGACTACTGATAGCGGCAGGGCGAATATGAGTGTAACTATCGTGGTGAGGTCTGACTTATCAAGTTGGTAAGTGAAAAAATTGTTATTATTCATCGATACCCGAGACTTTCCAAATGGTGCTTTACATCGTCGCTGAGCCCCTCGGTGCCTGCTTGCCCTGCACCTGCTCTCGGGGTCGGGCAATACTTCGAAAGGTCTCGCTCAATTGCCTCGTCGTCGACTGTCGCGCCGTCTAGTTCGAAGTCCCGACCGCCCCGGACATACAGTTTGGTGTTCCCCCGGTCATCTCGGACTAGTTTGTGCGTCTTGCTAATGACTGTCGCATACCGTCTGTCGAAGTGTGCCCCCTTGAACCCATCTGTAGCCGCTTCCGGGGTGTACTTGGGATTGACGTACTCCGCGACGGCCGGTTCGTCGTTCCGTTGTATATTAACCGTTTCTCCGCTCACACGGAGGATCTCCTGAAAGACGTAGCGGAGGTCAACCGGGCTCGACGGGTCAGCGGTAGGGCTCTCCCCGTTAGGGTATCTGATGACCAGCGGCACCTGCAACACCGTATCATGAACCGAGAACCGATGGGCCATGAGCCCATGGTCCCCGATGTTCTCGCCGTGATCGCCGACGACGATCACCATCGTGTCATTCGAGTGGTCCGCCTCGTCCAGCGTCTGAAACAACTGACTGAGTTGATCATCCAGATACCTCAACTCCCCATCGTAGAGCCGGCGCAATTGTTCGAACTCGGTGTTACTGATATCAATATTGCCAAGATGATATTCTTCGCTCTGCCCGCTCAGTTCGGTCAGGTCCTCCGTTTCGTCGGCGTCAAGGAAGGAGACAGAGTCCTCGTGATGCTGGTAGGGCGCGTGACCCTCCATGTAGTTCAGGAAGAGAAAGAGTGGTTCCTCAGAACTGTCAAGCAGATCAATCGCGTCCGCCGTCGTCCTCGCGCCGCCAAAGTCGGCTCGTCGGTAGAGCCACTTCCCGTAAAGCCCGTTCACAAGGTTCTTCAGTGGGTTCCCGGAGGTAAGCGTTTTCGCCAACTCCTGTACGCTCGGGTTCGTCTTTAGCACATGACCGATATCACGCGTCTCACGGAACAACTGCCACTGCTTATAGAGCGACTCAAATCCCCGGTTGAACCCGAAGTGGTCGCTTATCCAGATATTATTGCTGATACCGGTCGTGGCGTACCCCCGGTTGCGTAACCGCTCGGCAAGCGTCGGACAATCGGGGTTGAAGTAGAGCGAGCCGCCGTGACAGCCGTGTTCAGATGGGAGCTGTCCTGTGAACAGCGATGCATGAGCTGGCAGCGTCCATGGTGCATTCGTGTACGCCCGCTTGAACACGGTGGCATCCTCGCCGAACTGTCGGAGGTTCGGCATGGTTTCTCGATCGTGACCGTAGAGATCTAAGCTACGTGCTCTGACGGTATCCAGCACGACGAGAACAATGTTCGGACGCTCGAAAGACTCCATTTAGCCGTGATTTCTCAGGTGGTGTATAAAGTGTTCCGACCTTATCGAACAGTCTGCCGTCTGTTGGTAAGTCTGATTATTATAACTGCTATTGACTGAATCAAATTCTCAACAAACAGACGCCAGTTGGGAAAGTATAGAAGTGGACAATATCGTTTCGGTGTCACTGCTCAAAAGCGACTCATAACGCCAACGCTAACAAGCCCGGTGATACATTAAGCGAGAGCACACCCCCTCTTTACGTTCGAGAGTGTGATATCATGAGCACCTCAGGCGGGGCTCAAACCGCGAGAGACATGAAGCGTCACGTCGTCCGTGCTTACTGCGTGATGCACCGTATTCCCACGAGCGCGAACTCAAAGCATTGGGCAGCGTAGCGAGATCGCGGCAACAACCTATACCAAATGCCACCCTTTCAAGCAATATCACGATTCGTGATATCGCATTCCGCTTTGCTTTGATGACAGACAATCTTGAGACAGAAATTGTGACGCCGACTATGAGAAAGCCGTAGGCATATATCGTTATCGAAGCGTCGTCAGGCATCCGTGGTTTTCCGAGCGTGACTGAAGATCATATCATTCCCCGACCGAGTGTGCAGGGACGATTTGTTCTTTCCTCCGAAAATCTATTCGGAAAATTCTGAATCGATATCATACCATTGGATAGTCTCTCGTAAACCGTCGCGGAACGGTGTTGATGCCTCCCAGTCGAATTTAGTTTTTGCCCGGGTTATATCCAACTTGCGACGGGGCTGGCCATCAGGCTTCGAAGTATCCCATTCAATCGCACCGTTAAAGCCCGTCTCCTCAGCGATCAGTTCAACCAGTTCGCGGATCGAGATCTCTTCCCCACTGCCGAGGTTGACTGGTTCCGAGGCGTTGTATTTCTCAGTTGCATTAAGGATTCCTTCGGCTGCATCCTTGACATACAGGAACTCGCGAGTTGGCTTACCAGTCCCCCACGCCGTAATCGACTTATCGCCGCGATCACGCGCCTCAATACATTTGCGGATGATCGCCGGGATTACATGGGACGTTTTGAGATTGAAGTCGTCGCGGGGGCCGTAGAGATTCACAGGGAGGAGATAGATACTATTGAATCCCCACTGCTTGCGATAGGCCTTCGATTGGGTCAAGAGCGCTTTCTTGGCAATGCCATATGGCGCGTTAGTCTCTTCCGGATACCCGTCCCAGAGGTTTTCCTCCTGAAACGGAACGGGCGTATGCTTTGGGTACGCACAGATAGTCCCAAGAATGGTGAACTTCTCGACCCCGAACTGCCGTGCCTGTTCGAGGAGTTCGATCCCCATGATAGCATTATCATAGAAGTACCGCCCGGGATTTTCGCGATTTGCACCAATCCCGCCGACGGACGCTGCCAGGTGGATCACGATATCTGCCTCCGACTCTTCGAAGGCGCGTTGGATGTCTGCCTTCTCTCGGAGATCGTACTCCTCACTTCGGGGCACGAAAATCTCGACAGAACTCGAGCGAGACTCGAGGTCCTCTATTAGGTGGCTTCCGAGAAAGCCCGATCCGCCGGTCACCATCACCGTCTTGTCGTCCCAGTAGGCGTAGTTTGTCCCGGTCATCGCCAATCGACCCGCCCGTACCAAGCATCACGGTTATGAGCGTACCAATCGATCGTGCGCCGGATCCCCTCACGCCAGGAGACGTTTGGCTCCCAGCCAGTTTCCTCATGGAGTTTCTCATAGCCGACGAGCAGTTCCTCTACGTCACTGTCACCGGGACGGAACCGTTCGTCGTCTTGGACGATCTCCGGGAGGTCCCAGTAGCCATGCTCGGAGCCGACCTCAAGGATCGTATCGGCCCACTCCTGCATCGAGATGTTTTTACCGTATCCATAGACGTACTGCTCGCCGGGCGATCCCTCCAGTGCGACATGGAGGTGGCCCCGAACGCCATCAGAAACATAACACATGTCCCGCTTTGGGGTCAGGTTTCCGAGTTCGACAATCTCACGCTCAAGCGCCTGCGTAATGATCGTGCCCGTGATATACCTCGGGTTCTGGCGGGGGCCATAGTTATTGAACATCCGTGTCGTCACGGTCGGCAGCCCGTATGCGTCGTGGTAGTTCATGGTGAGGAAGTCAGCGGCCAACTTTGACGTGGCGTAGACGCTCGTTGGATTGACTGGCGACCGCTCGCTGAGCAACACCCGATCGTTCTCGTCGAACTCATGTTTCTCCGCCATCTCCTCTTTCACATTGCCGTACTCCTCGCTTGTCCCAGCGGTGTCAAATTTTTCGATATCGAGATTGAGGTCAATAATCGACTGCAGGAGATTCAGTGTACCTTTCACGTTCGTATCGACCGTTTCGTAGGGTCGATCCCACGACTCGCCTACGTGAGCTTGAGCCCCGAGGTGGAAGATCAGCGTCTCGCTGTGTCCCTTGAGTGATTGAAGTGCCTGATCGACAGAATGTTTGTCGCGGAGATCGCCCCGGTGAACTGTAATATCCTCGCTATGCTGGCGGATGTTGTTCAGTTCCCCACTGGAGGTCGCACGAACGAATGCATGTACATCCGCGTTAAACTCAACCAACTGGTCTACGAGATGTGATCCAACAAAGCCATCCGCCCCGGTCACGAATACAGGGCGACCCTCAAGTTTTGACCGAATATCCATTAGTAAAATCTGATTACCACTAATCTCGTATGAGTCTTTGGCTTTTCATCGCCCTTTCATTTGTATGTCTGTGCTATCTCCCACTATCTGTCATCAGTAGATGATTGAAATGAACTAACAACTCTGGAGAACCAGGACCACTACTGGCAGCAAGCCTGCAGACCAAGTCTACACAGGATGTTTGGTGTATAGGCCGCTATCTGTATCTTTAGGAAGTGTACCAAAGGTTCTGGATACAATCATCTTTGAACTAGCTGTGACTCTCATCATCTTATCAAACGACACTTCTACCCGCGATACATAGACGGATCTAATGCCTACCCACGTTCCGGACGAGATCTGGGAGGATATCGTTGAACACTCGCCACTCGTCTCCGTTGACCTATCGTGGAACAGAATGACGGAGTCGTACTAGGCCACCGTGAGAACCGCCCCGCGAAAGGCGAATGGTTTGTCCCTGGTGGTGTCGTCTCCAAAGGCGAATCACTGGACGCGGCAGTCCACCGTATCAGCATAGGGGAACTCGGTAGTCCGGTGACCATCCAAACTCAACTTGGCGTATACGAACACCAGTATACGACCTCGGAGTTTGAGGGGTTGAGCAAACACTATATTCCGATTGCCTACGTCGTTGACCTCGAGAGCAATGAACTTGTCATAGATAATCAACATTCATCTGTCCGAGTCTTCAGACCTCCGTTCTCCGGTTCCACGAAAACGTTCAACAGTACTTAGATGATTCTATAGCGTGGAAAGAAGATGAGTGAGGAGGGAAACATCATCTGAGAAAGGGAGATACAATTCACTAACTAATTACCTTCCCAAAGAGGACCCGGTATGAGCAATAGTCCGAACTCCAGCAGCGTTGGAGAAGCAGTCACCGCTCTCCGAGAGGAGTTTGCACAGTCGCATTTCGAACTCGCCTACTCTGAGTACAACGGCGATACGTATATCACCGTACATTGTCGGACACCACCGGCGGTCGCAAGGAAAGTCCTGTCGACAGATATCGGCTAACATCGGTCGATGTCAGCGGAACCATGGTGTGGTCTCTCGAGCCCGTCGAAGCGACTTAATAGGGTTTGATACTTCGCCAGATTCCTCCTCCCCGAACACAATTACCGCCTTCGCTACTTTCTATATGCAAGCAACGCCGGGTCCTTTCCAGACCTGTGCTGTAGGCGTCTCGCAGTCGTCACAGACCACTGCTGCATTACCCTTATAGCATGCTCGCGTAAGTCGCCCGTCTGCACAGAACTGACAAGGTGTTCCTTCGAGCACTGCTAGGACAGGATGGCCGACCGCGTCATCTGTCAGTTGCATCCTACCGGTGCTCAGTCAGGATGATATAGTCTTTACGGCAAGAAGAAACATGAGTCGGACTATTCGCTGCACTGGTCCGACCGTCGTCGCATCGGGCCACCCGAGGTAGGCAGGCGTCCACCGCGAGCGGTCGTCGAGACGAGCGCGGCGGCCGTGATTGTCCACCGCCTCGATCGCGGTCTGGGCACCGATGCCGCTTGCACTCTATCGTCGACGGCGCCCGCGCGCAATCTAGGGCCCACTCTGTATGGTCGCGCTCCAAGTGTTCGCCATAGCTGAGCACCACCCTGCTTTGACCGACTGGCCGCCGTGCTGTCTCCCGACCGTAACACCTTTTCTGTTTCTGTAGCGCACCCATCTTTTACTCAGGTTATCCTTATTGGATCGAGGTCCTGACCGATCGACGACAAACACGGAGCAGCCACACGGACAGTCCTCAAGCGTCGAGCGTGACCGACGGCCAACACCGTTGATCTCTTCCCCATGTCCTGCTCGACGATGAAAATGCCACGACCAGCTTGCCGAGCGAATCGATGCGGCGTTCTTTGATTGTGACGAGTACAAGCTACTCGCACTTATCCGGGCAGTACTATTTAGTGCACGATGACGCCACGTCTGTTGCAGGCGGTCATCGTCCACGGCGAACGTCGAATTCGGATGTGAAGCTCCTGTTGGACGGAATCACGCAGTGTCGATGCCAGGACGGAAACGCATATCTCTAACAGATCTTCGAATGACGCCCCTGTCGGTGGCGTACGAGGACTGCTCAAGCCTCGGTGCACTGATGGCTGCCGAACGCAACGGCCGTCCGCCCATACTGACCGGAACGCTCACTCCTTGAGCGTGACCGTTGTCCTGTTGAGCACCTCATCCGCCGAAACCTGCATTGTCTGATTCCCGACGCTGTACTCGCCGGCATACGGGACCGTCACCGTGGCCCGGCCATCGTCGCTGACAGTCGCCGTCTGCTCGTAGGTGATCGATTTACCCGAGATAGACTCCTCCGTACTCACGGTTACATTCGCTCCTGGCTCCCCGGGAACTTTGAGCGTTGCCCCAGGCACCACTACGAACACCGCTACGTCCTTATCGATGAATAGCGCTTGGTAGTGTGCGAGCCCGTCGGTACTATAACCGCCTGCACCATACTGCTTGAACAACTGTGCCTGCGTACTCTCGGCTGGTACATCGCTGTCGGTCTCAGTCATGACAACATAGCCGACCCGGCCCTCGAACTGGCCGTACTGGCCGTCAGGATCGGTATCAGAGACGAACGTCTCATAATTATTCCGAGCGTATCCGTATCTTCGTGACTCACCGTTGACGAAGTGGTTGTACATCCGGTTGTCGCCCCACTCGCTCAGCACGAAGTTTGCAGGATAAGTTCGGTTCGCTGCCTCTGCGTGTTCATCGATCGCGTCGACCGCGTCAACCTGCCCCTCGCTGTAGGTCGCGTTCGCCGTCAGACTTGGGACGTAGATGAGGCTCAATCCAAACACGAGCAGGCCGATACCGAGCAGGTAGGCGATCCGTTGTCCCTCTGGTATCGCGATTGAGGGATCAAGCCCGCCGTCGGCGGCCACTGCCCTTTCATCTCGAGAGTTGTCTGGGTGAATAGAATCCGCATCACGAAACGGAACAGGCGGCCGCGCCAGTTCGACGGCCGAGAGCAGTCGGACGGTCCCCAGTCCAGTGAGAATTGCCAGTGGAATCGCAAGTTGACCAGCAAATCTCACTTGAATTCCTGCGAGTACGAGAAGGTAGCCCGCGTAGGTACCGACGAGCAACCAGCCGGGTTCGTATCGACGAGCGACAAGCCAGACGATCCAGCCGAGTACCGCCAGCGCGATATAAAATCCCATCCCGAGCTGGTAAAGCGGGCCGAAGATGACGAAGTACTCCGTCGAAAACAGCGAGGCCGTCTCGGTCGCACCCTCGCGGAAGAACATATCATTGACGCGGACGATTGCTTCCGCCCACTCCTCGGGTTGTAGTCGTCGGAATGCGAACAGACCTCCCGTAGCGACGAGTCCCTCGAGAGCGAGCAACCCGCCGAGGTGAACATCTATCTGCTGCCACAGTTCGCCGATCGCGGCGACGGCGATCGAGCCGCCGAGTACCAGTGCGGGCGTTGTCGCGACGAACTCCGTGTGCCAGCCCCAGCGGTGGTGCAGGGTGAGCGAGAATGCACTCCCGACGGCCAGCCCGACGAGCAATGGCAGATTCGCTCGCATTGGTGAGATATCGGCTCGAGCGTCCATCGCGACCCGAAACGCGACGTAGCCTGCAAGCGGAACCAACAGGAGGGGCGAACCTCCCCAAGAATGAATCCCGGCTGCGATCGAGATCCCGAAGGTGACGACGATGAGCCACGTCACGTGCTCCCTGAGATGGTCCCGAACGGCCACCTGTCCATCAATACCGCTCTCGAGTCGTCGCTGGAGATCGACCGCGAGCCATGTCAGCGTCAGAAGTGTGATCCCGAGCCAAAAGTACTGATGGAGCTGGTGGTCGATGAAACCGAGCCCCGTGTAGACCGCATTGATCGGCGTGACAGCGAAGACGAGGACGGACGCGACCCCAACCCGGACGTCTCGAGTCAGCAAGACGGTGCACTTGTAGATCGCGAGCCCGAGTGCAACTGACGCGACGACGGGGAGCCACGCTGCAACCGTGTCAGCCGTTCCCTGTCCACCGCCGAGCAACTCGGCGACGAACCAGTTCGTCGCGTGTGCGAGCGGTCGCGTCCCGAAGACACCTGCCGGTGAGTCCGTGAGAATACCGTAATCTGTTGGTCCCGATGATTCCGCAATCAGCTCCTCCATCCAATAGCGGAAGTAATAGGGATCGTTCGCGGGCGAGACGACTCGGCCGTTCCGAAAGACCGACCGAAACGCCGTCATTCTAGCACCGGCAACGGCGACTAGCGCCCCGACCAATGCGACCATCGCCCGAGGATCGATGGCCGTCCAGAACCGTTCAAGATCGAAACCGCGGTCATCAGCTGCTGAATCCAACTCCTCTTCGAACTCCTCACCTGCCATCACTGCTTCAACGACCTCGGGGTCGGCAACTTGATATGCGCTATCGACCTTCTCGACGATTCCGCTCGAAACGAGTTCCCCGAACGTTCCCGAATCCAGATCGATATCGTCGAACGTCCAGGTGTCGTGTTCGGCGTCGGCCGCGAGGACGGTCTCGAGCACGTGGTCGCCGTCGTCGCGGTCCTCGAGAAACAACGCCGTGGCGTCCGAAAGGGTGTCCGGATCGCCGTCAGTAGACATTGTCTGTCTGGTGAGTGTACGACAGTATCATATTTTCGTTCGGAGAAGGTACTGACCGGATCGCACGTTACCACACTTGTGCGCCCGGTGTTCCACAGGCGTCACAGATCACCGCATCGTTTCCCTTGAAACTGCCCTGCAGAAGTTCACCCTCCTCACAAAACGTACAGGTTCTTCCCTCGAGGGCTGCGAGAACAGGATGGCTGACTACAGAGTCGTCCGTTAATTGCATCTCATTGGCGTCAAGTCAAGATTATGCTATAATCTTTTTGCTATAACTGAATACAGGTCTTGTACTGTTTCTCGACAATAATCACCGTCGCTTCAAGCTGATCCGCATAAGCAAGGCTGGTACATTTGCAGTGTCAGATATAGTTACTAGTGGACATAGTAGATAAAATCATTGATCTTCATTAGTGTATATTAATTACTATTTTTTCGAGGATCATCAACTAGCTCGAATAGCCGAGTACCCTCATGGACACATTTGACATAGCCAGCGGCTTCAAGGACTTCAAGACGATTGTAGACGGTATTTCTCGAGTAGCCAGTCCAGTCCACTAAGGCACCTTTTGTTACTCGACCGCCTTCTAATTCGTCGAGGATTGCCTCATCAGCTGGCCTAAGATCGTCAGGATCCATCGATTTGTTCTCTTGTGCAGCCGCCATGTGCATATATTCCACTAGTACGCATTTAGAACTGTTGCTAAGAACACCACATATGCATGTGCAAATTGCACAAGAATTAAGATGGGGACAGTCCTATTAGATAGCAAGTACGGATGCCTCAGTAGAATCTGAGGCCGGTGTTTCAGGCACCGACCCGTGCTGGAGCAACCAGCAATGTCAATTACGACTACTGCACACGAAACAATTTCGGATGGGCAGCAGCACGACATCGTCCTCGAGCAATCAGGGAGCTACTACGGTTACCTTGGAAAGGACGGTGAGGGATTCCATCACCACATCGATGAAGCCACGAATACCGTCTACGTGACGTTAGGCCGCGCTGAGCGGTTCCTCCCAGCTAACGCAGGAGTGTACTGGTTTCGCGTCCGTGGTGAACCAAATCATAGAGAAGAACTCGAGCGAGACGAAGACCGTGACAGGTGGGTTGCGTATGTCGACTCGGTCAGAGGCTGGATAGATCGTCCGGTCCCCATCGACGTCAATGGATTCTTCGCTGAGATGCACACTGCAAAGGGTGATCGGCGATGACCGACGAGAATCGAGTCACCATCACACTCGAACTCGAGCACCCAATCACCCCAGGAGATCTCGAACGGGCCTATTGCGAGATTCTCGAGCAGGCTAAGGAGGGTCGATAATGGACGAACTTGCCCTACAGTGGACGCCCGTCCATGGCCCAATGCGAAAGCTCGTCTTCGAGCCACAACCCGAAGGTGAGTACGCGTGGATTCGCACCGAGTTCGAACTCTGTGAATCCCAGTGGCGAGAGGTCGGTATCGAGTATCTCGAAGAGGTTTCGTTCGTCAGTGGCGACGAAGAGGAAACGACCTTACGCCACGCACAAGCCCATCTCGAGAGCGGTGATGCTGATGAGTAGTCCTGAACTCGGTGAGGTCGACATCAACACGCTCACAGAAGCGGTTAATCACCTCTATGAACAGAATAGACAGCTTATCGAGCGCGTCGATGGTCTCAAGTGCAACCTCGAACAGGCCAACGCCAAACTCGAGAGACTCGAAACTGAGAAAGCGGACCTCCAAGAGACGAACGAACGACTTCACGACCGGCTCGATGACTGTGAGCAAACGACTACTCGGCTTGACGCGCTCACGGAGGCTACGTGCAAGCGAGCAGGTGCGAACAAACAGCGTATCGAAGAACTCCAGGCGCGCGAACTCGAGAAAGGTGCTCACCTCCTCACTGAGACCGTAGATAATCACGAGATCGATGTCGACGGAGGTCGCCTCGAACGGATCTCCAAAGACGACAGTCAAACCTACTATCGACTACCACAATCCGAAGATCCACTCGAACGCGGCAGCGTCACACTCGCTCACGGTGATTTACTTCCGGTCCAACAACTCGCCCGAATGGACGAAGAAATGCTTCGCTCGACGGCTAACTCCCTTCCGACACGGCTCGCCGCAAAACTCTGGAGAGCGAGAATGGACCCGAGCGCTGGCGACAACCCGTGGGAACCGGGCTGTAAGACCATCGCCGAGTATGTCAAAGCAAGTGACTTGAAACACTGGATCCGCAGGCAAGAGCCTGGGACGAGCGAGACGTATGCGAAGAAACTCGTCTCTCGGGTGATCGACGCTGTGCTCGATCTCTCGAAGCATCGCGTTGCGGTTCGCAAACGAACCGAGCGAAAGAACGGTCTCGAGTACACCGAACGGCGGCTCGTACTTCCCACCAATGCGGAGATCCCCGGTGAGTCGCCGAAGCGGAACAAGACGGAACAGGACCCGGGGACAGCTGGCGTCCACGGCTCCCCGTAGATAGCAGGAAGGATCCACCCTCGAGAGAGCCAGACACCTCTCTCCGACATACCAAAGATAACGCTAGCGGTTGCCTATCCGGCTCGGTAGCTGTGGCTGTCCCTGCTCGAGCAGTCTCGCAGTCGAACAGTAGCGACGGCCTCGAGTCAGTGTCTGGAGACGACAGCTGTCCATGGACGGTGACTGATTCGCCTAGAGCGTGTCAAACGAGTTGATCACGTCACTCGTCGAGTACGTAACGACCAGGTCCTGTTTGTCGAAGTCAGAATCGTCACTCCAGATGACAGCATCGCTGGCGATCGCACACGCGAGGTACAGCACATCGTTAGGATCGGTGTCTCCGATTGCTGCTTCCGCTGTCTCGATAACCAGATGGAAGTCGCTAGCAGGAACGATCTCAATGTACTGAAACAGGAGGTCGATGAACTGTGCTACTCGGTCCGGTTCCATTCCGGATTTCTCCACGATCAGGTCTTCGTAGTTCTCGACTTCGTGGACAAACGCGGGCGTCAAAAGATCTGGTTCGAGTGTCACGATGAGTTCCCGCGTCTTTGAATCCGCAATAAGTGCTGAGATGACGACGTTGGCGTCAATGACAGCTTCATTCGTCGAGTCTACTCCGATCCTTCTTCGACGCGCTTGCGTCCACGTTCGTTGATTCTATCAGCGATTTCCTGCACGTCGCGCTCGGTGAGTTCGCTTTCGCTGGTGAGTTCGTCCATCATTTCGAGCGCCTCAATCTTCTCTTGGATGGCCTGTCGCGTGACCTCGCTCCAGTTGATCTCCGGGTGCTTTTCCATTCGCTCTTTGAGCTCGTCGTCCACGTTGACCGTGATACTAGGCATACAGGAATCTATGCAGGCACAGAATACTGTGTCTTTCGATGCACCTCATATTGAACGACATCGGGTTCATCAAACTAGATGGGACAATGCCAAATTCGGCACTGTCTATAGTACTCTCCAGAAGCGTCTACTCTCACTTCTCATCAGATCTTCGAGAGACAAGGAGACACGCTAATCTTCAGGGGGTGCCACTACGAAGACTTCCAGATTCTACTATAGGCCATATTATAGTATGAGTGAAAACTGCCAGAGACTTCATGGGTCGGCGGCCGCCGTGTCGCCAGCCTCTGGATCGAACAGAAGGTTGATCACGAGTTCGTCGAACCAGGACTCAACGTTCTCTAGGAAACACACAACGAATGATTCTCCAGAGGCGACCCCAAATCGATCGTGACTGAGTCACTTTCACGGGGTCAGACGGCGTCTCTCGGGTCGCAGTTCTTCCCTCATATGTCTCGAGCCGCCGCTCCAACTGTTCGATACGTGCTGTCTTCTCTGCCAGTTGCGTCTCGAGAGTCGAGGTCTGCTTTCGAAGGAGGGAAAGCTTCTCTGTGAGGTAGGCGTGTTCACGATCCGTCGGCGACTCGACCTCTTGCGTCTGTGTTGTACTCGACCTCGTCCCAGACGGCTCGTAGAACTCAGAGGTGTGCTCGATCGCGCGAGTAATGGTTTTCTCACCATACGTGGAGCCGTCTGCATAGTGGACGTGATACCACTTCGGGCGGTCTAGTTTGGATCGTCGAAACAATCGGTCCATCTGGACGGCATGACCACCGGTCCAGAACGCGAGGAGACAACAGAGGGCCATATCTGCCTCCGACTGACTCGCGTATCCGGTGGTCGTTCCGTTCCAGAGACGTTCGAATTTGTCTCCATTCGATGCGTTTCGCGCCTTTTCGAGTAGTTCTTCGTCCGAGAGGGAAGGATTCGGATTCGATTCTAGTGGAGGCGTCTCGTGACGGTTGTCATCGGTCTCGCGAACGTATGTCTCGTGGACTTCCATAAGTCCGGTTTGTCGTGATTCGACTCGTGTCGGCGTTCCCGAAACGTGATCGCCGGTGACCGTGAAGTATCGGGCGTGGTCGTACATCTCGACGTGACCGCATCGATTGCGGCCGTCGGGCAGTTCGCCAGTAACCAGAATGTGATAGCCAGTTCCTGAGGGTGAACTCTCCGTATACGAGTCTACTCGATTGATGATGCGCTTTGCTCGCTCGGTTGGTCGGCCAGTTTCCGGGTCGCGACAGTCATCAAGATCAATGCCGACGACCGGATCGTCGCTCGTGAACACGAATCCGAGACCATCGACTGCCGTCGAATTCGAATCCAAGTACTCGAGAGCGGTCTCGAGAGTACACCAGGTGTGGTCATTCGTCGTCGATGCGAAGTTCCCTGTCTGCGGGTCAATCGGGATCTTCGTTGGCTCTCCGTTCCGTTCGGCTTCCTCCCAGCAGATCCACTGGTCTCGAGCGCACAGCGTTTCCGGAATTGCGTTTTCGTCAATCATATCTTTCAGTCAGAGTATCCTCGAGGACTCTGACCGCTACCCTTGGTGCGGTCAGAAACATCGTCGGCGGTATCGCTAGAGTGGCCTGGCAACTGGGACTGAGACTGTGATTTCGGATCGAAGTCGATGACTTCTTTTTCGTTATCCAGCGCCCGAACTTCGATACCGCGCCACTCGCCGTCGACGCCGACGAGGGCCTCTGAGTAGCCCGCCAGATCGTTTCCGGGGACGGCGTCCTGGATGAACCGCATCTGTGCGGAATTGAGGCCAAATTCGTCGGCCCACTCGCGGTCCATTCCGTCGAGGTGGTGGAACTGCTTGATTGCACACTGGTCGATGATCGCCTCTGACTCGGGATGCTGAAAGAACTCGTCGACGGTCTGGGTGACGAGACGGATCGAGAGATCGTGATGACGGTGATGCCGAAAGACGATCTCGAGATACTCGAGACTCGCTGCGTCTTGCATGATGTAGCGGGCTTCGTCAATAACGAAGACGACCTCCTTGTCCGTCTCTTTCGCTCGCTCGTAGACCGCCGAGATCAGCAGTTGCATGATGAGACTCGTACTGCCGCCGAGACTCCCCTCTTGTTGGGCGAGATCGAGATAGATCACCTTCTCGTCACGGATATCGAACTCCGTTTCCCGTCCGAGATTCTCATACCGGCCGCCCTCGTCAAAGGAACGTAACTGGTCGATGAGCCACGTCGCGTCCTCACGGATCTTGGTCGCCTCCTCGTGAGTGCGGACGACGTGTTCGTCAGGGTCGTCGACCATCCCCTCGAGAATATCGAGAGCGTCACGCATCGTCGGACTCTCGTTGTGGTGCGTCGCGATATCGTCGGTGATTCCCTTGTGGTCGTAGGCGCTCTCGATCGCCGTCTCGAGCGTCGTTCGCCGATCGCCGAGTCGAATCCCGCGGAGTGCGAAGTAGTTCGAGAGGAAACTCATCACGCTATCGAGCTTTTCTCGGTAGGGGCTGGCGTCTTCCCCCATCGCTCGCTGTACTCGTTCGGGTGTCGGCTTGATTTCGAGTGGGTTCAGACCCATGTTCCCACCGATCGTAATGCGCTCACCGCCGAGGGCTTCGGCGACGCCTGCCCAGTTGTTCAGCGGCTCTAGGATGATCCCGATGCAATCCTCGCTGTGTTCGATCGAGCGGATGAAGTTCTGCTTCGCGCCGAACGATTTACCCGAACCGGGATCACCGATCGTGAACATCGCATACCCGTTTTCTCGAGCGAACGGGTCGATCACGACGGGGCTCTGATTCCGCCAGTGATCGCCGAATTCGACGCCACCGTCCTCGAGGATCGTCGCATTGTGTGGTGACGCTAACAGCGCACCGACGGCCCCGCCGAGTGCAGTCGCCTCCCGGCCGAGGGGATTGGGACCGATCGGTGCCGTCGCCTGAATCGCGAGATCTTGCTTGCAGATGGCCGTCTTAGGTGAGAGCCCTGCCGGTTCCTCGCGGAGGCGACTCTTGACGGTGCGGACGGCATCCCGAAGCTGGTCACGAGTCGCCGCACGGACCGTGATGAACGTTCCCTGGTCGAACACGCGACTGCCGTTCTCGACGCTCTTGTAGGTCGAGACCGCCTCGACTGCTCGCTCCTGAAGGTACGCACCGCGTACGCTCTGCTCGAGGTCTGCATCGGCTCGGAGATCGTCTGCGACCCGCTGGAGTTCGTCACGCGCCTGTTGCTGATCCTTCGGCGTGATGTGAACCGTCAGGTCGAACTCGACGTCGGTGAGCTCGAACAGTTCGTTGAAGTACCCGTCTTTCGGGTAATCGGGATAGTCGGCGATATACAGCGTGGACGTCCATTGGTTGCCGACACGCGCGGTACGGGTATCCCACTCGATCGCTGCCGGTGCAATCGCGTGCCTGTGCTGTTCTGCAACGTCATCGAGAAGGGCACCTTCGTCGAGCCCATTTTCGAGACGCTCTTCATTGAGCAGTTCACCGAGTTCGATCTCTTCGACCTCCGCTGCATGCCAGCGATCCCATGCGATCTTCGCAAGGAGCGTGAGCGCAGCGGTGATGCCCAGATAGAGAGCGAGACCGCTCTGCGTTCCGGGATCGGGGACCATGACTGCGTTCACGATCGAGAGATGGCCGGTCATCAGTCGTCCCTCCGTTCGTGATCGATAACGGGTTGCTCGCGGATCGCGGCGTCGCCGTCGGTGTGTTCCTCACCGTTCCAGAAGTCCATCGAGAGGACGAACAGTTCGACCGTCGTCAGTCGACGGGCGGACCACCCCGGCGTCTTCTGGACGAACTCCGTTTGGATGGCCCGGCAGCGATCGTCCAGTTTATCGAACATCGCCGCCCTGATCTCGGCGTCGGCCATACTCTTTCGCCGGGTCACGAACGGATTGAACAGGAACCCGATTCCTGGAAACGTGGTGAGCTTCTCGGCTGGCGAGCGCTCGTCCTGATAGCGGTTGTAGACCTCGAGTGGGGCGACCGAAACGCCGAGGAAGTACCGAAGCTGTTGAGTCGCCTCGAGCTCGGTCGGGCGTCGCTCGCGATACTCCTCGAGGAGTTCCCGGAAGATCGGATTTCGCTTGACGTCCTCATCGGTAAGCCGGTCGTCGATCCGGTCGACCAATCGCTCGACCGGGAAGGAACGCGTCGTCGCGTGGAACGTGAGTTCGAAGTCGAGTTCGCGGTTCGCGAACTCCTCACCGAGGCGCTGTATCTGTGCCCAGTCACCGGACATCGCGAAATCCATGTTCCCGGGATCGATCTCGAGGAGCGCTTCCATCGCGCCATCGGTTCGTTCGATGGAACCGGCACCCGGCCACGCCCGGCAGACGTTAGTGAGATCCTGTGTCCGTTCGTCAGGCTGGAACGGCGTGTAACTCACGAGACCGCCGTCCGTACTCGCTTCGTCGGAATCCGAACTCGATCCGGTACTGTAGGTGAATCTGGGTCGTTTGCAGTAGTATCGATAGAGATCGCCTAGCCACGTCGATGCCGGAAGATGGCTCGGTGACGAATAGACGACCGCACCGCCTGCGATGACTCCCAAGAGGACGAACGGAAAGATCGCACCCTCGAGTCCGATGAGGCCACCGACGAGGAGGCCACCGATCGGAAACCCGAGTAAGATGTAGACGTCACCTTCTTCGATATTGAGGAGTGGAATTCGATTCGCTTCGCCCAGTTCATCCATGATTCGACGGCCGGCCGCGTCTCGTTCTTGCGTCATCAGTAGTATCCCGGGTCGTTCTCAGTTCGACGGTACGCCGGGACACCGTCCTGGCCGTACGCGTCTGTCGCAACGTTGTCGTGGTCGGTTCGTCCGTCGGTACTGCCGCTCGCTTGGGATGGGGAACCCTGTTGGCGCATCTTCGAGACGGCGGAATAGCCGACGGCCGCTTTCGGTCCCCATGTCGCTGTCGTCGCTGCGGCAGCAGGGCCGGCAACGACACCAGCGCTAATCGCTGCACCTGCAGTTACGCCTACCTTCGTCGTCGTGCCGATGATCTGCGCCGTCATCGGGCTGGCGTACGCGAACAGTTTCCAGACGATGACGATCGAGAGGAGCGGGAGCGTGACTGCGATGAGGGTGCTCAAGAATGAGCTGTTCGGAATAAGGACAGAGTCCGCCCCCTCGCGGAAGAGAAGTTCGTAGCCTTTGAACAACAGCGCCACTGGAATCGGCATGATCGCAAGCGGCACGAACTTCATACAGACCGTTTTCGAGATATGCGAAACGACGGGAAGATTGCCGTATGCCAAAGCGATCCCGATCGGCATCGCATAAATCAAGATGTACAACATGATCTCGCGGAGGAAGAATAGGGCTTGAAGGATCCACATCGCTGTGGCACCGACTCCCGTCAGAAAGAGAGCGAGAATCGGGTTCGAAATGCTCGTCAGGAGTAACCCAGTCATCGCATCGATAACGGTTGCAATGTCTGGGAGGAGTGCAATCGTGAAACCGTCGACGAGATAGAGGACCAAGACGGCGAGCCAGTACCAGGTTACGATCAAAAAGGCACCCGTCCACGCGCTTCGTTTCGCCTTTCGAGTCTCATACGTACTGCCGATATTGAAGATTCGAATCGTGTGTCGGCCTTGGACACACGCTACGAGTAGTAACAAGGCGACGAGCATGATATCGCCGGCGACGAGGCTGCTATGGATTTCGACCCAGGGCACGTTCGTTGGCTGTCCGAATACGAACGCACCATCTGTTTCCGGGGTTGGCGTCCCGAAAATCTGGGCCGTGATCACGTTGTAGCCGTCCGTTAGTCCCTCTTGGAACCAGTCTATGATCTTGTCAACTGCATCTTCGAACCATTTGATCCCGATATCCGAAAGCGACCACGGCGACATTATGCTGCCTCCTCGGTTTCGATATTACACGCTTCGGCGTCTCTCTCGAGGTACGGAATCATGCGATCGGGATAGTCAATTGCCGGAGCGAGTTTGGCGACTGCACTGCTCTGGATGGCATCACCTCTCGAGCCGCCAGAATCACTCGAGGGAGTGTACCCGGAGAGAGCGGCGCTGCTTCCAGCGAGGACGCTCTCGAGGGCGATGTGTCTGTGTAGGGTGTACTGCTCGTGTGTCATAGGGTATCTCTGCTGTTCAGGAAGAGTCCGATTCGCTTCGCAGCGTACAGCGCGACTGCAAAGGGGATGGCATATCGAACGAAGTCGACCAGGAGTACGAACCAGCCCGTCAGTGTCGCGAGCGGGTGCCACGTTTCGGTCGCCGTATCACCGATGTATGCGGGACTGTGTGATCGCCACGAGCCCGGATGGTACTCCGCCGTGTAGATCCCCGGCTGGGTGATCACCACCTCCGCAACGCCCGCTGCGTTCGTCCGGATCTGTTGATCGCCGATCGAGATGGTGCCCTCGCGCGAATCGTGACCGATCAGTGAGAATCGAGGATCAGCGACCGAACGCTCGAGTGCGATCGGGGATCCCGTCTCTGCATCGCGAAGTTCGATCCGCAACGTTATGGCAGTCGCGTTCGAGTCGACGATTTCGACGGAGAGATCGCTCTCGCGAATCTCTCGCTCCGAGCCGCCCTCGGGTTCGACGATGTCTGCGGAGACACCGCGAACGATCCCGTCGACGGTGATGGCATCCGAATCGATGCCATCGTGACGGAGCGCGAGTCCGTACGATCGCGTGTACGTCTCGGAGACCACGTCGATATCGACGTTCTCGTGGATCGACAGCTCCGGCGAGGAACTCTCAGTTCCCCAGACCTCGAGGATTTCGGGGCCGTCGCGGACCGGTTCTGTCCGCGGACCTAATTCGGAGGGATAGGCGTGAACGTACACCGGGAGTGCGTCGGATTGGATCGTCTCCCGGGTCGCTCGAGTCGCCTTCGTGAGTTCGTCCCAGTTCGTATCGCGAGCGGTGTAATATCGCCACACGCCACGGACCTTCGCTTCGCCGTCGTCCGAAAGCGTATATCCGTGCCACGGTTGTGCGTGATAGATCGCGACGCCGCTATCGCCGTTGGGATACGATGCGTGATAGATCGATGCGCGGAGGTCGTAGATCTCGACAGCGAGATCCTGAGAGACGGTCACGTTGTCAGTGATCACCACCGTCTCGTTCTCTCCCTCCTGCTCGACTCGAGCGCTGATATCCGCCTCGAGCGTCAGCGTCGCTTCTCCGCCCTGGTCGAACCCGTACTCGAAGATCGGTGTCTGTGTCCCGCCGATGGTATCGACGAGCTCGTCATCGCGTAGTAGCCGGACTTCCTCGATCCCGTGAGTCTGGATCGACGAGTTGTTCGCGAGACGGACGCGGTAATCAACGAGTCCACGGAGCTCGCCTCTCGGTGCGATGTAGTGAACCGTCTCATTCGCGTCCAAATGCGTTCTCGTCGACGGATGGATCGCAAACGCCGTTACGTGGGCGTCGGCGACGAGCGCAGAGTCCGTGAGCGCCGCGTGCGTGGGATAAATCGAGGTTTCCGTATCGCCTCCCTCGAGTGATTCGTAGTCAGAGGCGGTCCAGCGCTCGGCCGTGTCGGGCGGCGTTTTGAACGTGATATCCGTACAGTTGCCGAGTTCCTGCATCACGGTCCGCGCTTCGCCGTATCTCTCTTCGTACTCAGCGTTGCTTATGCACGCGTTCGGCGCTTTCGACCACAGGGTTGCCGTCTCGTTCTCGTCCAATCCGTGATCGCCGGTATTCGTCTGGAACGAAGCGTCGGCGCTGACGATATCGGTCCCACTGAACGCGATAGCGATTCCGACGGCTGCGATGAGGAATGGCCGTCCCTCGAATCGCATCAGGGCCTCCGACTCGAGTCGAACTGCTCACTGGTCAACATTACCACGGGACGAGATTAACGCACTCGGCTAACGGAAGCCCCATCGTCGAGCCAGCGACCGTATACAGCGGCCCGAGGATCATCAGAACAACCGCGGATTTCAGCGCCGTTCGCTTGTGCATCTTCAGGTTCTTCTTCTGTTCGAGGTTCATCGTGAACATCTCAACGAGCGAGTCGACTTGCCAGACGACCACTAAGCCCATGAGACCGAGTGCGGTCGTGATCTGGAAGAACCCGGATATCATTCCGGGCAACCCTTCAGCGTCGCAAACGATGTTATCCTGTGCGAGGACCGGATCCACGGCGATAACCAGTAACAGCGCAAGCGTTCCGAGACCGGAGCGTACGACTTGAGGAGACACGTTCGACGGTTCGTCTGTCTCTCCGGATTGGACCAAAAACGGGATTTTGGGATGCATTGGTAGGTACTTCGATCCAGTGAAGTCTCTCAAAGAACCCAGCGTAGAGATTCACGCGAGTACTTCTCGGATCGTCACACTCTCTCAGCCGTTGCTGATAATATAGTTTACGTATATATTAGACTAGTAATTACCTATAGATGGCGAAAAACCATATCTAGACTATATCTGGTACCAGCATCAGAATGGCAAGTGAAATAATCAACCAATATCCAGGATGACTACATCGTTGATCCGACAATATGGGCAACGATCTCGGTCAGTTTCGAGCGTCGTTCCGCAGTTCCGGCACTCGACGATCGTTGTCGGAGTTCGTTTGGAGCGGCCCTGAAGCCATTCGAAAATGCTCATCTGCATTCCTCGAGCGTTCGGCGACCAGTGCGGACACAGTTCCAGCAGGGAAACGGCTCTCCGGTCTCGGGACAGTCGCACTCTTCTTTCGCCGCCACGTTTTCGGCGTTCGCTTGCAGGTCGGAGTGAGCAGTTCTCTCGTGGGATTCGATCGGCCTTCCACCGTCGGTGGTGAGTTGCTGCTGAGTAACTGCCTCAAGAATTGGCCTGCAGATCGCGACCGCTACTCGGTGTTTGCATGCCCCCTCGTAATGGTCATCTGCGGGGCACTCACAGGCGATCGGGAGTCCGTTCGTGACAGTAACAACGTACTCGTGTTCTTTTGGCTTTGCGTGACTGCCGTTTCTGACGCGAACGCCCGTCGGTGTGAGCGTGTATTCGAACGCTTCGTACTGGGCTCGTTTCGCCGTCCGTCGCGTAAACTCGAGTTTGGAGAGTGGATTCGTCGACATTCGATTTTTCACGCGAGGCCTCATTGAGCTGCCCCGCACCCTGAAGGGGCACAGAAAAATTGGCGCTCGCTAGAGAACGGAGATTGACCGTAAAGCTGTTCTACGAGGAATTTAGCTCCTCGACAGTCAGAACCTCACTTCGGAACCGCAGATCACCTCTCAGAGACGATTTCGGTGGGGTTGTTAGAATCGTAAACTATTGATGATTTTCAGCGCTCATAGTAAATACAGAGTGTGAATGTGGCAGTTGAGTCTGGTTGGGTGGGTAAAAAGAAGCATTTTACTACCGTTGCAACAGGGAATTGCCACGCCCTCCCCCAACCGATTCGCTCGCACGGCTTCGAGCTGCGGTTCGTCACTGACTCACCGCAACACAGCGCGCGCCACCGCAGACGATTAGCCAGTTCAGCGTGATACGTCCCATACCTGTACTTACCACCGAGCAACTATTTATACAATTTCAGGAACGTTGATGAGAGGTAGACGATACGCAGTACCTGGTATTCGTCTTACTCGAGCGCGATGTTGTTACTCCTCGACCCATTCACTCCGGAGTTCGTAATGAGTCACATCGTCGACATCGACCGCCAGCGTGAACTCCAACGTAATCGTTTCTTCGACGCCGATGAACTCCTTCAGCTTGAGCCCCGATTGGTGAAGTGTTTCGCCGCCGTTGTCTAAGAACGTGCAGACGACTTGTGGGACCGGAACCTCCGGCGTGATTGGCTCGACCCCCTCGTTTTCGGCTGTCACGTCGACGACGACCTGGGTGCCAGAGTACGTCGCCTGCGTCGAGTACTCGTGGGAGAAGACAAGCGACGTTTCGTTTGAGACGACTACCCCGTTGACTCTCGACTCGGAACAGCCTGCAAACAGTGTCCCGCAACCCGCGGCAAGCGTCCCGAGAACGGCTCGTCGGTGCATACTCTAACCCCGAACAGTCTCACTGTGAACCTATCGTCCGTAGAGTCCGTACTTCGATGTTTTCCGGAGCCGAGAAGGAAAGTAACGGTCGCTGTCAGCGCTGTTCGGTCAGTGCTTCGACTAGCGTCTGGAGGTCTGGCACCTCAGCGGTTGGTTCGACTGAGAGGACCACGTCCGCGACGTGGTCCCGGCGGAGAAAGACCGAGTCGATACCGGCGCGCCGGGCCGCGACGATGTCCTTCTCGGAGTCACCGACGTACAGCGCCTCGTTCGCATCCAGGTCCGCCAGCGCCCGCTCGAGATAGTCCGACTCGGGCTTGCGTCGGGCCGCATCTGCGAGCGTCGGCTGTCGACCGTAGGCCGTCCTGAACCCGTCCAGATCGTAGTGTGCGAGCAGGAACTCGACCGTTGCGTGCTGGTTGTTGCTCACTATCCCGAGGGGTAGGTCTAGCTGTCCGAGCGCCGCGACATCGTCGTAGACTTGCTTGCCGCCATCCCGGACGTGGGTCTGCTGGGCGAGGCTGGCGGTCAACTCGCGGTGATGCCAGAACGCTTCCGGATCGAGTCCGTGTTCGCGGGCTGCCTCGATCGGAACGGTATCCTCGGCGACCGTCCGTCGTGCGAACGCACGGTCGATTTCGACGCCGAAGGCTCGAAACGAATCCATGACGGCATCGACAAGTACCTCGCGCTCAGTTGGCGCGACCAGCACGCCGTCGTTGTCGAAGACGACGGCATCATAGTCGCCCGCCCATCGATCACTCATGGGCTGTCAGCTCCGTTTCGGGGGGCGTTTTGTCGGTGCCGACGCTTGTCGCCAGATCGTCGACGGACTTCATCTCGAAAACGAAGTAGTCTGCCGGAATCGCCTCGACAACCGACTCGTAGTCGGGTAACGGCTCGTGCTGGTCGGTAGTGCCGTCGTTGTCGTGGAGGTGACAGACCCGGATCCGGTGGCCAAACTCCTCCACGAACGCGCGCCAGTCGTAGCCGTTGACCTTCGCGTGTCCCACGTCGAGCGTGACGCCGAGATACTGGGGTGGCACGTCGACGGTATTCCGCATCGACGCGAGATCCGCCGGCGTCGTAGTGTAGCGCCGCTTCTGCTCATTGATCGGCTGGTTTTCGAGACACAGCGGCACACCGACCAGTTGAGCGTACTCGGCACACTCCGCAAGCGAGCGTAGCGCGTTCTGTTTCGCGCGGTCGCGGACCCACTCGGGGTAGCGCTTCGGGACCGACCCACCGTGGACGACGACGGCCCCGGCCCCGGCCTCGGCAGCGTCATCGAGCGTCCGCTTGACCCGCTTGACGGAGTCCTGCCGGACCACTTCATTATAACTGCCGACGTTCCAGTCTCGGAAGGGCGCGTGGTAAGTGACACTGACGCCGTAACGGTTGGACAGTTCCCGAATCCGCTCGGGACCGGGCGTCTCCGGATGGCCCGCGAGGTACTCACGTTTGAACTCCACGTGGTCTAGTCCGAGGTCGGTAACGTAGCGCATGAACTCTTCGACGGTCTCTCCGAAGCGGATGTCCATCGCTGCGCCGACGCTCGGAGTCATCGCACCCCCCGATCGGCGCGGTACACCGGCTGGCCTGCGACGAGAGCGCTGGCGACCGTCGGTGTGGGATCACGGTCAACGAGTAGCAAGTCGGCTCGCGCCTCGACTTCGATCCGACCGCGGTCGTCGAAACCGACCGCGTCGGCGGGATTGGCGCTGACGCGGTTGACCCGCTCGGGCAGGGGTTCACCGGTGTCGACGAACGCGGCCGCGAGCAGCGACGGCGGGTGGTAGTCGGCCACGAGGGTGTCGACGACGCCGGCGTCGATGGCGTCGGCCGTCGAGAGGTTGCCCCACTGGCTCTCCCCGCGGACGAGATTGGGCGCACCCATCGCCGTGGTCATGCCGACTTCGGCGGCGCGCTCGGCCGTCTCCAGCGTGATGGGATACTCCGTGATATCTACCTCCGAGTCAGCCAGCCGCTCGACCTCCGTCGGGTCCTCATCGTCGTGGGAGGCCGTCACTGCACCGGCGTCGTGAGCGGCCCCGACGACCCGGTCGATGCGCTCGCGCAGCGTCGCCATCGAGATGTCGCTGCGTTCCTCGATCATCTCTTCCGCCTCCTCGGCCGAGCGGTCGCTGGCGTTCTCGTAGTACCGTTTGAACGCTTTGATGTCCCGGAACTGGCCCTTGCCTGGGATGTGGCTCATCACCGAGACGAGGTCGGCGTGACCGTCCTCGACGACTTCCAGCACCGCGTCGACGCATTGCTTCTGGGTGACTTCACAGCGGGCGTGCAGGCGGTGGTCCGCAAGCAGATCGTCGTCGTTGGCGATGGCCGCCGTCAACGTCGCTGCGAGTTCGGGCGAGCGGTCCTCCGCCTCGTCGCGCTCGAAGGAAATGGCGTGGAACTTCGTCGTGATACCCGCCGAGATGTTTGCACGATCGGCCGAGGCAAGCGCCATCGGTAGCGCCATTCGAGCGCCCGAACGCGGGTGGAGGTGCCTCTCGATGTCGTCGCCGTGGAGGTCGACCAGGCCGGGCATAATAAGGCGGCCGTCGGCTTCGATTACAGTATCGGCGTCGTCGTCGACGACCCCGACTTCGACGATGCGGTCGCCCTCGGTACGAACGCCGCCCTTGAGCACGGCCTCGGGCGTAACGACGCGTCCGCCAACGACGGCGACACTTTCATCGGTGGTTTGGGCGGTTGAACTCATCCGATCACCACCTCCTCGTCGTACGCCTCGGTGGGGACGACGCGCTGGAGGCGACCGTCGTCCAAGACGACCACTCGATCCGCGACGGCATCGACCACGTCCGTGTTGTGGAAGACGCCGATGACCGTCGTCTCCGAACCGAGATACGTCGAAAGGAGGTCGATCGCGGCCTGGCGGGTGTCGGGGTCGAGCGCGCTGGTCGGTTCGTCCAGCAAGAGTAGATCCGGTTTCGGCGCGAGCGCCTGTGCGAGGTTCACTCGCTGGCGCTCGCCGCCGGAGAAGGTCGCCGGGTATGCCTGCCACAACTCCTCGGGCACCGACAGCGCCGACAGCAGGTCACGAGCAGTCGACCGTGCGTCCTCGGGGTCGACCCCCTGTTCGACCAGCGGCCGAGCGACCACGTCGACCGCGGGGACCCGGGGAATCTCGTCGAGGAACTGCGAGGTGTAGCCGATGCTGTCCCCCCGGAGGTCGATGACCGTCCGGTCAGGACACGAGGCCAGATCGATGTCGCCGTCGGGACCGTGGTAGACGACCTCGCCCGAACTGGGATCGTAGGTGCGGTACAGACACTTCAACAGCGAGGACTTGCCGCTGCCGGACTCTCCGACGACAGCGAGGAACTCGCTCTCGCGGACGTCGAACGAAACATCGTCGAGGCCGACGACTTGGGTGTCGCCGAGCACGTGCATGTCGAAGGTTTTGGAGAGACCATCGACTGACAGGACTGTCATATGACTGAATTGATGAGGGTCTGGGTGTACTCGTGGTGCGGGTCTTCCATGATGCGATCGGTGAGACCGGACTCGACGATGCGGCCGTGGCGCATTACGAGCGTCCGATCGGCGAGTAGGCGGACGACGCTCAGGTCGTGTGAGACCACGATGGCGGCGACGCCTTCTTCCCGCTGGACGCGTCGGAACATGTCCAGTACGCGGGCCTGGACGCTCACGTCGAGCCCCGTGGTCGGTTCGTCCAGCACGACCAGGGCTGGGTCGGTCGCCAGCGCGCGGGCGATCTGGACGCGCCGCTGCATCCCCCCGGAGTAGGTGCTTGTGGGGTCGTCCATCCGAGCGGCCGGGACCTCCGTCTCATCGAAGAGATCCCGAATGCGCGCGCGGACATCCTCGTAGGAGCGCTGGCCGGCCGAGAGCAGTTTCTCCGCGACGTTGCCGCCGCCGGTAAACTCGAGGTTCAGGCCGTCGCGGATGTGCTGGTGGACGAGCGCGATCTCGCCCGTGCGGAGGTCATGGCGCGTTTCGTAGTCCACCTCCAGCAGATTGCCGTCGTGGCCCGCGTAGTTGACCTCGCCGGCAGTTGTAGCGTCGTCATCGCGCTCAAGCGCGAGCAGTTCTGCGAGGCTGGACTTGCCAGATCCGGACTCGCCGACGATGCCCAACACCTCCCCGGCCTCGACGCTGAGGTCGGCTTCGGCACAGGCGACAACACTTCCGCAGTGGGGACACTGATTCGTACCCGCGCGGTCACCGGTCGACTCGACACAGCGAGGACAGCCGGGTCCGTAACGCTTCTGCAAGTCGTAAGCTTCCAGCAGCGTCATTCTCTGGCACCTCCCTGTTCGGTCGCAGTTCCGGCGCCATCCGCAGCCGTGTCGGGCGTCCCCGGTCCCCAATCGACCTCCTCCTCGAGGTGATGGTCCTTCGGGAGATCGGGGTTCTTGCGGCGTTTCTCACAGAAACTCGAGTCGTTGCAGGCGTAGCGGGTCTCGAAGGCGTTGTCTCCGTCCTCGGTGGTCTCCTCTGAGACCTCGACGAGGTAGGTGTCGGTCGACCCGCAGGTGTGACAGGCCTGCTCGGGGAAGCGCTCGACGGTGAACTGCCGGTCGTCGAAGGCCAGTGGTTCGACCTCAGTGTGCGGCGGGACGGCGTAGATACGCGCCTCCCGGCCCGCAGCCAGTATCGTGAGATGGTCCGCGTGATCGAGTTTCGGCACGTCCCATCGCGGGATCGGCGAGGGGTCCATCAGATAGCGCCCGGCGACCATCGTCGGATACCGAGAGGAGATCTTAATCTCGCCGTACTCGACGATATTTTCGTAAAGGTGGACCCACATTTTCCCATAGTTCTTGTGAGCGTGTCGCCGACGGTTAGCCGCGTCCGAGGGATCGACCTTCCGCAGCGCGTCGGTGATCGGAACCTGCAACACCAGGCGCTGTTCATCGGTGAGCACCTCTTCGGGGATGCGGTGGCGACTCTGGATCAGGTCCGCCTCAGTGGTGTCAGTCGTCGTCGCTACGTCGGCGGTGTTCTCCGCCAGCCGCCGGATGTTGGCGGCGTTGACGCTCTCGTCCGCGCCCTGGTCAATCACTTTGAAGGTGTCCTCGGGACCGAGGATCGACAGTGAGGTCTGAATACCGCCGGTGCCCCACCCACGGGCCAGCGGCATTGGCCGGGAGGCATAGGGCACCTGATGGCCAGGGATGGCGACGGCTTTCAGTATCGAGCGTCGGACTTCGCGTTTGGTATGCTCGTCGAGGTACGCGTAATTGTATCCCTCCAGGCCGTCACTGTCTAGGGACTCGAGAGCGGCGTCGACGGAGTCGGTCGCGACGGGCGTGCCCCCGCCAGGCGATACGTCGTTGGTGGTGGTATGTTCAGTCATCGTCACTCGTTCCCGCGACTGCTGGGTCCGCAGGTTGTTCGTCGGTTTCGACGCGGCCGCCCTCACTCAACCCCTTGCGCTCTCGGATGGAGCGGATGCGGTCCAAGATCGACTGGAACGTGACGTAGTGGGGTAGTTTGAGGTGTTCGATGAAGCCGAAGGAGTCCATCCCGTCGACCGTGTCGAGGACGAACTCGGCGTTCTCGGCGGGTTCGTCGTCGCTATCGAGCTGGATTGAGGCGTCCAGGATGGTCATCCCGATGGCCTTGCGTTCGTTGCGGCCAAAGGTCAGGCCGTACCCGAACGCGAACTGTGGGTCTTCGCGCTTCTCGTAGACGGGGACGACCGCCTCGGACTCGGTGACCTCGGTGTAGGTGACGGTCACCTCCTCACCGGTGTACGGGTGTTCGATCTGGACGGGCAGGCGTCCGACCCGGACCTCCGCCAGCGTCGGGTGGACCTGGCCGTACCCCCGCAGTGCGGAGTAGCCCAGAGCGGTCACCGCGCCGGTCTCGCCACGGGCTAGTTCTTGGAGGACCTCGTCGCGCTCGGGCGGGTGTGTGACCGACTCCCGGGTCGTGTCATTGGGTTCGTCGACCTCCGGTTCGTCGGGTTCGTGCAACAGCCCTTCTTCCCGGAGCAGTTCCGTGACGTTGGTCAGCCGTTCGGGATCGCCCTCGTCGTCGAGATCCCACTCGGTGGTGGGGTCCTCGGAGTCACCGGCGGCGAGGTCGAAATCCAGCAGTCGCTGGGTGTAGTCCTTGGTCGCGCCGAGGATCTGGCCACCTGGGACATCCTTGAACGCCGGTGAAACTCGCCTACTGGCGATCATCTCGCCCGGATCGACTGTGGCCGTCTCGTCGAACCGTTCCAGCGTCGAGCGGTACGCCCGCAGCAGGAACGCGGACTCGACAGTGTCTCCCTGGGCCTGCTTGACCGCCAGCGCGGCCAGTCGTGGAGCGTAGAGGCCGCCCTCACTCATTGCCTGTGCAGTGAGGCGACCGAGTTGCCCCTCGATCTGATCGACGCCGATATCGTCGGAATCGTCGTCGATGCGCTGTTTCTCGAACAACTTCTCGGCGCGCTCGATGAGTTCCTCCCCGGCAGTAACCGCGACGTACCCCATTCAGACCACCTCCGTCGTTACCGACCGCGGGAGTGCGGCCACGCGATCCTCGGTGGCAAAGATGGCGTCGACGCCGCGCGGGTAGTCGGACTGGACCGCCACGAGCGCGGACAGTTCCGCCTCGGGCAGGGCCACCGACAGTGTTGCCGTCCCGTCGACACCGGGGCCCGAAAGGCTCAGCGTGGTTCCGTCGCCCGCGTCGTCGTCGAGGGTTTCGACGCGGTAGACGACGGTCGCCCCGTCGCTGGGCTCGGTCAGCGAGCCGCGCTTGCAGTCCCGCACCTCCCAATCGATGTGTTCGCGGGCGTGGACGATATCCGCCTTCCCGCACGGAGCGCGTTTGAGCCGGCCCTGATCGGTCAGGGCGGCCCGCACGGTCTCGTCGTCGGTCGCCAGCGTCACCTCGTGGTCGACGAGGGTCGCCACGACGGCGTGGTCCGCGGGCGCCGGGACGGCGTGGACGGTTCCGGGCCGACTCATCGCCTCCAGTAGCCCGTCGAACGTCTGGCGGGTGTCGTGAACGGGATCGATGCCGAGGGCCCTCACTCTTGGCCCTCCATCGTCTCGAATTCGACGGCTGTGTGTTTGCTTTGGGCCCAGTCCTGACGTCGCTGTTCGCGCTGACGGGCGGCCACGTCTTCTAGGGTGGCGACGATCGCAGGTGTCTCCTCGTGGCCCGCGGCGACAGCAGCGTCGACGATTGCGCCCGAGAGCGCGGCCCGTTCGCCCTTGCCCGGCACCATGGCAAAGCCGCGTGTCCCCTCGAGTTCGACCTCCGCGGGTGTCACCAGAACTTCGCCGAGGTTGAACGGACGACGTTCGACTGGGTCACACACCTGTTGCATCAGTAACTGTGGCCGCGGTTCTTGACGGACCGACAGCGGCGGGTCATCTTCGAGCACGTCGTTGGCGAACTGAGCGAGTGTCGCCCCCTCGCAGGAGGCGATCAGCTCGAACCGATCAGATCTATCGTGTGGATCAACCATACACTCGGTCGAAACACGTCCAAACGACTGCATAAGAATTCTCTCGGTACTCTCTATGGCTCGCTCGCCTTCGGGGTTCATTCCTTACCCCGAGATACAAAGTACAGACGAGTACGGACTATCGACTTCAGTATCGTATCGAACCGGGAAGATCGGCGCCCACTACGGACGATTCGGACTCTATACAGCCAATCGTTATTCGACCCATCTTCCAGAAATGAGTTGATGTCCGAGGAGCCGACCGACGACGGTTCAGGGGTATCGACACCGAACAACAGTCCCGATTCGGGATTGACTGGGCGACGAAAGTTCATCGCCGGCAGCGCTACGCTTGCTGCCACCGCAGGACTTTCGGGATGTTTGGGTCTCAGCAGCGGTAGTAACTCTGGTGCCGAGACCATCACGATGCTACTGACACCGGGCACGCCGGCCGACGCCCGGCGGCGGTACAAGCCGGTCCAAAACCTCCTCAACGGCGAGGTCGACGGCGTCGACATCGAGATGCAGGTCCCGACAGACTACTCGGCGATCCGACCCGCCCTCGAAAGCGAGCAGGCCGAGATCGGGATGGACGACATCACGCTCCTCTCAAAGCCCGATATCATGGACGTTTACGGGACGACTGTGACGGGCGGTTCGGCGTTCTACTTCTCGCTAATGCTGGTCCAGCCGGGATCGGATATCCAGGAACGCACTGACATCGAAGGCAAGGAGTGGGCCTTCGCCGATCGGCTCTCGACCAGCGGATCCATCTTCGCGCTGTACACGCTCCAAGAAGCGGGACTCGACATTGGCGACGCGCCGAAGGAAGACCCCGTCGACTTCGACGCGACGTTCACCGACCACGATCAGGCGCTTCAGCGTCTCGCCAACGGCGAAGCCGTCGGCGCGACCACCTGGGGCGGCAACGGTATCCCGCACCTGCCCGAGGGAACCGAGGTTCCCGACCGCGTCGACGAAAAGAGCTCCTTCCTCGACACGATGGGCACCGAGACGCCCCAGTTCGAGCCGATCTGGTGGTCGTTCCCGATTCCGAAACAGCCGATGTATGCACGCAGTAGCTGGGAGTCCGATAAGAAAGAGGAGATCGGCGAGGTGCTGCGCAACTCCGATCAGGACCTGATCGAGCAATACTACCCCGAGGACTACGACGACGAGGAACTGCCGTTTACCACGCTGAGAGACACCTCGATCGAGGACTACAAGCCGGTCATCGAGCGTATGAACACCGTTGGTATCGATCCGGCGGCCTGACCGCCCGACACCCAGTTTTCAACACAATGAGCACACTCAAAGTCGAGAACCTGTCGAAACAGTACGGGGACGTGACGGCTCTGGAAGACGTGTCCTTCGAGATAGAAGACGAGTTCGCCGTCCTGCTGGGCGAGTCCGGGGCTGGCAAGTCAACGCTACTGCGGTGTATCAATGGGCTGACCGAGCCGACCGAGGGGAGCATCTACCTTGACGACGAGGTGATCTCGAGATCGCAGACCGACATTGGTATGATCTTCCAGCAGCACAACCTCGTCGACGGTGTCTCGGCGTACCTCAACGCACTTACGGGCTCTCTCAACCGCGTCTCGATGCTCAAGAGTATGCTCCAGTGGCAGTCCCGCGAGGACAAACTCCGCGCGCTGGAGGCGCTCGAAACCGTCGGCCTCCTGGACGAGAGCCATCAACGGGTCTCCCAGATGTCTGGCGGCCAGCAGCAACGCGTCGGCATTGCCCGTGCGCTCGTTCAGGACCCGCGGTTGCTGCTGGCGGACGAGCCGGTTGCGAGCCTCGATCCCTCCAGCGCCGAGACGGTGATGGGGTATCTCCGGAAGGCTGCCAAGCAACACGACGTGACCGCGCTGGTGAGCCTCCACCAAGTCAACATCGCCGCTCACTTCGGCGACCGGTTCATCGGCCTTCGCGACGGCCAGAAACTGTTCGATGTCCGACGTGATGAACTCACGCCTGAACTGATCGACGAATTGTACGGGAGCGTCGAGACCGTCGGCTTAGCCGAGCAGGAGGATACTGTCGAGGACGCTCTCGATGCCATCGACGACGACTCCGACGACCCTGACGAGGGCGCGGTCGAAGGCGTCCAGCGAGGGATCGAAGCATGAGTACGCCGCCGTCCGAAGGAGAGTCTCTCGCGGCCTACTTTGGGTACGAGGAGACCGGCGACTCGCCGGCCGAACAGAAACTTCAGGATATGAAGCGCCGCAAGACTCGGCGGCGGCTCTGGACGCTAGCCGGGCTGATCGCTACTGGTCTGCTGTTCTACGCTAGCCTCCGCGTCATCGAGTTCAATCTCGCGGAACTGGTCGGCCAGCTCGGCCAGTTCTACGAGGCGCTGCTGGAGTACTTTCCGCCAACGACGTACTTCGGCATCCCATTTGTCGATCTGGGCGCCTACGTGAGCTTCATAATCGAAGAGAACCTGATCCTCACGGTCGAGGGAGGCCAGATCGTCTGGGGCGCGATGTTCGTCACGATGGCTGTGGCGTTCGCCGGGACAGTGCTAGGCCTGCCACTGGCGCTGTTTTTCGGCATTATGTCCAGCGAGCGGGTCATCCCATACCCGTTCAACTTCGTCTTCCGCGGGACGATGAGCCTCATCCGTGCCATCCCCGGGCTAGTGTGGTTTTTGATCCTGATTCCGCTCGCGGGCGTCACCCCCTTTACCGGCGCGCTGGCGATCATGGTCGACACCACGGGCTACTTGGGGCGGCTGTTCACCGACGAGCTCGAGGAGATCGAGGATGGCCCTATCGAGGGGATTCGCTCGACCGGGGCGAACCGATCACAGATCGTTTCCTTCGGCATGCTGAGCCAAGTGTTCCGGCAGTTCATCGCTTGGATCGCTTTCGACCTCGAACACAACGTTCGGGCCGCCATCGGCCTGGGGATCATCGGTGCCGGCGGCCTGGGGCTGGAGCTGTACATCCAGCGTCAGACGTTCAACTACACGGAGATGATGGCCTGTATCATCCTCATCTTCCTGCTGGCCGGCTCAGTCGAATTGGTCAGCCAGCGCGTCCGCTCAACCCTCCGCGATGACGACGATGTCGAGAAGTCGGGCATCATCGAGGCATTCGCCAACGCGCCGAAGAATATCCTCGCCTCGACGATGGGGCGACGCGGACAATGACCTACTACGAGGAGTACGGGCCGGACCGGACGCGCACGCTCGGGCCGGAACCGACGCTGCACGACCCCGTCTCGATCACCGAGAGCGAACTCGGTGCGTGGACCGAAGTCCGGCGGCACGTGCGACTCAACGAGTCGGTGATCGGTGACTACACCTATCTCATGGAGCGTGTCCAACTCGATTACGCCACCGTCGGGAAGTTCGGCAACGTCGCGGCCGACGCTAGGCTCGGCCCGACGAACCATCCGATCGACCGCCCGACGGCCCACCACTTCACCTACCGGGCGGCGATGTACGACCTCGGCAGCGACGACGAGTCTATCTTCGAGTGGCGGGCCGATCAGCCGGTTGAGGTCGGTCACGACGCCTGGATCGGGCACGGCGCGGTCGTCCTACCCGGGGTCACTATCGGTAACGGTGCGGTCGTTGGTGCTGGTGCCGTTGTCGCCAGGGACGTCCCCGCATATACTATCGTCGCTGGGGTCCCTGCCGAACCGATCCGCCGGCGGTTCCCCGAGGACGTGGCCGCTCGCATCGAGGCGACCGAGTGGTGGCACTGGGACCACACGACGCTGACTGAGCGACTCGACGCGTTCCGTGATCTGGAGACCTTTCTCTCGAGATACGCGCCTGCAGAGACCGATCGGGCAACCCCGGATTGACATCTCTGGACCCGTATGGAATAATCATAACAACTGGTTTTCCACCCTCGCAGTCGACCACTCGTATGAGTAGTGCTCTTCCCCCTGAGGAATAGGTAGTCCACCTCCTCGGGCACTGATCGTCGTTCCCGGCGTCGCGCTACTGGCCATCGTCGCCTTGGCGTCGTCAACTTGGTACCGACACGTATCGCCACTCGGCGACCCCAATCACGCCGAGAGACGGTGCGCTCTTTCCCGAGTGGACGCCCGACTGGGTCGCCGGTATCGACCTATGAGCACACTGAGGCTGGCTCTGTGTCATCTAGCGCTCGCTGCTCGCGAACCACAGCGGCCAGGGCCACTTACTCCGCCCGTCGATCATCCCGTCCGCGGACAGTTGGCCCGGTTCGTGTACCACGACGGAGAATTCTACCACTGTCACGAACGGCGTGGCACGCTCATGCTCGACCCGGGTGACGAGCGGACGGTCTTCGCCGACCTCGCGGTCGAACCCGAATCGCTACTGAAGCAGGAACGGCGTGCGCTCGACGTGCCGCGACGGGCGAACGCCCCCTCTCGGGAGCCGGAACGGTCGTTGCCGTTGACGAGGGTGACGGCGTCCTTACGAGTAATCGCGTCGACACGGGATCTCCGCTCGTCACGGCCGTAAGCGTGCTCGGTCCGTTCCTAACAGAGCTCGTGCTGGTCGTTCGTGGCTGGGGGTCGGTCCGCGCACCTCAAATCTCGACGTGATCCGGCTGGAGGCCGGAGTGGATTTGCACCGCCAGCTCCGCAGCGTCGACCCAGTAGTAGATCGCTCGCTCGAGCGCCCGTGTAACCGTCACCAGATGGCCGTACATGTCCGGATCGTACGCCGTCACGAGCTCGAACAGTTCGTCTAAGTCTCGGTGGACGGTCTCCTCCTCATCGCGGAGCTGTCGGTGGACCGCGAGGTCACAGTCGAACAGGATCCGCGAGAAGTACTCGTTGATCCGCGCACCTGAGGCGAAGATGTCAGCCATGCGCTCGCCAACGGTCCCGTTCGCGTCGGTGCCCTCGCGGTCGGCGACATCGGCGATGAAGCAGGCCCGATCCCCGACGATCTCGAGGTTCGTCGCGATGGTCGACAGGTCCGCTGCGACGCGGTTGCCCGGCCAGTCGGTCGTCAACGTGTACGACTTCAATTCCGCGAGGACCGCCGAGTAGCGCTCATTGGTGAGCGACTCCAGGGTCTTTGCCGAGTGCTCAACGCTCTCGCCGAGAAACGCCGCGCGGGCGGCATCGTACTGGCGCGTGGTCACTGACTCTAGGCGGTCAAGCAGTTCCAGTACCTCCGTTCCATGATCATCGATCTCCTCGTTCGAGACGATCTCCGCGACGCTGGTATTAGAGCCATATAGCTTCGAGATATGTCTCGAATTGTCGTACAGGGCCGAATCGTCGACGACGTAGCCTTTGCGTACTACGTCCGCGGCCTTGAGCTCCTGCAGCAGCTCCGAGAGGTACTGTTCGGAGATGCCGACCGTGCATGCCAGTTCCTCTTTGGTCTCGGGTGCGGTCCTGTCGATCGCTTCGACGACCTGGGCACGCGTCGCGTCACGGCCGCCCGCTCCGAGCGGGCGTTGCCATGTTCGACGGGACATACCCGCTGGTCTCGGCTCCCGATATTAGAGTTGGCCCACAGACTGTCCGGACGGCTATATATCCCCGTGACCCGATCGGACCGAATCCGCCTCAAACCATGTGTCCACCGATGGTGTTGTACTGATATATGCGTCTCACTACCAGCACGGACCAGTCATACCAAAGTTAAGGTTTTCTTGGTCAATGGCGGTCCGTGTATGGAGACACGGAAAGTCCAGCTCTCTGGGGGAACGACGTACACGATCTCGCTTCCGAAGTCATGGGCACAGGAACACGGTATCGACGCCGGGTCGGCGCTCTCGCTGTATCCCAACGGCGACGGTTCGCTATTGGTCGAGGCGGAGTCCGACCGGACGACAGAGACGCGGTCGACGATCGTGGACGTCTCGACCGACTCGGACAGCGCCATCAGACAGTGGATTCACGCGCTTCACGCCGTCGGCTTCGATACGGTGACGCTGGTCGACAGGACGGGCCACTCTACTGAGCGCCGTGAGATCGTTGAGGACACAGTCGCGAACCTCTCCGGATTCGAGTTGTTAGAGGCCGGCGACACAAAGATCCGGCTGACGAATCTCATCGACGCCGAGAACGTCGACATACGCAAGTCGACGTTGCGCCTCCGACTCGTGATGCTCGGAATGCACCGTGACGCGGTGAGTGCCGTCCTGACCGACGACGAGACGCTGGCGCAGCGCGTCATCGACCGCGACAACGAGGCCGACAAGTTGTTCGCGATGGTGACCCGCCACTTCCGGCGGGCGCTGACGAACCTCCATGAGGTCGAGAAACTCGAGTACACCCGGGACGAACTGTTCGAATACTACTACGTCAGTCGGCAGTTCGAGCGTATCGCCGATCACGCCGAGAAGATCGCTCGCTTCACCTTTGACCCCGAGGTCACGATACCGGCGAATTTCGAGGATCGGATCGATTCGCTGGCCTCGAGTTCCAGACAGATCATCAACACCGCTGCGGACGTGATTCTCGCCGACGCCGGAGTCAAGGGAGCGCAAACGGCGCTCACCGAACGGGACGAACTGACGGCAGACCTCAGTGCGCTCGATCGGGATCTCTACGCCCATGACGATCCCGCCGAGGCCTACGTAGTCGGTCTGCTGCTCAACAGTATCCGCCGAACGGGCGAGTACGGCGCGAACATCGCTGGCATTGCTATCCAGCAATGCGCCCGTGAGTGTGAGTGTCTCGATTGAGTGATCAGTTCGCGACCGTGTCCCGTCTGGAAGCCGCCGGCGCGCCGATTGGAACCACTCACAGGGATCAGCCCGGACACTTCCGCCCAAAGCGAGCTAGCGATTCCCCCACAGGCGAATGTTCTGTACTATCTATGTAGCATATGGGAATACTCATAGCAGCCGTTTTCTGTGTAATATGCTCCCTTCCAATCAGAGTCGTCCAACTCCCGGAAGCGTCAGAAGACACCACTATGTCCCAACAGAATGGAATCCCTCAAGAGAAGAACAGAGAGACCGTTGGTCACAGGCGACGAGAGGTGCTTGCGACATTCGTAACCGGAATGGGTGTGTTAGCAGGCTGTGTTTCTAGAGCACAAGAGCAAGGCCAAGAGAATATCGTCCGCCACTATTCTATCCATACACATCATATGAGAGAAGATATCCGCATACCCATTCCCAGGTCTGTCTACCAGGCGGCTCGCGAGGAAAAAGCCGCAATCCCAAACGCTGTTACCGCTGCTCAGAATAATGAATTTCTTGACGGTATTGTCCGCCGTATCATAGACTCTTCTTCCTCCCTTCCTGAGGCACTTCATGCCGTCCAATCCTTCGTTGATACTATCGACTACGCCACAGATATAGAGTCGACAGAGACTATCGAATACGTTCGCCATCCATCTGAGACGCTTGTGGACGGTGAAGGTGACTGTGAGGACAAAGCCGTTCTCCTCGCTGGACTCCTTTCTTGTCCACCTTTTAATTACAAAACAGGGCTTGTCTTCCCACCAAAACATTGTGCAACACTTGCGCCTTGGAAGCACCTCCCCACTCAATCATTTTCAGCAGACCCGCTGATTGTGACAGTGAATGGGACAGAGTTTGTATATGTTGAGTCGGTCGCGGCGGTTCCCTTAGGAAACTGGGCAGAAGACTATGGTCAGGGTCCTATTCTTGCCTCATATGTGGATTTTTGGGAAATACATGATATGAATTCGCTGATAGCATCGGCTGAGCATGCACTAGGTGATGGTTTGTTCCCGACACTTCGTGCATATACTTAGAATCTAAGTACACTATAAGAAGGTTGCTTTATGCGTAAACCCGAATCTGATCAATACAGGTGAGTTATCAGTTGCTCTCCTTCTAACCCAAAACCATGCCGATCTATACTAATTATATATATTAAACTCTTTGATATTAAAAGAATCATAGCATAGTGTCTAATTCTACAACGCGGACATTCAAGAGATATAGATTACTCAGATTGGCAGTGATGATGGCTGTCAGACTGTATCAGTTTGTAATCCTATCAGGCGGAGACACTGTCCCAGAATGGACTGTCGGCGGTCACGCCCATCTCGGTGTCCCTCAATCTTTGCGATTGTGATGGGATTCACCGTCCCTACACTGGTCCTGAATAACGAGTCGAAAATCCACCAATAGCACGGCGAGCCAGCACCAGAGCACATTCAACGGACCGGAGGAGTCGTGACTTTGAGAGGGCATCCATCTTGCCTCGCGCTACTCAATCGTCATGTTTCTCAGCAAAGGTTTCAACAAAGCCGTTTCGATGACTTCGAAGCGTTGTCGTGGACGTCCCCGCTACATCAGCGATTGCTTGCTGAGTGAGCCGATAGCCGGTTTCTTGCGTCGCGCTATAGAGACACGCTGCGGCGAATCCATGCGGATGTCTGCCGATCGTAAATCCTGCTTCCTCTGCCAGATCAGCCAACTCGAGCGCTCGGTATCGCACCTCGCATGGCACGTCGAGCTCAGTTGCGAGACGGGGAAGGATGTCCTGCGGTCGCGAGGTGGGGATCGGCAAATCCAGTTCGGTATTTATGGCGGTGTATGCACACTCCAATTGCGCTCGAGAGCATTGCGCCCCAGCGGCGATCTCGTCGCGTGTTCGTCCGAGTCTGTTGCACCGACAGACGACGTACACGCTCGCAGCTGCGATTCCCTCGAGTGATCGCCCCGAACAGAGGTTCCGATCCTGGGCGCGCCGAAACAGCGTACACGCCTGATCTCGAAGCGACGTCGATAGCTCGAGAACGCTCGCGAGTCGGCGTACTTCGCCGAGGCCGTCTGCCAGGTTCCGTTCGCGTTTCGAACGCCATTGACTGCGTCGGTGTTGACGACGGAGCCGACTGAGTTGACGACGCTTTCGCCCGGGAATCGGATTCCCTCGTGCATCGGTCCGCCAGCCGATCTCGGTCGAAAGGCCGCGATCGTGGCGACCCGCAGTGAGCGGTGCACCCGTTCGTCGTTGGCTCGTCCCATCTGTAGATGTGAACCAGTCGGGACCGTAATCAAGCAGGTCTTCCTCGACGATCAGCCCGCACTCCCGACACTGCGTTTCGTGCGTTATCGTAATGAGGGAGCCACTGCACTCCGGACACAATGTCGTCCGTTCTGTACTCGTCTCTCGATCAAATCGACCGCTATCCGAATCTGCTATAGTCATAAGTCACTCTGACGGGACGCCTCTCTGCTCGCCCCGTCACCCCTTTGGGGGCGATAAACTGGCTCGAGATCGTCGAGTGGGGAGGGAATATATCGAACTGGAACTTTCGGAGCGGGTGGCGACTAGCGAACGGACGGTATTATTCGGTTGAGTCAAAAACATACAGAAATAGGGCCCCAACGACACCGAAGAGCCCTATACCTAGCATACCGGATTGCGGAACCATCTGGCTGTAAATAAACACCCCAATCAATGCAATCACTATCAGGAGAAATTCGACCAACAGCAAATGCTTGCGTAGGTCAGAATCCATCAGTTATCTACGTAGAAATAATACTGTTATAAATTTAGTGTTCGGTCTATAACGTGAGGATGTTAAGAGCAAAGTCAATTCCGTCGGAACTGACGGACTTTTTCATTTCTCTCGAGTCATCGTATTGCACCACGCAAGCAAAGCAGTAGGAGAAAACGGACTCTATTTTCTACCTCTACCGCTAATCGTAGTGGTCGTTCTACGATCGAGCGATAACACGCACCTCGGTTCGCGTGACGAGGACGCAAAACGCTCCGACTGCGAATCTGACCTCGAGGTCATCGCTCGCCGAGTCGACGAGTTGCTCGAGCGCTTCGATATCGATCACTCGATGCAGTTGGTACGCGTCACGATCGAGTCCCTGCGCTTCGAGCGCGTCGACGATCTCGAGGAGGAGGTTTCGATCACTCATCCTCGCTCACCTCGTCGACGACGCCGATAATCCTCTCAGCCGTCGAACTGATCCGATCGAGACGTTCGAAGATGGCCTCTGGCTCGTCGCCTCGCCAGGCAGCGAGATAGAACGCAGAGCCGCTCGTATCGAGTCCGAAGTACTGTCCAACGATGTAGCCGACTGCTTCGGCCTCCAGTTCTCGTTCCGAACGGTCGGTCTCGTCCCCAGTGTCACCGTGCAACAGTGCGTGGGCGTACTCGTGGATGAGCGTCACAGCGAGATCGGCGCTGTTCTCTCGGTCCCGAACCTTCACCAGTGGTCGTTCCGCAGGGGCACGATACTGACAGACGCCCCTGGCATTGCCGTGAGGCCATTCCGCGAGAGGAATGACCACGACGTCCACCTCGAGCGATGGCGCTCCCTCGAGGAGGTGTGACGCCACCTCGTCGCCCTCTCCGATCGCTTCGGTCTCGAGTTCAGGTAGTGACTCGCCTTCCGTCTGCGAGATATCGAACACTGGTGCTGGCCGAAAGCCAACGAGTCCGTTCTTCCATTCGCTTGGATCGGTCTCGTCGTACTCACACTCGCTTCGATCGTGGTACGACAACGAGTTACCGCACTCGGGGCATTTGCTCGCGATGATCGGAGCCCAGATCCAGATCGCTTTCTCGCCTTCTGTCACGTGCCGATCGAACTCGTTTTGCCACGTTCGATAGCCGGCGATACGAGTCGCGTGCGGACACTGGAGTTTGATCAACAGCGTGTTCCGAGGGGAATAGTCGTGGAACTCGCTCTGGACGTTGAGCCACTCTCTGAACTGCTCGCTCGAGACGGCGTCGTCGACCTCCCCGACGAGTTCCTCGAGCCACGTTTCGATCGTACTGTGCATCTCGTCGTTCCGGGTGCTCGAATCGTCGAACGTTTCCCGGGGGCAACTACTCGTGCTCATGGGTAAACGGCCGTCTCGAATCGACCTCGAGAAGACCGCTGCCCGTCAGCGGGTCTCAAAAAATCGGCAGATAGTCAGCGCCGATCCGACGAGGGACTAATCTATGCATCGCAAACAGATCGAGCGAAAGCCCGGCAGCGAACGGCCCTCGGCCGTGAGCAGCCCGGAACGTGGAGGCGGGTGGGGCGGCGGGTAGTGGGTGATCGGGACCTAGCAAAAAAGGAGACTACAGCGCTACTCCCACCACTGACCGCGCTCTGGAAACACGATCTCCGACCATCGAGTCAGCGCGATCGAACACCGTCCATTGTACCAGTTCTTCGCAGCCGCCCTGAATCGCACCCGCTCACCCTTACAGACCATCGTCTGCCGGCTCTTCGACCAGATAGTGAACTTCGTTCGTCCCGTTTCGTCTTCGATCAACCCCACCTGTTGGATACTCGTACTCGAGGGTTCCCACAGCTCGATCACGCGACCGTCCACACTGACCTCTCCCCGCCTGATCTCCTCGAGCCTCCCGATCGGCACGATCGTCCCTGCTTCGTGTTCCATTTCTTCTTTCGTCGCCATCACCGCCTCGAACAGCTCTCCGCCCTCGAGAACTCGACTCGCGATCCGCTTCGCGATGACCGCTCGGGTGTAGCCACCGGTGACGTCCTTGGCCAACCGCTGTGCCTGTCGATTGATCTCTCCCACCACCGTTCGCTCGAGTTTCTCACGGGGATCGTCTCGCACGTTCGTCCGCCGGTCCTGACATGCCTCCTTGACCGCCGCTCTCGTTCGTTCCGCACGCCCCTCCTGTCGACCGACTGCCGCCTGTTCACTGATTCGCTCGAGTTCTTCCTCTCTGGCTCGAATGCGTTCTTCCTGGGCCAGAGTTGCGCCGTAGATCCGATCGTCGCTCGTGTCGAAGATTCCGTCTGGGTGGTTCGCATCTACCTTCGCCTGAATCTCCATCTCCACCGTAGCCCGGAACTCCGGCGTCTCATCGACGATATCCGGATGCTCTTCTCGAGCGCCATCTTGTTCGTATGCTTGTTCATCGACCGAAACGACCTTGCTAATCGACTTCCTACTAGACATTGGATTACAGTCCAAAGGCGCTCACTCGGCGTCTTTTCCGACACCACGACTCTCCAGCCCTGGCTCTCGTCGCTCTCCAACGTTCCATCACACGCGTCTCGCTCGCGCCTTCGCAAGCGCCCGTCAGGGCGCGAGCGAGACGCGCCGATGCCCGAGTAACCAGCACCGCGCGTCGCTTCCACCAGAGCGAGCGTCCAGTTTTAAGCCGTTTTCGCGTCTGAGCGGGAGCGAAGACCGAAAGCGCGCTTAATACTGGTATCCGAAGAGCGGGAGTGAGCGGAGGGCAGAAGCGGCGAGTTGTGCGCGCAATTTATGCCGAGGACAGTAACAGACTGTGACCGCTGAACATCCGGCATGGGTGGGGTCCAACGGGCGAGTGCAGTCGACGAACCCCGACGACGAAAGCACCGCAGCGAAGCGAGGAGCGCAGCGAGTCGCGGGAGTCGACTGTGCGAGGGGGTTGGAACGTTCATCAGACGGTCGGTCGCTTGTCCCTGCAATTCTGCTCGAGTATCTGTCCAAGTTCTTCCTGGGGGACGACTGCTTCGAATACGCCTGAATCAAGTCGCTCGCTAAAACCGGTTTGGAATGACTCCAACTCGTCGCTCCAGTCAGAGATGGTCATACTTTGCCTAATGATCACTGCAATAATGACCTGTGTGTTTGGTATAATCAGATACATGATCCACTGAGACGGTTAGGCAGGTGGAGGATGTCAATGGATGAGATAGACGGGACATTCCAAACCGCCTGTAACGGAAGTCATCTGCGGAGTCTGGAACCGTCCTTAGACGCGAAGCGTTCTGATGTGCGAACGAAAGCAGAACTCTCCTTAACTACTTGGCCTTCAGCCTGCGTTGCTCCTTGAGGATGGGGACTTAGTCTGCAAAAGTTAACACGGACAACGAGGCCGCAAAGGCTCTCGGCAAGTTCGACCACGAACTGATGCAGATCCTTGCCGCAAAAGAGGATGGTGGTGAACTTGATGAGGATGGAACACCGATTGTCACCGAAAGCTAATTGGCCTCTATTTTCCTGATTTGGGGACCTCGAGTACCCGATCGATCCGTTCGCGGATCTGGTCAACTCCCGTTCGTATGGGTTCCCGATATATTTATTATATTTTATACCATAACACACGTATTGAAAGTCGTAGTCTCAGAAGCCTCATACTACGGTCCGCGTGAGCGCTGTCTGTGCCAGACTTCCCGTAACTAATGCCGACAGAGAAAGACGCAACGCCGATACCTGAGGAACCGACGATTACATCTCTCGAGAATTCAAGTTCGACCACTCTTAAAGATGTCACCGGCAGTGACTCGAGTTCAGAGATATGTGACGAGACAATCAGGAGTCACACTGATTCATCAACCGATAAGCCACGAGCGTATATCGAAATTCGACCGTCGACGAACCCACCCAACGCGACGGCCGTTTCACAGTCGACGTCGCTGCTGTACGAGAGCCTGCGAGAACTCTCTGACTCGAGTGTCTGGTCGTCGCTTCGAAATGGAACTCAACAACCGATCGTCGAGTGGCTGCTCGTCGCTGACGGGCAGTCGGATACCAGCATTCGGTATCTCGTTGGGACAACACACGACGTGTTTCTCGACGAACTCGAGGCGATTCTCCGGACGTGGTTTCCGGACACGTACGAATTGACACGGGTCGAGTGGCATCCGCGTCAAATCGAAGCCTCGTGTTCGCTCTCTGCAGAGAACGAGCGTTCGACGTCGTCGACTGCTGGTGATAGCGAGGTACCTGAGATCCGAACGCGACCGTACGTCGCTGGTGTCGAATATCGCGCTACTACCGACATCCGCCAGGACTGGCAAACCTCGCTCGCAACGTTCGACGAGATCACCGACCGTTCCTCACAGCCACGATCGACCGAAGACGAGTCGAAATCCCGACGCGTCCCACTGGCGACGCTCGTCGAAACGCTCTGTGATTCGACGGTCCCCATCGTGTATCAGGTCGTCTGTCGGCCGATGGGAGATCAGCGGGCGACCGCAGAACAGTACCGGTACGATCTCGAGCGCAGCCTCGTCACACCCGCAGATCGCGTCTTCGGATTCATCTTCCCGAACGCGGACGAGAAACTCGAGACGGCGGCTCTCTCACCCGCATACCGAGACCGCCTCGCCGATCTCGAGACGCGAGACCTCCGACGGACGTTTTGTCTCTCGGCTCGAGCGGTGGCGTTCGCAGACGAGTCTCGGAATCCAGAGCAAGCCGACGCGATCGTTCGCAGTCTGGCGAGCGTATTCGGACACCTGAGCGGACCGTACCATACCATTCGGGGACACGTCAGTACGGATAGCGACCTCCATACGGGCACATGTCCGCCTGCGAGACGACTTTTCGAAGAGATCCGTGATCGCTCCTGTCCCGAACCGACGTACGAAACAGTCGCGACCCGTCTTCCGTGGAAGACGCCCGAGAGCGCTGGGATCGTCGTCTCGCCGGATGAACTTCCCGGATTCTGTCTGATCGACGGCGTCGGTCTCACGCCAACCGGACAGCGAGCACTCGGCGCTCGACAATCCGAACGAACCGGACTTCCCCTGCCATCGCCGGACGATCTCGAGCGATATACGGGGTCCGGTCAAGCGCTCTGTATGCCCCTCACTGACGACCGCCAACCATACGAGAACCCGTTCGTCCTCCCCCCATCACTCCAAGACAGACATCTCTTCGTCGTCGGAGATACGGGCTCGGGGAAATCCGTCCTCACGACCGGCGCGATGCTTTCGAACGTCGAGGCCACAGACGGCCCGGAGATCCTCTTCGATTACAAGGGAGGGGGAACGGCCGAGGAGTACCTTCGAGCACACTACGTGGCACACGGCGGCCTCGAGAACGTCCGTTACTTTGACCTCACCAAACTGTTGCCCGCGCTGTCGATCTTCGATATCAGGTCGCTGCTCGATGCAGGCCTCTCACGCGAGGAAGCGCGATCGAGAATTGCGGGCCACTACGAGGAGATCCTCGCGGGATTGATGGGCGAAGACCAGTACTACGGGGCGACAGAGTCGACGAAGGCGATTCGAAATCACCTTCGAGCATTGTTCGACCCGATTCACGGCTCTGATACCGTCTCGCACAAAGACCTCTATCGAGCGCTTCAACGCACGCTCGGCGATCGAACGCCACCGCCGACCTCGGATGACCGACTCACCGAATACTTCGCCGGATTGCTCGAGCGCGACCGAGACGTCTTCAACATGGTCCTCGGCGGTGCCGTGGCTCGAGTCGAGATCATCGCGACCGACGATCGACTCGCACCGCTGTTCGATCACGTCCCCTCTGTTCACGACGCGGAAGACGAGACTGGTGAAGACAGAGCGAGTTCTCGAGAAGAGACAGCTGATGACCAGACGAGCCCCCACTTCGATTTCATCGACGTCATCAACGATGATGCGGTCATCATCTTCGACTTTGGCGGGATGGAAGAGCGGATTAAACGCGCCCTCACGCTCGTCCTCCTCTCGAACCTGTGGACGGCACTGAAAGCTCGGTCCGAAAGCCCGGAGCTGTCCGAGAACCCACTTCTAGTCAATCTATATCTCGAGGAAGCGAAAGACGTCGTCGCAACACAGTTGGTCGATACACTCCTCTCGCAGGGACGGTCGTTCGGGCTCTCCCTCATGCTCGGCGTTCAGTTTCCGAGTCAGCTCGATTCCCCGGATCCGTCGAATCACACGTACGAGGAAGCGCTCAACGAGATCGGGACGTTCGTCATCGGCAACGTCAGTATCGAAGACGATCTCGCAAAGGCGCTCGCGACCGACGACGTTCCGCCGAAAAAAGTCGCCAGGCGGCTTGCAGCTATTCGCCACGGCGAGTGGCTCGTCCGCCCCGCGGCCGCGTTCGGTTCGCCCATCCCACGGCCGTTTCTCGGACGATCACTGCCCGCCCCTGACGGGCACCCAGTGAGCGACGCTCCCCTCGACGACGAGAGTGCACGGACCTTCGAGGCCGCGTTCGAACTCACCGAGCTGGAGACCTGGAATGAAGCGGGACTCGATTACGAGACCGCTGCATCAGGGAGGGGCCACACGGGCAACGAAAACGAGTCCGCGGAGGACGAAACCGAAGCGGAGTCACTCTACGTTGGCTCGCTACTCCCGCACACGAAGCGACTCCCTGAGTGCGTGAGCTACGACGAGTCAATACACGCCCTCTGTTGTGACTCGTGTGCAAACCGCTACGACCCGACCATCGACGGAATGAAGCGGGCGATCAACTGCTGTCACACGCTTACGGACATCGATTCGGACGATATCCCCGTCTGCGACATCAATCTCAAACTCACACCCGAAGAGCGTGATGCCACCGAATGGAGCGATCGCCAACTGCTCTTCTTACAGACGGTGTACAACGCCCAACAACTCCGCTACGATCCCCTCGAGTACGACCTCCTCTACGACTCCATGCTCAGACTGCAGGAGTACGTCGGCATCGAACCCGACGAAATCTCCCCGCTGCTCGAGGCCGACCTCCTCCGACACGATACGGATCACCCGCATCGCCTCTACACCGTCTCTTCCGATGGCAGATCCGTAATCGGGGAAAGCTATCGCAAAGGCGTCGACTATGGTCACGGGATCGGCGATCTCGACGAATCCAGTGAACATGTCTTCGGAATCGAGGTCACTCGTCGCTATCTCGAGGAAGCGTATGCAGCGAACCCGGACTCGAGCGTTTCTGAAGTCATCCCATATTACGAACTCGACGATCAACACCGGCTCGACCTCGCAGGCGTGAGCTCCGATGGCGAAATAATCGTCACGGCTGAGGTCGAACGCATTAACCACGACACACGACGTGCAGTGCCCGAAGACTTCGATAAGATGGCCGCCTGCGAACCCGAGGCCGCGATCTGGGTCGTCATGAAACAAGCCGACGGACACAAAATACTCTCCGCACTCAACGACCCGCTCGAGGGCACACCCCGCGTCGAGAAAACGTATGCAGAAACCACGCCGCCCCAACAGTTCCGGATCGACACACCCGGAATGACGGCAGTCTACCCCGCAGAGTGGCTCCGAGATCACTCACCGGAACCGGATACAGTGTAAGTCACAGCGGGACGGAATTCCCGACGACGATTCGTGTCCAGTCTCACCTCGAGGCGTCGTGTACCCATCGCAGAATCGGTCGTCTCCCATTCATAATCGCCTCAATCCACCGCAAGGCTGCTGTGGCCGGTCTCTCGAGGGCGGAACTAGGTGGGCTGATTGATGGGATACTGCATGCCTTGACCTGTCGAACTGGGTCTCCTTGCTCGAGTCATCGTTGAAAGTCGACTCCTGGCTATAGATTCTCAGATTCGCCTCGAGCGTAGGAAATCGCAGCGGAAACCCTCTCTTTGCGCCCGCTGATTCGAACTCCCACAGAGCATCTCCGAGATCAATCTCCGAAATCGGGTCCCGAAATCGAATCGAATTCGCCGACTGCTTGAGCATATCGAAGGCCGTAGAGAACCAAAACCAGCAGACGACGGCCGATTATGAGAGTCAAATCGGACTCTCTTCAGATTACTCCTGCTGACATGGCCGACTCGTCTCTGACGTCCCCTCGCCGTCTCGAGCTAGTCTCAGCGCCTCTGCTCGAGTCGATGGCCGATTTTTGAACCTCGCTTTCTCTCTTCCTAGAATCTCCCTCTTGCACCCCTCAGCAACACCTTGCGGGGGAGAGAGACGAATATGGGAGGCTAGACCGAGATGAGAGACAATACGGGAGGGCTGTGACTGGCTATCCGGAAGAAGATCCCCATTATGATCGACTATACACGTGAATTGCAGGCTGTCGAAGGCAACCACTGTGTCAGATCGTGTTCGGCTCGTCAATAATGACTCCGCCCTCTCAGTCGCCGGTACCATCCGCAGTGGCGCATTCGTATCGAGAACGAATCCGATTACACGACGACGGAGACGACGCCACCGCCGACGATCGCGAGGCCGCCGAGACCGAAACAGACGATCCAGAACGGGACTCGATCGACGACTCGCATGAGGGCGTCGATCGTGAGATAGCCGACGACGGCGCTGAGCGCGAGCGCGGCCAGAGCGGGTCCGAGTCCGATACCGGGGAGTCCGCCGGCACCCGCGACGGTGAGCGCGGCCGAACCGCAACTCGCGGGGATCGAGAGCAGGAATGAGAGTCGGAACGCTGCCGGCGGGTCGTAGCTGCGAAACAGCAGCGCGCTCGTCGTGACACCCGATCGAGAGATGCCGGGCAGGATCGCGACGCCCTGAACGGTACCGACCAAGACCGAGTCCAGCAGCGTCGGCGCGTCGCGGATCCCCATCGAGACCGACTCCGAAACTAACTGCAGAGCTCCCGTCAGAACCAACAGGACGCCGATGACGGCGATGAAGACGCCGCCGGTGAGTTGTCCGGCGAGATCGACCGCGAACACGTACAGCGGGATTCCGACGACGCCAGTCACGAACGAAGCGACGACGACGTACGACGCAATCGCGTTCTCACCGGTGTAGGCGCTGGCGGGTCGCCAGCCGGGTACTGCGCGCAGGGCCGTCGCGATGTCCTCGCGATAGTAGGTCGCCGCCGAGAGGGTCGTCCCGAGTTGCAAGAAGAGTGCGAGTTGCAGCGCGACGTCGGGATCCGTCCCCGCGAACGTCAGGAACAATGCCAGATTGCCCTGGCTCGAGACGGGGAGCCACTCGACGATCCCTTGAACGATCCCGGCGAGTATCGCGACGATGAGTTCCGCGCGGTTCACTGGTGGAAGTGGGAGAACACGACTACTTAAATCGGCTCGATTCGAGCCGGCGGTCGATACCGGAGACGATCACTCGACGGTCACGCTCTTGGCCAGATTCCGCGGCTTGTCGATCGAGCGGCCGAGCAGGTTCGCGACCCAGTAGGCGACCAGTTGTAGCTGTACGTTCGCGAGCACCGATGCGCCGAGGTCGTCGATGGCGGGGATCTCGAGGACGTGGTCTGCGTACCGCGTCACGTCCGATTTGCCGTCGGTGACTGCCACGACGGGCACGCCGCGGGCTTCGGCTTCTTTGATGTTCCCGATCGTCTTCCGAGCAGTCTCATCATCACCAGTGACGACCGCGAACACGGGCGTGTTCTCGGTCACGAGCGCGAGCGGGCCGTGCTTCAGCTCGCCGGCCGCGAACCCTTCCGCGTGCCGGTAGGTGATCTCCTTCATCTTCAGCGCGCCCTCGAGCGCGACCGGGTAGTGATAGCCGCGTCCGATGAAGAAGTACGCGTCTGCCTCGACGAACGCTTCGGCGACTGCTCGCGCGTCCGTCGTCTCGAGGACCGACTGGACCTGTCCGGGGATGTCTCGGACCGCCTCGAGTTCCGCACGGGTCGGATCGTCGCCGAGTTCGAACGCCAGCAGCGTGAGCGCGAGTTGCTGACTCGCGAACGTCTTCGTCGCCGCGACGCTGATTTCGGGGCCGGCCCGAATGTAGAGGGCGTGATCGCACTCGCGTGCGGCGGAGTTCGCGACCGTGTTCGTCACCGCGAGCGTCGTCGCCCCGGCTCGGTCGGCCTCGCGCAGCGCACGCAGCGTATCGGCGGTCTCGCCGCTCTGGGTGACGCCGACGACGAGCGTATCCTCGTCGACGGGGACGCGATCGCTCCCGTACTCACTGGCGAGGAACGCCTGTGCGGTCACGCCGCCCGTCCGCAGTCGCTCCGCCCCGAACATCGCCGCGTGATACGACGTTCCGCAGGCGACGAACTGGACCGGACCGGTGTGGTCGATATCCTCGAGTTCGGGGATATCGACCGTCCCCTCGAGTTCGTCGATCCGACCGCGGAGGCACTGACGCAGGGAGGACGGCTGCTCGTGGATCTCCTTGAGCATGTAGTGGTCGTAGCCGCTCTTCTCGGCGTCCTCGGGATCCCACGCGACCGTTTCCGTCGGCCGGTCGACGCGGTTGCCCTCGGTGTCAGTGACGACCGCGCCGTCCGCGCTCAGCCGGACGAAGTCACCGTCCTCGAGATAACAGACGCGGTCGGTGTGCTCGACGAACGCGGGGACGTCGCTCGCGAGATACGCCCCGTAGTCGCCGAGACCAACGACGAGTGGGGAGTCCTGCCGCGCCGCGTACACCGTCTCCGAGCCGTCGATAACCGCGGCGATGGCGTAACTTCCCTCGAGCTGGTCGATCGCCAGTCGGAACGCCTCCTCGGGGTCCGCGCCGCGATCGAGATAGCGTCCGATCAGGTGGGGGACCACTTCGGTGTCGGTCTCGCTCTGGAACGCGACACCGGCCTCGGTGAGGTCGTCGCGCAGTCGTTGGTAGTTCTCGATTATCCCGTTGTGGACGACAGCGACCCGACCCTCCTCGTCGGAGTGCGGGTGGGCGTTGACGTCGGACGGCGCTCCGTGCGTGCTCCAGCGCGTGTGACCGATGCCGACCGATTCGCCCGCGAGTTCATCCCGCGAAACCGTTCCCTCGAGGGCCGACAGCTCGCCGGCGGCCTTAGAGACAGTCATCGCGGGGGTCGGTACGGCCAGTCCGGCGGAGTCGTAGCCGCGATACTCGAGGGCCGACAGGCCGTCGAGGACGACATCGACGGCGTCGTCCCCACCGCCCGAACCGACGTAGCCGACGATTCCGCACATCGTCACTGCACCTCGGTTTCGGTTTCGATCGTGCCGCGAACCGTCGCGCCGGCGTTGATGACGGCATCGGAGCCGACCATCGTTCCCGGCGCGTAGGTTACGCCGCCACCGTCGCGAACGCGGTCCGCGAGCAACGCACCCAGTCGCTCGCCTTCGTGAACGCGGTCACCGACGCGGACGTCTCCGGGACCGCCGACGACGGTCGAACCGGTGCCGACCCGAACGTTACGGCCGGTGACGCAGTCGACGAGCGTCGCCCCCGATCCCACGCGCGTGTCGGCGTCGACGACGCTGTCCTCGACGACGGCGTTCGCGCCGACCGTCGCGTTCTCGCCGAGCGCGACGTTCGGTCCGACGACGGAGCCGGGGCCGACGACGCAGTCGGCCGAAATCACGACCGGCTCGACGATCGTCGCCGACTCGTGGATCCGCGCGTCCGCTGAGATCGTGCTCTCGACGCCGTCCGCGTGCTCGAAGAGCGTCTCGGTCACCTCGAGCAGGTCCCACGGGTACGTTGCGTCCATCCAGATGCCCTCGGAGGTGACACCGCGGACGGTCGCCTCAGCGTCGATCGCGTTCGCGATGCCGTCGACGAGCGAGTACTCGCTCAACTGCGGTTCCGGTCCTCGGAGATACTCGAATAACTCCGGGTCGAACGCGTATACGCCGGCGTTGAGCTGATAGGTGCGATCGTCGCGGGGACGTTCGACGATCTCCGCGACGCGGCCGTCGTCTTCGCAGATCACGCCGCCGTACCCGTCGACGTCCTCGTGTCGAATGAGTCCGAGCGTCGCAATGGCATTGCCGTCGTCGTGAGCGGTGCGGACGTCCTCGACGATTCGCGAGGCCACGAGCTGATCGCCGTTGAGGACGAGCCGCGGCTCCGATACCTCGGACTCGGCCGCGAGGAGGGCGTGCCCGCTCCCGAGTTGTTTGTCCTGGACGACGTACTCGATGCTCGCATCGCGGTACGTCGACCCGAAATGAGACTGGACGTGGGTCCGTCCGTAGCCGACGACGACGGTAATCTCCGTGATACCGGCCTCGACGAGCGCATCGAAAACGTACTCGAGGATGGGTTTGGTCGCCGCGGGAAGCATCGGCTTCGGCCGATACTTCGTCAGCGGCCTGAGGCGGGCACCCTCTCCCGCCGCGAGAACCACCGCAGAACGGAGTGTCATACTGAAACTGAGAGTAACAAGTGACTATTATTCTTGTGGCCTGTACCGAAAGCCCAAGCTAGTAATCTGCTCGCCTCACGACTGGACGGAAATACGGATTGGCGGCGCAGAATTCGCGATCACCGGTTCACGAAACGAGCGCTCGCCAGTCGGGCTTATAATAGACAACGGCAGCGGCGGGAACGAAGACGAGCACCGACGGGACCAGGTAGAGCAGTTGCGTCAACGGATCCGGCGGCGCGACAAGCGCGGAGGTGATGAACGCGGCGGTACCACCGATCCCGAACGCGCCGAGTCCGCGCTCGAGCGGTTCGGGCGACGCGTCTCGAGCAGGGAGTCGAGTCCTGTACACCGCGTAGACTGGAACAGCGATCGGCAGGAACAAGACGGCAAACACCGTCCAACCGACGCCGCTCGCGCCGCGAGCGGCCGCGTCCGTTCCGATCGCATAGCAGAGACAGAGCGCCGATGAAAACACGAAGAGGCCACTGAGCAACGCGAGCGCGATCCACGGCCAGAAGGTGAGCATACTCATTCCTCTCGATCGAATACGTACTGAACAGAGATATAGTTCATTGTTCGATCACTATGGGGGCGGAACGAAAGGGGCGCGAGACCTCGAGGAAGTGATCGCGCCCTCCAGAGGCGATCAGCCGTCGTCGCGCCGCCGACCCGGGAGTCCATCGATCGCGTCTCGCGTTTCCGAAGCGAGTTCCTCGACAACGGTTCCGGCGGATCGGATCTCATCCGTCAGCCCGACGCTCTGGCCGGCGAACAGCGCCATCGACTCGATATCGCCGTCGACGTTCGGGGTCGCGAGCGCCTCGTCGTAGCGTTCGATCGGGTTACCCGCTTCGGTGGTCGCGACGATATCGGTCTCGCCTGGCCGTTCCCCGGTGGGCGGACGACCCTCATGCTCCCACCGCTCCAGCGTCTCGTTTCGCAGGACGCGATGTGGCATCCCGGGCCACCCCTTGTCGAAGAGGGTCGTGTACTCGGTGTCGGTCTCGTCGCTCTCGCGGAGGCGGCGCTGGTACGTGTCGTGGACGGCCGCTTCTTCGGTCGCGACGAACCGCGTCCCGAGCCACGCGCCGTCGGCACCGAGCGCGAGCGCGGCCGCGATCCCTCGGCCGTCGGCGATCCCGCCCGCCGCGACGATCGGCACCTCGCCCCCTACGGCGTCCGCGACGCTGGGAACGAGCGCAGTCGTCGCCACCTCGCTCTGGACGTGGCCGCCGGCCTCGAGGCCCTGTGTCACCACGATGTCCACGCCCGCATCGACTGCCGTGCGTGCCGCCTCGGCGCTGCCGACGGTCCGGGTCACGACCGCACCCGCGTCGTGGATTCGGCCGACGTACGGCGCTGCGTCGCCGAACGAGAGCGTGACGATCTCGGCGCCGGCCTCGAGAATCGTCTCGAGGTGGTCCTCGGTCTCTACGGTCGTCGTCGCGTCGTCCAGCACGAGGTTGACCGCGAACGGCTCGTCGGTCAGTTCACGCGTTTCGCGGATCACCGCGCGCGTTTCCCCGAGGTCGCGCCACGTGACCGCGAGGTGACCGAGCCCGCCGGCGTTCGAGACGGCGGCCGCGAGTTCGGGATTCGTCGCGCTTCCGATGGGGGCCTGAACGATCGGATACTCGATCTCGAGCAGTTCACAGAGGGGAGTCTGTAGCGTCATCGTTCGGCCCGGGTCAGGCCCGTCGCTTCTCCTTCTCGAGTACCCGCACGTTCTCGATCCCGGTGTCCGGATACTGTCCGTCGTCGTCCTTCTCGATGGCCTTGACCATGTCCCAGACGACGTTCAGGCCGGTCGTCACGCCCTCGAGGGCCTCCATCTCGCAGCCCGTCTTGCCGGTGGTCTCGACGGCGACCCGGAGTTCGATCCGGTCTCCCTCGAGCGCGAACTCGGTGTCGACGTTCGTGATCGGAATCTGGTGGCACATCGGGATCGTCTCCCAGGTGTGTTTGACGGCCTGAATCGCGCCGACGCGGGCGGTCGCGAGCACGTCGCCCTTGCCGACCTGATCGTCTCGGATCGCTTCGATCGTCGACGGCTGGAGGCGGATCTCCCCGACCGCGACGGCGCGGCGCTCGCTGTCGGGCTTGTCGCCGACGTCGACCATCTGGACGTCGCCCTCGTCGGTGGTGTGAGTCAGTTCGTCGGCGTTCGCTGACTCGCTCTCGGAATCCTCACTCATTGCGATCACCCCAGAGAACCGCCGGCAGCTCCTCGAGCATATCCGACGCGAGGAAGCCGAACTCCTGGGTCTCCGCGAGGCGCTCGCCAGCGAGTCCGTTGACGTGGGCGCCCGCCGCGGCGGCGTCGAGCGGCCCGGCGTGTTCCAGCAGCGCCGCGACGATACCGGCGAGCGTGTCGCCGGTACCGCCGACTTTCATCCCGACGGTTCCGGATCGGCTGATCCGCGTTCGCTCACCGTCGGTGATCACGTCGTTCGCGCCCTTCGCGAGGACGACGTGACCCAAGTCGGCCGCGAAAGACTCGATCTCGTCGGCTGCGGCGGCCAGGTCGTCGGTGTCCGGGCCGCCCATCCGCGCGAGTTCGCCCCGGTTGGGCGTACAGACCAGCGTCGCGTCCGTCTCGATTTCCGGAACGACATCGAGAGCGTCCGCGTCGACGACGGCCCGCCCCGTGTACGAGGAGAGGAACTGGCGAGTCGCCTCGAGGGTCTCCTCGTCGGTGCCGAGTCCGGGGCCGATGACGACGACGTTGTCGTAGTTTTCGGCGGTCTCGAGGAGGTCGTCGGCCACCTCGGGCGTGAGCACGTCGCTCTCGTAGGACTGGACGATCAGGTCCTCGCTGTAGCCCTGGATCTCGCCGGCGACGGTCTCGGGCGCGGCGACGAAGGAGAGCTCTGCACTGGCACGCAGCGCTGCCTGGGCGGCGAGCGCCGGCGCGCCGGTGTAGGGGCCGCCACCGATGATATACGGTCGCCCCTCGCGGCCGTCGGGTCGCGCGAGGTCGATATCACCGGGTCCGACGAACCGCTCCGCCGCGGCCGGGATCCCGATATCGGCGACCGTCACGTCGGCCGCGAGGTCCTCGAGCCCCGGTTTCGAGTCGTGGAAGGTGACGATACGGTCCGCTTCGACACCGTTGGCGGCGTGATCGCCCCTGTCGGCGTCGAAGCCGGAGGGGACGTCGACCGCGACGACGGTCGCGTCGGCCGCGTTGATCGCCGCGGCCGCGGTCGCTGCGGGCTCCCGGAGGTCGCCGCTGATCCCCGTCCCCAGCATCGCGTCGACGACGACGTCGCAGTCGGGCAGATCGAATCCGCTCGAGTCCGTGACCTCCCGCGTCTCGTAGTCGGCTCGCTGGAGGGCATCCCAGTTCTCGCGAGCGATTTCGGTACCGATGTTCGCGGCGCGACCGAGCAAGAGTGTCGTGACGTCGTATCGATCGAGAAAGCGGGCGGCGACGAACGCGTCCCCACCGTTGTTGCCCCGGCCGGCGACGATGGCGACTCGGTCGCCCGGCTCTGCGACGTCTCGGACCGCGCGGGCGACGGCGTTCCCGCTCGACTCCATCAACTGCTTTCGCGGCACGCCAAGCGCCGCGGCGTTCTCGTCGACGGCGCCCATCCGCTCGCCTGTGATCATGGCTGAGGGTTCGACGGGCCGTCCGTTCAACGTTGCGGACCGATCGCACTCGGTCAACGTCCGTTCAACGTTGCGGGCCGGTCGCACTCGGTCAACCATCGTTAGGCGGCAGGCCCAATCCCTTCGAGCACCTACCGCCGACGTGAACGTCTTCTGGCTCGACGAGGACCCGCGGCTCGCCGCGCGCTATCACTGCGATCAGCACGTCAACAAGCTGCTGCTCGAGGCCGCACAGGTCTGTTGCACCGCGGCCCGAGAGAACGGCTACGAGGCCGACTTCCTCTATCAGCCGACCCACGTCGACCATCCCGTGACGAAGTGGGCCACCGAATCCCGCGCGAACTGGCTCCGCCTGCGCGAGCACGCCGAAGCGCTCAACGCGGAATTCGTGGAGCGCTACGATAAGGAGAGCGACCACGCGAGTTGGGATGTCATCGAGCGCATCGATCCCGACGAAATCGCGTTCCCCGCTACCGAGCCGACGCCCCGGCCCCAGGCGATGCCCGACGAGTACAAACGGTCCGACGACCCCGTCGCCGCCTACCGCGCCTACTACGCCGGCGAGAAGGCCGATTGGGCCGAGTGGAAGTACACCGAGGAACCACCGTGGCTCGAGGCGGCTCTCCCCTGACTCGAGTGAGGGCTCGTCGAACGTCCGGATCCGGCAATCGAGCACCGGACAGTGGGCCGTGGTCGCAGTACCCGTGCGACGGTTACTCGATAACGATTGTTTGTTTTTGATATAAAAACAATAGTTGCCAATTCATAAATGCACTGGAGTCGTAGCCGGGACATGAACACACGCGAAGCCACCGACTCCCTCGACGCGCGACCCAGTGACCAGTTCGACACCCCGATGGCACAGTCCGATCCCGAGATCTACATGCCCGGAACGCCAACCGTCTCGTTCCTCGAGTACGTCGAAATCGCCGTCAGTACGCTGTTCCACTGAGACGACGAGGGTCGTCCCGACAGCACCGGCGAAAACCGACTCAGTACCGAATTTCGAAGCCGTCCTCCCCCTGCGGTTCCTCGTACTCGGCCTCGACGTCTTCGACCTCGGCCGCGGGACTGCCCGTGTGACACCACTCGATCATCTCCTCGACGGCGTCCTCCGGGCCCTCGAAGATCGCTTCGACCCGTCCGTCGTCCAGATTCTTCACCCAGCCGTCGACCCCCTTCTCTCGCGCCGTATCGCGGGTGTTCGCGCGGTAGTAGACGCCCTGTACCGTCCCCGAGACGAAGACGTGTGCGCGTGTTCGACCTGCCATATGGGAGTGCTCGACGGCGAGCGTCAAAAATCCGATTCCGATTTCCGGACAGTCGAAGCGACAACGGGAGGTGCCTCGGGCCCCTAGCGATTCCAGTGACGGTACGGCACCGAGACGGAATTCATTTCGAACGCGAGCGCGGCGAGTCGGGCGTCGTCGCCGACGCTCGGAGCGCCGTCGGCGCGGTCAACGTGGTGAGCCACGCCCACGCCGACCACACCTTTCGAACGACGCCGGAGACGGTCGTCTGCTCGGCCGAGTACGGCTATCGGGCCCGGCCGCTGAAGCGAAACCAGACGACCCTCGAGGAATTCCGCTGATGGGAATCATCGATCGCTTCGAAGAGGAGTATCTCGACATCTCGAGCAGTCGCGCGTCGGTCCGGGAACTCCTCGAGTTGGTCGTCGGCGCGGTGCTGTTCGTTCTCGGAGCGAGCGCGCTGGCGTACTACCTGCTCGGACGGCAGGTCGCGATCTGGATCGCCGCGGCGCTCGTCGTCGTGTTCGCGATCACCCTCGTCTCGCAGGCCTACTGGGCCGTCACGGGACGCGAAGATTACGAGTGAAAAACTGTACGGCTGGCGGCCGCGATCGGCTCACGATTCTACTGGGCGGTTTTCACGCACGGCAGCGACACGCCGAGCGAACGACCGTGGTGGCTCGAGTTCGACGACGACGCGCTCGCGGCGAGATTACGGTCCGTCTCGCGACTACGCCGGTTCCTCGTAGCGACGAGCGCCGACTATCATTCGAGCGGCGAGACCGGCGACGCCGACCGCGAATCCGATCCAGACCGCTTCGGAGTCGTCGAACGGCTCCGCGTACTCGACCAGGGCGACGAGGAAGATCAGCGCCGCGACGTACAGCGTGTTCGTTCCGATAAACTCTGCCAGCCCCGCTTCGTCGGTCACCCGATCCGGATCGTAGCCCGCTATCAGCTGGACCATCCCGCCGTATTTGATCAGGATCCCCAGGACGGCGACGAGTCCCGCAGTGATCAGGAGGGAGAGGACTGGTCCGTTGGCCATGTGCGTAATTGACAGTCTATTCACAAAATCGTTCCGCAGGCTCGACTCCACGTCCGACAACGACACCATGACGATCCGTGTGAATGAGGATACTTGGAGGTGCCTCAATGGTCGGAACGGTCCTGAGAATTCCTTTAACGATGTGATCTCTGATTTGCTCGACGACGCTGAGTCTGGTGGTTCGGGAAATCTAACTCCGCTGGCACAAATCGCTGACTGACTGCTACATTGCTAAAAACACGAAACCGAGATCAACGCCCATCTCGAGGTCGGGATCAGTCACCGTATACCAGCAGTTTCGTCACCCTCTTCCGCTCGACCAGATCATATTTCTCGAGCTTTTCCAGGTAGTTCTGCACTGCCACACCTGACGGGATCTTGAAGATGACCGGCGTAAATCCCCTCGCAGTAAGTAGCGGGTGTATCCTTCAAGTCGACTGCTCCCAAGTGAACGATCGTAGTTCAGCCTCTTTCTGATCCCGAGCCCAGTGAGGCCGTCGTCGCACTCGAGAGTGGGTATCCGGCTATCAACGAGCAAGTATAGATTCGGCGAACAATCTTATTATACATCATTACACACGAGGCACTATGGGACTTCGTAGACGAGGGGTGCTATCCCTGCTAGGGGGATCGCTTCTAACTGGTATCGCGGCTGGGAGCGTCTCTTCCACCGCAACTCAGGAGACAAACATCTCCGAACTGTCAGGCAGCGGGACCGAGGCAGACCCGTATGTGGTTACGACTGCAAGTGAACTTCAGGCGATCAACGATGACCTTGCTGCCCACTACGAACTCGATGGGGATATCGATGCGAGCGCGACGGCCGAGTGGAACGGCGGTGACGGCTTCAAGCCGATCGGAAGCACCGAAACTGAGTTTACCGGGACATTCGATGGACACAATCACACGATCACTGGGCTGACGATCCACCGTTCGGAGGGCGGCTCCCTATTCCATACGATCAATAATGCTACAATTGAACGTGTCTCCCTCACGGACGTCGAGATACAGGATGGCGCGGGGGGTGCCGGCCTCGTTGGTGTTTCTCGGACCGGTACTATACGAGATGTCTCGGTAAGTGGGACGGTTACCGGAGAACAGCTCGCTGCTGGAGTGGCCGTACATAATGTTGAAGGAGGGACGATCTCAGAGGCAAGCGCAGCTGGCGATATTGAGTGTATCGATGCCGTAGCTGGTGGTGTCGTTGGTGTAAACCATTCTGAAGCAACTATCGAAAAATCGTCATCAGAGGCGACAGTAACTGGCGGCCAAACTGCCGGCGGACTCGTCGGTGTGAACGCCAATCGAGCCCAGATCCGTGATTCATATGCAGTCGGAGACGTTACTTCAGATCTTATCGCCGGCGGGCTCGTCGGGGGGAATACCGGTGAGGCAACTATCTCAAAAACCTATGCTGCCAATACTGTGGCCGCCGGCGATATGGTAGGTGGGCTACTTGGGTACAACACCCAAAACGCGATTATTTCGGCATCATACTGGGATACCAATCTCACTGATGGTCCCGGGGTTTTCGACCAACAAGCTGATAGCGAGGTAACTGGATTGACAACCGCCGAGATGCAGGGTGAGAGCGCCACTGAGACGATGGCCGAACTTGATTTCGAATCAACATGGGCCCCGGTCACAGAGGATTACCCGAAACTGGAGACCTCCAACACGACTGTAAACATCAGCAAGTACATCAATGATAACAACGTCATCGGAACGGACGGTCTCAACACTGCAGTCGCTGACTATCTTAAGGGGCATCTCACTAGCGAGCAGTTTAATACAGTTGTCTCGTTCTATCTCTCTGGTGAGTCAGTGTCGCACACGTTTTGAACTTGATTAGTTGATTTTCTCTCACAATAAGCCTGGCAGCTGGCCGCCGATCGTCTCGTCGAGTACGACGTCGGGCCCGCCGAGGTCGTCAACGCGACAGCCGAGCTCGACTATACGACCGACCGCTGTCGATCGACCTCGTCGGTGTCGAAGATCCAGCCACAGATCGTATTGTACTGCAGCCCCGATTCGAGGCGGCAGCCGTACCTATCCTCGGGGATCAACACGAAGATCGCACGCTGCGACACCGCTGCTAGAAGTTAATCAGAGAATTTGTACCTGTTCAAGAGGAAGAATATTCTGTTTTCGCTGCCTTAAATCTCTCTTCCGCCAGTTCTGATGTGGTGGAAGACGTACGTCTGGGCGTAGCCCGCGTACTCGCCGCCGTCGGACTCGTCCGACGAGCCTCCGCTCGCGTCGCTCGCGGAGACGCCGAGCCGCTCGCGAAGCGCCCGCGAGGTCTCGGCATAGGAGCCGCGATCGCAATCGGGATAGTACTCCTCGATCGCCGACTTGATCCACGTATCCAACGGAACGGCTTCGTCGAAGCCCAGCGAGAAGAGGAGTACGCAGTCGGCCACCTTGTCGCCGACGCCGACGAACCGTGTCAGGTACTCCCGCGCGGCCTCGTACTCGAGGCCTCGCGCTTCCTCGGGGTGGGCCTCGCCGCTCGCCACCATCTCGGCCGTCCGAACGACGTAGGGGGCGCGGTAGCCCAGCCCCAGTTCGCGCAGTTCGGCCTCGGTCGCCGCCGCGAGCTGTGCCGGCGTCGGGAACGCGTGATAGGTCTCGCCGCCAAATTCGATCTCGTCGCCGTACTCGCGGGCCAGCGTCGAGACCATCGTGTGAATGCGACCGACTCGCATCTGTGCCGAGCAGATAAACGAGATCAGACAGCCGAAGGGCGGGTCCCGAACGAGCCGCATCCCGCGATGGGCCTCGTAGGCCTCGCGGAGCAACGGGTCGTCCGGCCCGGCCGCGACGATCGCCTCGAGGTCGTCGTCGAGGCGCAACAGGCGGCGAACGGTCGGTTCGGCGTCGGCGGTCGATTCCCACTCGAGGCGTCCGTCGTGGCTCCGGACGCGGATCACGTCGCCGTCGACGACCGTCGCGTACCACGCGCCGGGAGCCGGCGAGTCCGTGTACATCTCGCCGTCCTCGCGCCGCCAGAGGTAGCTCTGGCCGCTCTCGAGCGTTCGATACAGGTCGAGTCCCCCACCGAGATCGTCGATCGGGATGGTCCCCGTCTCCATTCGGTCGCCCCTTCGGGCGTGTGGGTCCTTTGCCTTTCGAAGCGCACCGCCGAGCACGCCGAACGGCACACAGCGCTACGGCGTCGATCCGACCGCCGTGAGGCGAACCTTCTTACTGTATGCGATACAACGTCTATGCATGGATTGCAGGGTTGTCGTCGAAGCTGCCGTGCCGGTATTCGACGTTGAAACGGAGGACGAGGCGATCCGTATCGCCATCTCGAAGACGGGCGAGATGCTGAACCCTGACCTCAATTACGTCGAGATCAATATGGGCGAGCGCACCTCACCGTCGGGCGAGGAGCTCCCGCCCGCGTTCATCGCGGCCGACGAAGCGCTCGTCGCGCTCGAACTGGAGATGACCGTCTTCAACGTCGAGCGCGAGGAACACGCCTCGCGTATCGCCCGGAAAGAGATCGGCCAACTCCTCGAGAACATCCCGCTCGAGGTCAAACAGATCGACGTGCTCGAAGACGAGGACGACGAAGCGGCGGAGACGACCGACGAGTCGTCGGACGCCGATGAGGCGGACGAGCAGACCGAAACGACGGACACCTCGGCCGCTGGAACCGACGACGAAGAGGACGAAGACGAGGAAATCCTCCCCGAATTCGAGGACCTCGTCGAGTAATCCGCGGTCAGCGGTCCACCGGTCGAACGGTCGGACCCTCGGAACGATTTCTGCCGTCCGATACCCGCCGAGCGACGAGCAGCTGGACACTGAAACCGTCTCGAGTCCGATGATCGGTCGCCGCCGTCAGCGAGGGGCGGCACGCGCGACGGGAATAGTCGATCCGATCGGTAGCGATGTCTCTCATCAGTTGCTGCCGTCGGTCGGAGGATGCAACGAGATGCTCAGTCCGCAGTTGCGGCGACTGCTTCCTGCTCTTCTTCCCGCATGTTCGTCGTAATTCCCCCGGCGAGCGCAAAAACAGCGGCCTTGTGATCGGTTTTCGATTTGTGAATCGATGTCGGTCGAATACCCCGCGACTCGTATTCTTCGAGATCGATCTGACAGTCTTCCCACGCTGCACACTGATTGGATACCTCCGCGAGAAGGCCGTGAAGGTGAATGAGCTCCTGCTTCTTCATAACCATCTTCTCCTACCCACTGCAGGGTTATATTATTATCTTGAGTCGCGTTAACACGCAGCCTGTGTCGACCATCTGGTGTGTCACCGTCGGGGATGGTTCGAATGCCGTCCCTACTCGAGAAAAATCGCATGATGAAGGCGTGTTACGATCTTATTTACGAGCGTAAGAAGCTCTTTCTTTCCACTTTCCGATACGGTGGGTTCGGAGACTTAAACCGTGACTACTATTGGAACGAGAGCGGAAAAATGACAGTTCGATACTAGGCGGAAACCCGATCTCGATGCCGACCCTACCTGAGCTGTTTCAGCGTCTGGAGATCGCGGTCCGTTCGCATAAATTCGGCAGTCCGGCGGGACGCGTGACAGTTCGGACAGTGAAACATCTCGGAGGTTGCGGGAAGTTCGTCCGGAGACATTTGCCAGTCCTTCGTACACTCGGGACACAACAGCTGGACTGTCGTTCTATCCATGCCATACACTTTCACACGAGACGTGAAAAACGTTATCGCAATTCCACACGGCCGAAAAGACCACCCGCATCATCGTGATGCGACAGACGACAGCCACAGACTTGACCGTTTAGGCGGGCGCGGCCGTGTCCGAGGCCTCGAGCAGTTCCTTGTACCGGTTGCGGATGGTCACTTCGGAGATGCTCGCGACCTCACTGACCTCGTTCTGGGTGACCTTCTCGTTAGTCAGGAGCGCAGCGGCGTAGACCGCGGCGGCCGCGAGGCCGACCGGGGACTTGCCGCTGTGAACGCCCTCCTGACGGGCCGACTCGAGCAGTTCGCGGGCCATACGCTCGGTCTCGTCGGAGAGATCCAGATCGCTGACGAACCGCGGCACGTAGTGTTCGGGGTCGGCCGGCTTGACCTCGAGGCCGAGTTCCCGGATGATGTAGCGGTACGTGCGGGTCAGTTCCATCTTCTCGACGCGGGAGACGGCCGAGATCTCGTCGAGACTGCGCGGCGTGCCGGCCTGGCGAGCGGCGGCGTACAGCGAGGACGTTGCGACGCCTTCGATCGAGCGACCCGGCAGGAGGTCCTCCTCGAGCGCGCGCCGGTAGATGACGCTGGCAGTCTCTCGGACGTTCTCCGGAAGGCCGAGCGCGCTGGCCATCCGGTCGATCTCGCCGAGTGCCTGCTTCAGGTTGCGCTCCTTGGAGTCGCGGGTGCGGAACCGCTCGTTCCAGGTGCGAAGGCGCTGCATCTTCTGGCGCTGGCGACTCGAGAGCGAGCGGCCGTAGGCGTCCTTGTCCTGCCAGCCGATGTTCGTCGAGAGCCCCTGGTCGTGCATCATGTTGGTCGTCGGTGCACCGACGCGGGACTTCTCGTCCTTCTCGGCGGCGTCGAACGCCCGCCATTCGGGGCCGCGGTCGATCTCGTCTTCCTCGACGACGAGACCGCAGTCCGTACAGACCGTCTCGGCGTGTTCGTCGTCCGAGATCAGTCGACCGCCACACTCCGGACAGTGTTCCTGCTCGTCGGATACCGCCGTGCTTTCCTCCTCGGATTCGGTCTCTTGCTCGTTCGTATAGGTTCGGATGCTTGTGTCTGTCATGGTGTATCGGGTGGGTTACTCGGGGCTCCCGGGTGGGGTAACCAGAAGAAACCCGGTCGCCTCAGCTAACATAGGGTAAGGCCGTAAGCCATATAAACCTTCCGCCTACTTTATAAACTACCCGGATTTTCTGTTATATAGGTTCCGGTTACATAGTGATTAATCGTTTGAGATGGCAGGGCCAGGCTTCAGGGGCCGGTTGACGAGCGAGTCGCATTATTCGACGGTGAAGAGATGGCCCTCTCTCGGCACGTCGAACAACCCGACGCGGGCTCCCGCGTCGAGCCACGCGTGCCCGTATGAAAACGAGGCGAGTGCATTGACGAGGTCGTCTCGCTCCCGGAAGTGATTGCCGTCGTCCAAGTACGACGCCGCCATCTCGTAACAGTCGGCGGCCGCCTCGGCCATCGGGGTTCCCTCGGGGGGCGCGACCGTGGCCTCCTCGAGCGCCTCCGCGAGCAACTCGCCGTACCGGTCCGTCTTCTCCTCGAGATCGGCAGCCATGGGTGATGCTCGTCGCTCGAGCCCGTAAGTGCGTCGCCTTCGCCGATCCCCGGTATCGTCGTTGCCTGCCGCAGTCGAATAGCTCGATGCCGCCTCAGTGGCTTCGTCGAGCGATCAGCGCTGCACCGAGCAGGGCGACGAGTGCCGCAACGATCCCGAAGCCGGGAACGCTGTCGTCAGTGGCCGACTCGTCGTCCGTCTCATCGTCTTCCGCTTCCATTGATTCACCGTCGTCCATCGATTCGTCGTCCATGGACGCTTCGTCCGTCTCGGTATCGTCGACCGTCACGCCGGCGAGCGACATGATCGGTCCGCTGGCAGCCGCGTAGGGACCGTCCGCCGCGCCCTCGCTCTCGAGGAAGTCGTACGTTTCGTCGCCGTCGGTATCTCGATGCGCCATGGCGAAGACGTCGCCGTCAGCCGTCAGCGGATCGTCCAGTGCGATTTCAACGTTTTCGTGCGTGCCGGGGCCGAGGTAGGCGCTTGTCCCGCGGACGCTCTCGAAGACCGCACCGTCCGCGAGCGTGCCGTCGTGGATCGTCACGAAGCCGCCGTCGTGGAGGGTGACGGAATCGACGGTGATCGTCTCCCCGTCGCTCTGCTGGTCGGTCGCGTCGACGGTCGCCGGAACGCTCAGCTTGGCCGTGTCGACGACGGCGCCACCGTTCGCGGTGTACGGGCCGTCTTCGGTACCCTCACTCGCGGGGAAGTCGTACTTGTTGTTGTCGTTCGTATCCTGGTGTGCCATCGGAACGACCGTCTGACTGGCCGTCAGTCGCTCGTCGAACATGATCTCAACGTTCTCGTGCGTGCCGGCCTCGAGGTAGTCGCTCGTGCCGACGACGCTCCCGAAGACGTCTCCTTCGAAGAGGCTGGCGTCGTGAACCGTCACGAAGCCGCCCTCGGAGAGGTCGACTCGATCGATCGTCATCGTGGTGCCGTCCGACGACTGTGCTGAAGCGGAGACGGCGGCCGAAACCGTCACGTCGCCCTCGTCCATCACGATGTCGCCGTCAGTGGTGTACGGGCCGTCTTCAGCGCCCTCACTGGCGGGGAAGTCGTACTTGTTGTTGTCGTTCGTATCCTGGTGTGCCATTCCGAACAGCGTATCGTCTGCCGCGAGTTCGTCGTCAAGGTGGACCACGACGTCGCGGTGGAGTCCCGCCTCGAGGTAGTCGCTCGTGCCGCGGATGCTCTCGAAGACCGCACCGTCCGCGATGGTGCTGTCGTGGATCGTCACGAAGCCGCCCTCGGGGACGTAGACCTCGTCCACGACGACGGCGCTCCCGCCGGAGGATTGGGCCTCGAACGAGACGGTCGCGTCGTCGCTCACTGTCACGTCAGTGGGAGCCATCACCGGGTCACCGTTCGCGTTCGCGTACGGCCCGTCGTCGGCTCCCTCACTCGTTGCGAAGTCGTACGCCTCGTTGTCGTTCGAATCCCGGTGAGCCATCGGGTACACCGTCTCGTCGCCCTCGAGGGACTCATCGAGACTAACGCGAACGTTCTCGTGAACGCCGGCTTCGAGGTAGTCACTCGTCCCGCGGATGCTCTCGAAGACCGCGCCGTCCGCGATGGTGCCGTCGTGGACCGTCACGAAGCCGCCCTCCGCAAGCTCGACGCGGTCGACGACGACGCTGTCGCCGGTCGTCGGCTGCTCGCTCATCTCGAGGCCGGCCGAGACGGTAACTTCGGCGCTCTCCATCACGATGTCACCGTCGGCAGTGTAGGGCCCGTCTGCCTCGCCGTTACTCGAGACGAACGAGTACACCCGATCCTCGTCGGAGTCGGTGTGTGGCATCGCGAACAGCGTATCGTCCTCCGAGATCGGTTTCTCGAGGTAGACGGTGACGTCCTCGTGCGTGCCAGACTCGAGATACGCACTCGAGCCGACGACGCTACCGAGCACCGCACCGTCGCCCAGCGAGCTGTCGTGGATCGTCACGAAGCCGCCGTCCGGGAGCGTCACCTCGTCGACGACGACCGTCGAGCCGCCCGACGTCTGCGCGTCGATGGTAACCGCCGCGTGATCGTGTTCCTGTGCCGTGGGAGCCGACGCGTTCGCCGCGCCGGCAGCACCCGCCGTCCCGGCCAGCATCGCGCTGACCAAAACGATGGTTCCCATCAGTACTGCGCTGTATTGGCGCATGGCCCACACTGCCCCGGATACTTAAAAAAGGATTTTCCGAACTCCGACCGCACTCCCGTGGGACTCCGACCGCACTCGGACCCAAATTCGACCCGAAACCCCTCGTTCGGACCGCTATCTGAAGAGAACAGGGATGTCACGGCCGTGTCGCACAGCGTCACCGTGCCCGGATCACATCGAGCGGACGGACCGTCGCTGACCGTCGGTATTCCGGTGGCAAACCGAGCCCGAACGCGACCGCCACGAGAAGAGAGACCGTCAGTCGAGGGTGATCCAGAGCAAAAAGGACAGGCCGACCGTCTGGGCGACGTTGATCGCCATTTGGGTCTGCCAGACGATCATCGGCACCAGCGACTCGTCGTGCCACCACGCCGAGAGGGCCGGATCGATCAGATAGTAGTATAACACGAGCCCGTTCTCGAGCACCAGGAACAGAGCGAAGACGAGCAGACCGAGCGTATGCTTCGACCTGAACGTGAGATAATTGCGGCCCCAGATGTATCCGAGCCCGAGCAACAACGCGACGTTGAGGGCGGTTGCGACCTTCGCTACGATAATCCAGGCGCTCATCTATTCCTCCGTTCGAAATAGGGCGAGATATACTCTTTCCCAAATTCGTCCATAATTACTCCACCTTCTCGATTATCCGTTCGACGGTCTCCCAGTGACGGCGCGTGCGATCCGTCGGGAGGTAAATAGCGCCGTAATCGTCGCCGCTCTTCGTCAGGATGTCGTTCTCGAGGAGCACGTCGAGGTGATGTCGAATCGTCTTGTAATCGAGTTCGAGGGACTCCGCGAGTTGGTTCGCATTTCGCGGTTGCTCGTCGAGCGCGTTGAGGATGCGTACGCGGTTCGTGCCGCCGCGAGTGCCGGTCAGCACGTACCACAGGGCCGCCTCCATTACCGGGTCCCAGTCACTCAACACTCTTAAACTATCACCTCTCGGGAACAGTAGCCGCAAATTACCGGAAGAGCCGGACGAAACCGTTACGATCGGTGTTCGAGCGATTGCGACCTCGGGATTCGTATCCGTCCCGAGAGGGATTCTCGGTTCCGAACGTAACGACCCTATCATAGTATCAAGCGGTGCCGCGGTAGGGACGACAGTGCGACTCATTCGGGTGTTCGTGCCGGCCGCCGTTCGAGACGACGCGCTCCGCGTACTAGACGGCGAGGGCCTCGATTGCGTTCGGACCGAAGAGACCAGCAACGGGAGCGACGGCGGCGTCGTGAGCGACGAGATGGGCGTCACCCTCGTCGTCCAGCGACCCGCGGACCAACCAACCCCGTATCCGGCCCTCGTCGAATCGCTCGAGACGGCGCTCGAGGACGGAACCGACCGCGAGGTGACTGTCACCGTGGAATTCGTCGACGGTGCAACAACGACGGATGACGCCGTCGAGCCGTCATAGTAAGGGGGTGAGATTGCTGAGAACGCAAGCGGTTTAGGCGCTCTGTCCCTACCTTGATACATGAGCGACCAGCCACGCGTCGAGATTTATACCAAGACGGACTGTCCCTATTGCGAGAAGGCCAAAGACCTCTTCGACAGCAAAGGCATCGAGTACGAGACCTACAACGTCACCGGTGACGACGAACTCTTCGAGGAGATGGTCGAGCGTGCGGACGGCCGCCAGACCGCCCCCGAAGTGTTCATCGACGACGAACTGATCGGCGGCTGGGACGATACCAGCGCGCTCAACGAGACCGGCGAACTCGACGAGAAACTCGGGCTCGCCACCGAGGACGACGGCGAGATCGTCGAACACCGAAAACTGATCATCGCCGGTACCGGCATCGCCGGGCTGACCGCTGCCATCTACGCCGGCCGCTCGAACAACGAGCCGCTCGTCATCGAAGGCGACGAACCCGGCGGCCAGCTCACCCTGACCACCGACGTCGCCAACTACCCCGGCTTCCCCGACGGCATCGGCGGTCCGGAGCTGGTCAACAACATGAAAGAGCAGGCCACACAGTTCGGTGCCGACCTGAAAAACGGCATCATCGAATCCGTCGACGACTCGAGCCGGCCGTTCCGCGTCGAGATGAAAGACGGCGACGTCTACACCGCCGACGCCGTCATCGCCGCCTCGGGTGCCAGCGCCCGGACGCTCGGTATCCCCGGCGAGGACGAACTCATGGGCTACGGACTCTCGACGTGTGCGACCTGTGACGGCGCGTTCTTCCGCGGCGAGGACATGCTCGTCGTCGGCGGTGGCGACGCCGCTATGGAGGAGGCCACGTTCCTCACGAAGTTCGCCGACACCGTCTACATCGCCCACCGTCGCGAGGAGTTCCGTGCGGAGGACTACTGGGTTGACCGCGTGCACGAGAAGGTCGAAGAGGGCGATATCGAGATCATGAAAAACACCGAACTGATCGAGATCCACGGCTCCCAGGCGGAGGGCGTCGACCACGTGACTCTCGTCGAAAACGATCAGGGCCACCCGACGGACCGCCTCGATGACCCCGAAACCGAGGAATTCGACTTCGACGTCGGCGCCGTCTTCTTCGCAATCGGTCACACCCCCAACACCGACTATCTCGAGGACACCGGCGTCGAGACGGACGCCGAGGGCTATCTGCAGACCACGGGCGGCGACGGCGGCGGCCAGACCGAGACCCACGTCCCCGGTATCTTCGGCGCCGGCGACGTCGTCGACTACCACTACCAGCAGGCCGTGACCGCCGCCGGCATGGGCTCGAAGGCCGCGCTGGACGCCGACGAATACCTCGAAGACCTCGAGCGAGCCGACTCGAGCGCAGAGGAAGCGGAACCGGCCACGGCCGACGACTAATCGAACCAGTTCTCCGATATCGTCACGAGAATCGTCGCACCGATCGCCGCTCGTTCTCCTCCGTTCGGCACCACTGTCCTTTCGTCACATCTGCAGTCGTCGTCTCTCGTGTTCACCGACAGTACTCGAGTTCGATTCAAGAGCGTCTGAACTCGGTGGGCGCTCAGGTGGTTCCGTCTCTCGAGAGCCGCGAGCTCGGATCCGAGACGATCGGTTGCCGACCCTCATACGCACTAACGACACACCATTGCGGGCTAGGATGGCTTGTACATCAGAGAGCGACCGCACGCCCTCACAGTCTGTGAGTTGCCGTCCCAACGATCGGTACGGACCGGTCACTACATCGTCGATCAGTCGGCGTCCGGCAGATTCGATCTCCGATGGGAGTATCTCACCGTGTGGTCGGCATGGCTCCTCTCGGACGAATTCGAGTCAGTCAGTGACAGTCAGGTGTGCCCCATCGATGGCTCGGTCTCCTGTGACTCGAGTATCGGTGTTCCTCGACGACTCGCCCGTGTTCCTCCCAGTACCTCTCTCGGGAGACGGACACCCGTCACTGGTTCGACTCGAGACTGTCGACACCCGACCTCTCGCTGTCGCTGGTGGGTATGACGTCCAAGAAAAGAAACTGCGGAATAAAGGCCGGCGTGAGCCGGTAGTTTACAGCTTAGTTCTGGCGTCGGAGTGCCAGCATGGCTGCGCCGAGCAGAGCGACGAGTGCGACGCCGACACCGAAGCCGGGCGTCTCGTCAGAGCCGCCGTCCTCGGAGCCGCCGTCCTCGGAGCCGCCGTCCTCGGAGCCGCCGTCCTCGGAGCCGCCATCCTCGGAGCCGCCGTCCTCGGAGCCGCCATCCTCGGAGCCACCGTCTTCAGAGCCACCGTCCTCGACGTCAGAGGAGTTCTCGGTGACCGACAGCGTACCGGAGTCCTGGCTATCGCCGTCGACGATCAGTTCCCACTCGTAGTCGCCTTTCTCAGCGGTTTCGAGCAGGTCGAGCGTGATCTCGTCGGAGGCGCTTCCGTTCAGTTCGACGGTCTGGTCGTAGAGCGTCTCACCGTCGAAGACGAACTCAACGTCTTCGGACTGAACGTCCTCGTTGGGGTTCTCGACAGCGATCGTACCGGTGACGTGGTCACCGACCACAGGCTCGGACGGGTCGGTGGTGACGTCGTAATTGAACGGCCGCGGTTCCTCGGCCTTGGAGAGGACGGAGTCGATCGTGACTTCGTCAGCGTTGTTGGCCGTGTTCGTGTCGCGGACGCGGAGTTCGAATTCGGTGCCGGGCTCGTACTCAGCGAAGTCGAATTCGGCGCTGAAGTACCGGTCACCGTCTTCTTCCATGACGACGGGTTCGTCGTTCTCGACGAAGTTACCCGTGGATCGGGCGCGGGTGCGGAGCTCCGTACCCGGTGCGACGTTCGTGGAGCCGTCAGCGGTTGCGCCGTCGATCGCGGGCACTTGTGCAGCACTGTCGTCCCAGTCGAGCTCTCGCTCTTCGAGGGTGACAGAGGTGTTCGACGAGAGTTCGTCGTCCTCGTCGCCGATGTACTTGTTGTCCTCAGTGACCGTGAGGCTGACCGTGTACTCCTCACTGGCGTAGCTGAGTTCGCCGTCCTCGTCCTCGATGACGAGGATGAGCTCGCTGCCGTTGTAGTCGCCAGCGTTGACTGCAGTGACGTTGAGCTTGTCAGCGTCCTCGCCCGTGAGGTTGAGGATCTGCGCGTCGCGGTTGGTGCCGGGGTTCTCCTGCTCGAGTTCGAGCGAGATGCCGGCCTGCTGGAGTTCCTGCGTGACGTCATCGCCGTTGTCGAGGCCGAAGAAGACGCCCGTCATGCCGAGGTCCTCGGCACTGACAACGATGTGGTCGTCCTGCGCGATCGTTCCAGTCTGCGTGAGCGTGGTGTCCTCGAGGTCTTCGACGTTCTCGAGGTTGTCGTTAGTCGGTGCGGTGTGGGTGGCAACGTCGCCAATCTCCGATCGCTCCTCGAGGAGGAGGTACGACGAGTCCTGCTCGTCAGCGATCGTGGCGTCACCGTCGCCCATGTCAGCGTCGAGCGACTCCCAGTCGTTGCCGATGGTCAGGAGGTACTCGCCGGCGCCGAGACTGTCGCCGATCGTGTCCTCGCCCTCGTCGCTGATGTTCGCGTATACGACGTCGACGCTGACGTCGTCGATAACGTTACCCTCAGAGTCAACAGCCGCGAAGGAACCGGATTCGTCACCGGTCGTTCCCGCGGTGTAGGTGTTCATCGCGATTCCGAACTCGTCCTCGTCGTAGTCCGACGAGTCGATTTCGAGGCCGACCTCGTAGGCGGTCTCGCCGTGGTCACCGACCTTAACGACGGTCTCGTCGGTGCCGTCAGTGTCGATCGGGATGACTGCGGTGTCGCCCTGTTCTGCACTTGCGCTACCGGTGAACGAGCGGTCTGCGCCCGTGCTCTCAGTGACGTTGACCGTGTCCGACGCTTCGGCGGTCGAGTCAGTCACTGCGAAGTCGAACGTGTATTCGCCGGTGTCGATACCGGTGAAGTTGGTCTCGTATTCGCCGTCCTCGACGTCTTCGAGGGTGACGGTGCTGTCATCCTCGTCGGTGTCGCTGATGTCGAAGTTCTCGAAGACCTGCTCGAGTTCGTCGACGTCCAGGTCACCGTCGGCCGAGGCTTCGATGTCGTACTTCGCGCGAGCGGAGTCGAACTCGAGTCCGAAGTCGTTGGTCGCGTCGTTGACGCTGTCAGACTCGAACTCGGCGGTCTCGAACTTCTGGACCAGGATGTCGAACTGGTTGCTTCGGCTGTCGAAGAAGTACTGACCAGTCTCGAGGTTGCTGGTGTCGAACGTGACGTAGCCGTCGGAGTCAGCGGTGAACTCGCCCGCCGGTCGGGACGAGCTGTCACCGGTGCTCTCTCGGAGCACGACACTCTCGCCGGAGTTGAAGCCGCCGACTGCGACTTCCTGACCGCTCCAGACGAGCTGACCGGAGATGTCGGACGTGGACTCGTAGCTCACGTCGACATCGTCGGAGTCAGACTCGTCCTCGTCGGAGTTGTCGGAGTCGTCGCCGTTGTCGCTATCGTCACCTTCGACGACAGTAAGTTCGCTGTCGCCGTTAATGTCGTACGACTCGTCCGTCTGAACGACACCATCGAACGTGTAGGTGGTACCGACTGCAGCGTCCTCAGGAACGGACACTTCGTACGTGACCGTTGCGCTGTCAGATGCGGAGTCGCCGATTGCGTTGAACGTCACCTGATCGTCCCCGGCGTTGTCGAGGGGACCGGTGCCGTCAACGATCTGGGCGTCCAGCTCGGAGTCGAAGTTGTCCTGGATCTGATACTCAGTTTCTTCAGAGAACGCTACCTCAATATCTACCGTAACCGTCCCGCCCTGCTCGACTTCCGTCGTCTCGAGCGTGCGGTCGGCCGTGGTAGCCTCCTGTGCCGCGGCAGCGCCAGCGAAGCTGGCGGTCATCGCGACCACAGAAAGAACCATCATAGCAGCGAGAATTACGCTGCGTGCCTTGTCTGTAGTTTCGCTTGTCATGTTTATCGACTTTTGTGCTCGGGGACAGGCATGGATTACCCGTCCCGATACACGCGAAACCTTGTGTTGATGTATTAAATGCTTTGTGTTACCTGACGGGCAGACCCAGCCATACTACCCGCGGGAATACCCCTCACTGAAGCCTTCTCTAATCATATTCCCAGTCACATGGGGAGAAATAATATTCTATTACCAGTCGGTTCGTTGGCCTGAGAAGCTTCTTAGAGTGAATAGATTGGCGATAAATTGTGTGAAATGAGGTTTCTGGACTACTCGCAAGTCAAATCAGAGGAAAGTTATGCGGGTTCCGGTTCGAATCAGACAGAAGTACTGGTACTCGGTCTCGTCGTAGATCAAGATCAACTATCGCGTGCGTATAATAATTATCGCGAAGACGAGTCTAATGGCCGATCAGCGGACGCAAAAAAGCGTGATTAGGACGGAAAGGACGAGGAATGTCCTTTACGCGATTACGCGAGCTGTTCGCCGGAGAGGTACGCGGTAACGATCTCGTTGAAGGTGTAGCCACCCTGGAGATCGTCACTCAGGTAGTCGGTAACAGCGGCGTTGAGGCCCTCTTCGTCAACGATACCGTTTTCGTTGGTGTAAGGGAGCTCGTTGCTGCCGTTGTCAGTGTCTTCGCTGACAGTGAGCGTCGCGGTCTGCTCGTTGTTGTCAGCAGAGATACCGTGCTCGTAGTCACCAGCCTCGGCATCGACGGTGTACTGGAACTCGACCGTGGTGGTCGCTCCAGCATCGATCGTGAGTTCCTCGGAGTCCACAACTTCTCCGTCGAACACGTAGTCGACCATGCTTGTGGCACTCTCGGCGGCGGTGTTACTGACGTTTGCCGTCACCGTGATCGTATCGCCCTGAGATGCGTTCGCGGGTGCACCCAGATCAGAGACGGAGAAGCCTTCGGGGGCTTCGACGTTCTCAATCACGATGTCAGCGTTAGTCGTCCCGAGTGGGAGGTTCTCGTCGATCGTGTAACCGGTTTGACCAGCGAAGCTGGCTTCGGTGCGGTAGTCCGCACCAGTTCGGAGGTTCGTGAACGCGTACGAACCAGTGGCACCGGTTTCACGCTGACGGATGCTATCGTACTGGTCGGCAGTTTCGTTCCAGACGAAGAGTTCGACGGTTGCACCGGGGATGTTGTTGTCTTCGGAGTCGACAACGTCACCAGTGAGCTGACCGACGCCGTAGACTTCGACTTCGGCGTTCTGGCTTTCGTCCGTCGTGAACTCAGTCTCTTCGACGTTCTCAGTACTGGCGTTGATGTCAGTGAAGCCCGTGTTCGGACCACCGATGAAGGTGGTCGTCGCAGTACCGTTGTCGTCAGTCGTCAGGTTGACGGCCTCAACCGAACCGACGGACGCGTCAGCGACATCGATCTGGACATCCTGACCCGGAGCGGGGTTCCACTCATCGTCGCCAGTCTGTGGGTTACGCTCCGTCACAACCTTGACGTTGGTCGCATCGTCAAGCGGAAGTGCGGTCGAGTTCACCCACTCACCGTCTTCCTGGACATAGACGTTCGTGCGGTAGTCGAAGACGACGTCTTCCTGGAAGATAGCGACGTCCTGCGTGACCTGATCGTTCTCGGCACCAGTGTTAAGGTTCTGGTCCGTACCAGCGACGTACTGACCAGCAGCGTCGCCCGTTAGGTTGATTCGGTCGTACTGATCGTTGTACTCAACGTAGAGGTTGAAGTCCGTTTCCACACCAGCGAGACCGCTGACGACGTAGGCACCGTCTTCGTTGGTCTCGGCGGTCAGGAAGGAATCACCTTGCTCGTTAACGAAGGTCTCGTTAATGTAGTCGTGAGACTGGTCGACCTGTCCGTCGTAGGCGGCCCAGACGGTAGCGTCTTCGATCGGCTCCTGGGTTTCGCCGTCGCGGATCTCACCGGTGACAACTTCGTCGCCCTCAAGGACGTAGGTCACGTTAGCTGCAGCACTCGCGTTGGCTGGCGAGGCATCACTGTCGAGACCGGAGACTGCTTCGCCGTCGATGAGGTTCCTGACGATCGGCTCGATTTCGCCGTTGACCGTCATGTTGCTCTCGTTGGCGTAGTCAGCACTCACTTCGAACGTCTCGTAGGACCAGTTGCCCGTAGCGGCATTGTCGTCAATGTTGCCTTCGGAGCTGTCTGGAGTGATCGTGACGGTAAGGTTCTGGGTCGAGTTACCGTTCTCGTCGATGAAGCTCGCAATGTCGAGCTCGCCCGCGGTGCCATTGATATTGGCGGCCATCGGCTCGAGCTCGTCAGTGGTGAGGTCGACCGTGACGTCGCGGTTCACGGCTGGGTCGTCCTCGTCCTGCGTCTGCGAGTAGACAACGTACGTCTGCGTGTTATCTAGTTCACCGTCTGCGAGGAGCGTCGTTTCGTTACTGACGATCTGCTGCTGCTCTTCGTCGAAGACGCCAATACCGATCTCCTGTGGCGCTTCGTCAGTCTCGAGTTCGACTTCGACGCTGTCACCGGTTTGACCCGGCGTGTAGAGCGAAGCCGTGCGCGTGTTCGAGACGAGAAGGTCGCTACCTTCAGCTTCAACGACGTAGTCGTACGAGTCTGCCTGCGTAGGACCGACAGCAAGACCCTCGAAGCGGGCGAAGCCGTCTTCGTTAGTCACCAGCGAATCGAGGGGGACTGCCGTAGTCGGGTCCGTGTTGTACTCGTCAGCATCGTAGATGTTGACAGTAGTACCTGCGACGGGTTCACGGGTGTCAGCGTTAATCACGTCAGTGCTCACAGTCCCGCTATCGTCCGTTGCAATCGTCAGGTCTGCCCCGCTAGTGGAGTTAGACGTGGCGACACCGTGAACGTAGTCGTCGTTGGAGTCAGTGGTAGCGCCAGCGAAGACGCCGTCATCTCCCGTGTTCGGTGTAAACTCAACGTTTGTCTCTCCGCCGGGCGAGACAACAACGTTGCTTTGGGAATCGCGCTGATCGCTGCTATCATAGCTCAGAGTAAGAGCAGTACTCCCATTCACGTGGTAGGAGACGGTCTGGTCTCCTTCGAGGTCACCAGTGTTCTCGATCGTCGCGTTGACCGTGATGTCTGCACCGTACGGTGCGTACGGTGGTGCTTCGAGACCCGTGATCTGATAGTTAGCAGGGCTGACAGTCAGCTCGCCAGTGTTCTCAACATCGGCCCAGCCACCCGTAGTAGCCGTAATATCGACACCATCGTTTGGCTCGGCAACGGCAGTCGAGTCACCTGAGGCAGCGTGGATGTCATAGTTCTGTGCAGCAAGGTTGCTGATATCCACGTTCTCGAAAGTGTGCGCGCCGGCACTAGAGCCATCTACTGATGCGCTGGCATACAGGTCCGTGCCGCTATCGTATTGTCCGTTACCGTTTACGTCAACGATATACGCGACGTTATTATCACCTGACTGGTATTCGACTGTAATATCCGATTCGCCTGAATCTGTATCGTCCGAATTAACCGCGGTCGCTGCCGCCGCCGCCCCGCCCGCGAACGCTGCGGACATTGCGATGACAGACAGGACCATCATCACGGTCAGGACTACTGCACGTCCCTTCTCGTGATAGGTTGCTGTATTGTCTCTTGTCATGTTTTGTATTGTTCGGGTTGCTTCTCCTGTGTGGCCACGCTTGCGTTCCGATCGTGAATCGGAGTAATCGGACGTTGAAGCCGGTCCGAGAGACGCCGTCCGATCCTACTTGCTTGCATGACCATGGGTAGGGGTACGGCAGATATTTCATAGCCATCTCTTATATACTTTGTTGTACGTCACAACGCATGAGTATACTGTATGACATACAAGAAACGGAGTTAGTAGCTAATTAATTTTCCAGTCGTATCTTCGAGTGTAGTTGTTCTAAGTCGTCTAACGGACTATTTTGCGTAATATCAGTAGCCATTGACCTAATGTAATCAATTCGGTACAAAAAGATTGTTTTGGAATACTTTCCTCTTGGTATGATTTTCGAGCTGTTCGTAGCCAGAAGCATGATCGGCGGAAGAAGGACCTAATAAGTTCATAACAAATCTCATAATAGTGCTTCTGCCCGTTCAAAGATCTCTATCTGGTGTTATAATTTAACTATTAATTGGAAAATTGAGCACTTGAGGAAGCGTTTCGCGGTCCGAAAATCATGCCACGAAATACGTGGCACTCTGACAAGAGACAGTTGCCGGATCTGCATCGAAAGTCGGATGGTTAGCGGTACGTCACCCTGGTACCCCTACCCACGGGGCGGGAGTCGGTTGTGTGTGGGTGAGCAGGGTGATACCCCATCCGTCCCCGCCATCCGTGGATATCGACTCGTCGCTTATCAACCTGTCTTATGTCTGATGATGAACGTCACAGAATACTACTCTAACGTTTGGGAAATAAATATCAGTGAACCGTTCGGTAATAACTTATTAGCACGCGTCCCGAGCGCTGTGAGGCAGTACATTCATTTCGAAATCCAGTCGGTTTGTCACGATTACGTTACCGGACGTCCCGAAAGGTACGAGCGAACGATCTCGTTGAACTGGCTGTCAGTGATATCGCCGAACAGATAGTCGGAAACCGCAGCGTTGAGGCCGTCGCTATCGACGACATCGTCTTCGTTCGTGTAATCCGTGTGCCAGTCGGTGATCGTCACTTCGACAGCATCGGCGACGGGCTCACCGCCCACGGTGACCGCGTCACCGATTTCGGCCTCGTCGCGCACGTGATGCAGCCGGGCGGTCACCGTTTGGCTCTTCTCGAGCGACGGCTCCAAATCGATTGAGAACGCTTCGGCGGCCTCACCGGCTGCGATCACGTTACTGTGGCCGATCACGTCCCCGGATTCGGTTTCGATGAGGACGACGGCGTCGGCGGCGTTGTAAAATGCCAGATCGACGGAAAGGGTGTCACCGGTCGACTCCTGGTCATCGACGATCAGGTCGCCGACATCCTGCGGGAGCGCGTCGGTAATCGATGCCGGGCAATCTTCTGGGACGATGTCCTTTGGATTATTACCGTTCCCCTCCTCGAACGTGATCGATCCCCCGTAGCGAGTTGCCCACCCGCCGTGGAACCCGTCGTCCCACTCCGTATCTGTAATAGAGAGCCGACTCGGACTATCGTTCGCACCGACGACGAACGAGTAATGGCGACCGTCCATCGCGAACTGGCAGTCCCTTACGTTGACCTCGCCGGGTGCCCACGCCCAGACACCGCGGCCGTCGTAGCCGCTCTCGGTGAGTACGGCGGTCGAGTTGGTAATCGTGTCGCCGTCGCCGCCGACGCGATAGTGAGAGATGCCACAGTCAGCTGCATAACAGCCGTCGATGTGAATCGAGCCCTTCGATCCCTTTCCCTCTGTCGCCGGAGCGGAGGCGTAGATACCGTTGTTGGGGAACCCTTGGACGTTGACGTTCCTGAACTCGAGCGTTCCGTTGTGCTCCGGGCCGACGAAGATACCGCCGGGCCCGTGCGCGGAGTCGCCGACCTCGTCCGACCCGTCGCCGAGATAGACGTTCTCGACGACGCTCGTCCCGTTACCGGTGTCGGAGAGGCCGAACACGGTCCGCGGCGCTCGCTTTCGCCCTCTGAATCCGATATTCCGGATCGTCCAGTCGGTCGACTCTCTCGCGTCGATCGTACAGCCCTCGCCGGTCGTGTAGTCGATGAGCTTGTTCGCGAACGTCTCGCCGTCGCCGACTGGTATCGTCTGGCCGCGTGCTTCGATGACCTCGTACGATTCGGCATCGTCCGCCGCGCTCGCTACCGACATCGAGGAGACGGCCGCCGGAACCGCCAGCCCGGCCAGTTTCAGATACGATCGCCGATCGAGTCCGCTCGTGGGTCGCGTCCGTTCCGTACTCATCTCTCTCGTGCCGACAGTTCACGTACAACATATAATAGATACTGACAGTAATCAGCTCGTGTGAATTAGCACTCCGTCTCAGCTGCGGGGTCAATCCATACCCAGTTCGCCGTCGGAGATGACGATGACGACTCAAGCGGTGAACTCGCACTGGGCATCTTCCAGTGTGCCTCTCTGGCCGTGGATGAGGACGCGGACGACGTTCTGGGAAGCCAGCGCTCGAGAAATCACCGTCTCGATCATGTCTCGAGTCCACACGGCTGCGGAACGCGGTTCGTCGTCACCAGTCGAGTAGGTCTGTCGAACGCTAACAGATCGGAACCGCCCCCTCACTCGTCGGTAGAATCCGAGTCGACTCCCGCGTACACGCGCGTCCGAAGATATTCCTGTAACTCGCCGTGGATCTCTGCGAGCCACTCGTCGTCGTCGGTGCTCGAGCGCCGAAGGGATGCCCCGATGAAGATCGTCTGCAGGACCTCCGCGACGCGCTCGGGCTCGCACTCGCGGAACGCGTCGCTTTCGATCCCCGCCCGAATGATCGCGGCGAGCGACCGTTTGAAGACGCGATCGCTTCGGGTGAAGTGGGCCCGATAGTCCGGATCGTGGACCGCCCGCGCCCGGAGCTCGAGCATCGTCGTCACGAACGCGTGCCACTCGTCGTCGACGTCCGTGGCGAACCACCACTCGAGTACCTCCTCGAGTCGCGCCCGCGGCTCCTCGACCGTGCCCTGTCCGAGTTCGTCCTCGAAGTGTTCGAGTAAGAATTCGAGACAGGCGAGCACCAGCGCGTCCTTGTTCTCGTAGTGGTGATAGACGAGCGACGGACTCTGCTCGAGTTCGTCGCCGATCGTTTGCATGGTCAGGTCGGCGTAGCCGTGTTCGCTGAGGCTCCGGTAGGTCGCCGCCAGGATTTTCTCGCGGGTGTCCGTCGGCTCGTCGAAGACGTCACCGGGCACGGGAGCCCACCTCAGTACTCATTCTCGAGACCGATCGGAACGGCCCGACCCGTGAACTGCCAGTTGACGCCGCGACCGAAACGAGTGCGTGCATGCATCGATACGTCACCCCGCGGTGCCATAACCGGTTTGATTGAACGTTCATTCAAAAGAGTTATACTGACTGCGCTCCGCTCATTTCTCAATGAGTGACAATCAATTTGACACGTATATCGAACGAGAGAACTCGGCGATGAGGGCATCGCCAGTGGCTCTCGGGTCGCGGACGGGGTGGTCCCAATGAACCGGCGGCGCGGCGCTGCCCTCGCGCTCGCCGTCGTGACTATCGTTAGCGTGCTCGCCCCCCTCTCGTTCACGGCGATGGCACAGCAAGCCGGTGGCGAATTAACCCGCGGCGAACCGAACCTCGAGCCCGTGGACTCGAACCCGGAGGTCACGCCGGGCACTGAAACGACGCTCGAGGTCGGTATCAAAAACAGCGGCGAGTTACACACCGGTGCGAACGCCGATCGAGTGGTCACTGCCCGCGGTGTGACCGCCGAGATCGACGACGCCGGCCCCTTCGAGGCGGCTGGCGGCGAAGTGGGCGTCGGTCCGATTCAGGACGGTGCGATCGCGACGGCTCCGCTCGCGATCGACGTGCCCCGAGATATCGAGCCGGGCACGTACGAGATCGATGTCGACGTGACGTACGACTACACGACGCTCGTCTCCGACGGGTCGAGAACGCAGCAACGACAGACGAGAACCGAGACCCTCGAGTACCGAGTGACGGTCCCCGAGGAACCGCGCTTTACCGTTTCGACGGTCGCGAGCGACGTCGCTCCCGGCGAGAGCGGTGACGTGACGATGGAGATCGAAAACACGGGGTCCGAGGCCGCGAATCACACCCGGGCGTCCGTCACCGGCTTCGGCGGCGTGACGATCGACGGCGGAACGAGCGAGAACGCGATCGGTGACCTCGCACCCAACGAGTCGACGACGACGACCGTCGAGGCGTCGGTCGCCGAGTCAACCAGCACGACGGACAAACCCCTCGAGGTGACGTTCACCTACGAGGACGGGGCCGGTATCGACCGGACCACCGATCCCGTTCGGACGACGCTCTCACTGGCGGAATCGCAGTCGTTCTCGATTCGGAACCTCGAGGGTTCCCTGTCGGTCGGATACGAGGGCGACATGACCGGTGACGTCGTCAACGACGGACCACGTCCAGTCGACGACGCGGTGTTGGTCGTCGAACCGATGAGCGACTCGCTGTTCGTCGAGGATACTCGCTATGCCCTTCCCGAACTGAAGCAGGGAGAGGCCGCGTCGTTCAGCTACCCGGTGGAGGTCAGTGGTCAGGCCGACGCGGGTGCCCGCCAGCTCCGGTTTACCGTTGAGTACACCGGCAGCGGGGACACGACCCTGCAGGACGGCCCGATCTCCCAGCGAGTCGTCGTCGGCGACCGAGCTGACGAGTTCTCGATCAGCGACGACGGCGCGTCGGTTCGACAAGGCGAGAACAGCGATCTCGTTCTCGAGATTACGAACGATCGCCCGGAGACGGTGACGAACATCGACGCTCGACTCTACACCGAAGGGGCCCTCGACGCGCCCGACGACGAAGCGTTCGTCAAGGAACTCGCGCCCGGCGAGTCGGCCGAGATTCCGTTCGAAATCTCGGCAGCGTCGGACGCGACCGTCGAAACGCATCCGGTCGAACTCGACTTCGAGTACGACACCCGTCGGGGCGAGACGGTTCTCTCGGACGTCTACAAACACCCCATCGAGGTCGAACCCAGCGAAGATGACGGCGGCGGGTTCCCGTCGGTTATCGTCGGGATACTCGGTGCGCTCGCCGTGAGTGGAATCGGCATCGGCCTCTGGGTGCGACAACGCTAATCGATGCCCGACCTCGACGAGACCAGTGGCCGTGACGCTTCGACGGAGAGCGATCGGTCCCTCAACGAGCGCCTCAACGCGTTGATAACCGACCATCCCTGGCGGATCGTCCTCGCGTTCGCCGTCGTGACCGTCCTGTTCGTCGGCGGCATCGGTGGCGGCGGCGAACAACAGGCCGGCACCGATCAGTTCACCGACGGACTCGAGGAACAGGAGGCCCTCGAGAACATGCAGGACGACTTCCAGCGACAGGGTCGCGAGAGCGGCGGTTCGACCGCCAACCTGTTCATCACCGACGAGCATAATACCCTCTCGAAGCCCAGCCTCCTCCGAATGCTCGAGTTCCAGGAGCGTGCCGAAAACGAAGACGGGCTCAGGGTTTCGTCGTCGACGAGTCCGGCTTCGCTCGTCGCCCAGCAGCTCGATCCGGAGGCGGACACGTCCGAGAAACAACGGCGTGTCATCGAGCGGGCCTCGCAGCGACAGCTGGAGGCGGCGATTGCGGACGCCGACGAGACCGTCGGGTTGCCGGTGAGCACGGACTTCACCCGGGAGTCGGCTCAGGCGGACGTCGCTCAGATCGCGGTCACCTACGACACGCCGCCGAACGCTGATACGGACGATAAAGCCGAATTGCAGACGGGAACAGTCGAGTTAGCCAATGAGATCGACGGCTACGAGACCGGCGAGAATGTCGAGGTCTTCGGTGATGCGATCATCGAACAGGAGACGCTACAGCTTCTCGGTGACACTGCGATCGTCGTCTTCCCAGCGGCGCTCGTGTTGATCATGTTCTTCCTGCTGATCTCGTACCGTGACCCGATCGACCTCGGACTGGGTCTGTCCGCGCTCCTAATGACGATCGTCTGGACGTTCGGGTTCATGGGGTACGCGGGCATTCCGTTCTCGGATACGCTGATCACGGTGTTCCCGCTGTTGCTCGCCGTCGGGATCGACTTCGGGATCCACATCATCAACCGGTATCGCGAAGAACGAGCGGCGGGGGCAGGAATCGGCGATGCCATGGGCATCACGACGAGACAGCTCTCGGGCGCGTTCCTGATCGTTACGATAACGACCGTCATCGGGTTCGCAGCGAACCTGACGAGTTCGCTGTCACAACTCCGGGACTTCGGCATCGTCGCCGCCGTCGGTATCATCTTCACGTTCCTCATCTTCGGCGTCTTCCTGCCCGCCGGGAAGGTGGGACTGGACCGCTTGCGAGAGGGAACTCGAATTCCCGATTTCGGAACCGACCCGCTCGGACGCGAGGAATCGATACTCGGCCGGATTCTGCCTCTCGGAACGAAGGTCGCGCGGATCGCTCCCGTGGTCGTCCTCGTGAGCGCACTCGTCTTCGGCGCGGCGGCGGCCGGCTACGGAACGGGTGTCGACACGGAGTTTTCCCAAGAGGCGTTCTTCCCGGACGAAGACCGGATCGCCCAGTACGAACGACTCCCCGAACCCTTCGCGCCCAGCGAGTACACGTTCATGACCGTTCTCGACTACCTCGAGGAAGACTTCGATCAAGGGTTCGTAGGATCGGTGACAGTCTACATCGACGATCCGGACGTCAGATCGGGCGCCGCCTTCCGCGAGGTCGACCGTGCAGTCACGAATCCGCCTGACGCGTTCGTCGAAACCGACCGGCGGGCAGAGGCGGACAGTATCGTGAGCGTCATGGAGCAACGGCAATCGACCGATCCCGAGTTCGCGGCGACGGTCAAGCAGGCTGATTCGAATGGCGACAGACTGCCGGACCGAAACGTCGATCGCGTCTACGACGAGCTGCTCGAGGAAGATGCGGGTCGCCAGTACGTCACGAGCGACCGGAGCGCGACTCGTATCGTGTATCAGGTCGATGTCGACGCCGACCAGACGGAGGCGACGAACGCAGCCGAGGAAGTCGCGGCTGGAATGGAGATGGATGCGACGGCGACCGGCAGCTTAGTGGTCAATCAGGCCGTCATCGACCGCATCAGCGACTCCGCGATCACGAGCCTGATCGTCGCGTTCGTCCTCACCGCGATCTTCCTGATGCTCTCCTACTGGTGGCTCGAGGGACGGATGATCTACGGCGTGATCAATCTCGTGCCGGTGCTCGTCACGGTCGCGATGCTCGCGGGGTCGATGCGGCTGTTCGATATCCCGCTATCCCCGTTTAACGCGCCCATCCTCTCGGTCTCGATCGGACTCGGCGTCGACTATACGGTCCACTTCATGCACCGATTCGTCGACGAGTACGAAGGCGGGGCCGACGTCCACGAGGCGCTGGCGGTCACCGTTCGCGGGACCGGCGGTGCCCTGACCGGTAGTATGCTCACGACCGTCTGCGGGCTCGGCGTGTTGTATCTCGCACTGATCCCTCTCATCATGGAGTTCGGACTCCTGCTCGCGCTGGGGGTCTTCTACGCCTACCTCACGTCGATCTTCATCCTTCCGTCGACGATCGTCGTCTGGGATCGCCTCGAGCGGCGCTTCGGTCCGATCGGAGAGATCCGGTGGCGGGAGTCGGCTCGGTCCGTAGCGGGGAAGAACTAGGCGGCTCGAGTCCGACGGTTACCCGACTCCTCGTTCTCCCGTTTTCCACCTCGTCTATGCGTATCTCCCGGATCGCTCGATAGGCGAACCCAGCGTACTAACCGAAACGTGCCATTGTTCCAAGAGCTAATTACAAATCGGCATGAAATGAATCCGATGACCGAGACGACCCACATCCTGCTCAGAGCCGAGAACGAAGATGCTGCCGACCGGCTCATCCGGGAATACGTCGTTGATGCTATCGACAGGCTTCCGGAGACGGACCCCTGTGACGGGATCTCATTCGCATTTGACGATCATCCGGAGACGGGAGACTCGAGTGTCGTCGCACTCGTTCTCGACGGCAAAGCGAGTGAATTGGTCGAGACCGAATGCGGACGATGGGACGCTCTCGTCGAGAAGGGGTTCATCGAAGGGTGGGAGCAAGCAGCCGTTTTCGACCATGATGAACTGGGTGCCAAGTGGAGTGAGAACTATCTGGAACTGTCGTCCGCGATTACGCAACTCTCGACCGAGATGACAAAGGACGTGTACGAGACATTTGATGCGCATCCTGCCGCTGTCGATACATTCCCCGATGAGAACGACGGACTACCACCAGTCGGATGGTGGACGTTGGTACATCATCTCACCAACCAGCAGAACTATTCGTTAGAAGAGGAGCTACGGGCGTACGAATACGGTATCGAGCACACTCTTCGAAACAGCGCGGAGTACGACGGTGAAACAGCGGCAGCGGAACGACTCGACCAGCACCTCGAATCCCTCGAGTCAAAGCGCGAGGAAATCCGTGAGGGACGACTGGATTCGTAAGTCACGGCAACCCTAAACCGGAGAGAGTGAACGTACAAACACGTCAGGAACAGGGTCTCGCTCGCGACCAGTATCTTCCTTCCCTTCGAGATGGAGACCGGTTCAATAGATACGCGCTCTGTATTTGCCGGATATGATCGCGCTCTCCTCGGAGAAAGACTGCGAAGACATCGAGGTGGAACGAGTCCCGCGAACGACCGACGAGGAATGATCCTGGATTGAAGAGACAGTATCTCCTGAACGAGGCGTGGTACTCGAGGGGTATATGTTTCACAGGTTCCTTACTCGTCTTCCGTCTGCTACTCAAACGTCAGCGTTCACGGACGCCGTCTATGTTACTATCCGTGATCTCCGAGTGCCTAATAGAGAATCTAAAACACCTATAATTCGACTATCGATTCTCGCGCTGTTCGACTTTGTTCAGTTCGATCAACAGCCGGAAGATCGCCTTGACGAGGTTTGCGTCGACGTCGAACTGTTCGGCGTTGTCGCCCGCTCGCTCCATGACCTGCTGTTCCTGTTTCTCGTCGGTCGTCGGCAACCCCTGTTCGTCTTTGACCGCCGCGATCGTGTCCGCGACGTAGGTTCGCTGGGCGATCAACTCGACGATCTCCTGGTCGATCGTCCGGATCTCCTCGCGCAGTTCGTCGAGGTCCATCTCCTCGGGGGTGCGATTCTCCGCGTCGATACCGCCGTCCGTCGCTCCGTCAGTTGGCTCTCGAGTCATGTCGTTCGTGTTCCGTCCGTTCGCGTTCGCAGTAATCGTGTCGTTCCGTCCCGCTCGTCCCATCGCTCCCGGACCGCCTCGAGCGCGTCCCGCTCTCCGACGGCGACGTAGCTCGGGCCGGTGCCCGAGAGCGAGACGCCGGTCACGTCGGGCAAGGCGTCGATCATCGGGCCTGTAGAGAACTCGAGCGCGGCCGAGAAGGCGAAGCCGTTGACGGTCATGGCCTCGCCGTAGCGGCCGTCGAGCGCGAGTTCTTCGACGAGGGCGGCCATCGGGGCGACGCGTTCGCAGGCCGAGACGTCGGCGTCGGCGCTGTAGGACTGTTCGGGCGGCGTGTAGACCAACGCATGCCAGTCGATCTCCTCGCGGGCGAGCAGCGCGTCGGCCGCGTTGTCGGTTACCGTCACGCCGCCGAGCATGCTCGCGCTGGCGTCGTCGAACGCGCCGGTCGCCGTCACGCCGGCGTCGCGAGCGGCCCGGACGCCGAGCCGGCAGGCCTCGATCCGCTCGACCGCGTCGGCGACCTCGAGGGCGTCCAGCGTCGCGAGCACCGTCGCGTTGGCCGCGGCGCTGGAACTCTTCAACCCGGCGGCCATCGGTACTTCGCTCTCGGTGTGGACTCGAGCCCCGACCGTCGAGTCGTCCAGGCCGGCCCGCTCGGCGTACTCACTGATCGTCATCGCGGCACAGCGTTCGACGAGCGTCGTGTCGGCCTCGGGCTGGCCGGCGACCTCGCCGACGACGTCGCCGCCTTCGGTGAGTTCGACGGTCGCGGTCGTCTCGAGGTCGATCGCGAACGCCGACCCGGTGCCGGTCGCGAGCGCGTTGAGTACCGTTCCGGCTGCGGGGGCGACAGCGCGGCCATCCATACTCGGACACTCTCAGAGGGCGTACTTACGGCTGACGATCCATAGGAGTCCGACGAACCGTCTTACGTCGCGATAATCGACCGCAGGCCAGCTATTCTGTCCGGTTTCGGAACTCCGACTCGAGCATTCCGTAGAGAACGGCGTTTACGGATCGTCCGTCGACGTAGTAATGATCGCGGAGCTGCCCCTCCTCGCGAAAGCCGAGTTTCTCGAGGACGCGCATCGAGGGGTCGTTGTCCTCGAAGACGCGGGCGATGACCTTTCGGAGGTTTCGTTCGTCGAACGCGTACCGGAGACAGAGTCCGGCGGCCTCGGTCGCGTACCCCTGTCCCGTCTCGTCGGTGGCGATCCAGTAGCCGAGTTCCCCGTTGCCGTGGACATCGCTGATCTGAAAGAGCCACGTCAGTCCCACCGGGTCGCCGTCCCGACAGGCGAGGAAGTGGACCGTATCGTCGGCCGCGAGGAGATCAGCGATGTCCGACTCCGTTATCGGCGCGTATTTGTTGGTCCCGTGGCGGACGGCGGGATCGTTCCAGTGACGGGAGAGAAAGGCGTGGTCGTCCGGTTCGATCGGTCGGAGCGTGAGTCGATCCCCGGAGAGAAATGCTGAGCCCGGCATAGGGAGGCCATCATCTGCGGCGGGCAAGTATCTTCCGACACCTCCGGACGGAAAATATCGACTCCGATTCGAGCGGACGACCCGGAGAACGCACCGCTTTTCCCCGATCCGACCCAAAGACGGGTAATGAGTGCACGCAACGACGTCGCCCCGAGCACGATCGGCGTCGATTTCGTCGACGGTGGCGTGGTCGTCGAGTACCACGACGGCCGAGAGGTGTTCTACCACGGCCCGCCGAAACCGGTCGAGGGGGCCTTGACGACCCCACCGGGGAAGCAGGTCCACGTCCTCGTCACCGATCCCGACGGCGTCGAGGGCGTCATGACCTATGTCAACGACCGCAACACCCACGACGACATCCTCGAGACGACCGGCGTCGGTCGCGTGATGCTCGACCGCGACGACGAGGCGGAGCTGTTCCCGGGCGTCACCGTCGCGACGGAGGCGTACTCGATCCGCGTCGAAGCCGACCTCTCGGTCGTCGACGGGCGGGTGTTCGTCTTCGCGGAGGACGAGATGAGCGAACACGCCTACGAACTCGTGGAGAGCACCGAATAATGCCACTGCAGAAACCCTGGCGTGACCTCGAGCGGGAGACGGTCGCCGCCGCGCCGGATCGACCCGGTGTCTACGAACTCGGCGACGGATCGGGGACGGTGCTGGCGGTCGATCACGGCGTCCTCCGGGACGAACTCAAGAGCGCGTTGGCCTACGGGGACGGCGACCGCGTCCGCTGGACGGAGACCCACACGCTCGAGGGGGCGCGCGAACTCGCGGCCGAGCATCGCGACCGGCTCGAGTGACCGCTACTGGATGTAGGTCGGATCGGAGCCGTCACACCGCTTTTCGTGCTCCGCCGCGTCGGACTGCTCGTCGAAGAGGAGTCCGCAGGTCTCGCACTCGTACCAGATCGTGTCGTCGCGTTCTGTCTGGACGACCATGGGTTACGATGGAACACGAACGACAAAAGGCGTTTCTCCGGTCACCGTCGCCGTCCCGACCGGATCATCGACGCGGAACGGTCGCGATCAAGCGTCGAGTTCGGTCAGTTCCTCGACGTCCGGGATCTGCTCGCTCGCGGAGGTGATCTGTTGCATTCGCTGTTCGTGTTTCGTGTACGCGTACTCGGCCAGTTCGGAGGGACTCGGGCCGGGACCGGTCTCAGTGCTGGCCCCTCGATCGCCCGCCAGGCTCTCCTGGACGAGCGGGACCAGTTCGTCGACTGTTTCGCGGAGGAGGTCGGGGTCGACCGCGCCGTCGGCCACGAGCTCCTTGAGTTTCGCCATCCCGAAGCCGACGTGACGGCCCTCGTCGCTTCGAACCAGTTTGAGCCCCTCGACCAGCCCCGGGAGATCGGGCAGGTCGGGTTCGCTCTCGCCGTACGCGAGGGTGAGCCCGTAGTAGCCGGTCTGGGCCAGAATCCCCTCGATCGTCAGGTGGTAGTGGCAGTGTGCCTTCGCACGGGTTTCCGGCGTATCCTCCTCGAGAAGCCGCGCCATCGCTCGCTCGTTGCGCTCGAACAGTTCGTCGTAGGGCTCGTTGAACCACTTTTCGTCGGTCGGCGACGAGAGTTCCCGTCCGCGTCGCTCCTCCTCGGCGTGGATCACGTCGCGCCAGTAGCGATCGAAGAAGTCGGTGTGTTTGGACTCCTCGTAGAGCTGCGTCGTGATGAACATTTGATCCTCGATATCCTCGAGCACGACGGCCAGCGGCGCGAGGTCTTCGGTCACCGACTCCTCGCCCGCGCCGAACAGCGCGAGCGACTGCTTGAGTCCCTCGAACGCGGGATCGGGGAGTTCGGCGGCCCCCTCGCGGTCCGCCTCGAGGTCGATATCGTGGGGGTCCCAGTGTTTCTCGACCGCGTTTCGGTAGTAGTTGTGCGATCGAGTCGTGGTCTCGAGTTGCATCGCGGGGTGGTCGTCGGTGCGCATGCTCACCCGAACAGATGCACCGTCGTCCGATCAGTCTATATCTCATGGGTTAGGGTGTTTATATCGGTCGCCGCTGAAGGGGCCGTATGGGACTCATCGCCGAGTTTCAGCTCAACTCGTCCGATTTGCCGTTAACGGACGCAGTGGCGGCTCTCCCCGACGTCACGCTCTATATCGAACGGATCCTCGTCGTCGATCCCAAGCGGCCGGTCGTCCTCTGTCGAGCCGTCGAGGCCACCGACGGATTTTCCGAAGCGCTCACGGCCGATCCGACGGTCGAGACCTTCGAGATGATGGACGACACGGACGAGGAAGGAGGCGCAATGTATCGCATCAAGTTGCGGGATCCGCCGCTCCCGATCTATCGGAAGTACGTCGAACTGGGGACCACCCCGTTGGGCGGAATCGTCACCGTCGACGGCTGGTGGGGGCGGGCACGGTTTCCCGACCGAGCGGCGCTCGCCGAGTACCGATCCTTCTGTACGGAACGGGGCGCAACGTTCAAACTCGAGCGACTCACGCGGGAGTCGTCCACGGACGACCCGCCTTTCGGACTCACCGACGAGCAGTACGAGGCGCTGGTCGCGGCCCGCGACGCGGGCTACTTCGCGGTCCCCCGGGAGGCCTCGACCGAGGAGATCGGCGATCGGTTGGGGATTTCGGCACCGTCAGCGTCCGAGCGGTTGCGACGGGGGATCGATCGGGTACTCGAGAACGCATTGTAGCCGGAAGCGGTTCGAATCGGGAGGCCAGCGACGATCCCGACTGCCCGTGAGAGGGCAATTCTCAAGACGACTGACCCGAAAGGAACGGGTATGAGTTCGTCGGAATCGGACGGCGTGACGCTGGCGGTCCGCGCGGCGGAGAAGGGAGACGCCGGTCGGGGCGTCGCACGGATTCCGGAACCGGCGCGGCGACAGCTCGGTATCTTGAGCGGCGACACCGTCGTGATCGAGGGCGACGAGACGACGGTCGCCAAGATGTGGCCCGCCGACCAGTCGGTCCCGGAGAACGCGATCCAGATCGACGGGGACACCCGCGCGAACGCCGGCGTTCACGTCGGTGACACGGTCTCCGTTCGCGCGAAAGACAAGTCGGCCATCACCGACGCGGACCGAGTCACGCTGATCGCGCCACCGGCGCTTCCCGAACGCCAGCGGCGGGCCGCCGAGACCGAGGCGACGGAGAAGCTCCGCAATCGGCCGGTGCGCGCCGGTGAGCAGGTTCGGATCGAAGGTATCGATCAACAGCCGTTCAGAGTCACCGACACCGATCCCGACGGCGACGTTCGTATCACGGACGCGACGACGATTCGCATCGTCGACGCCGACGCGGGACCGGGCGGCACCGCGAGTGCGAGCGGGTCCGGGGCCACCGACCGCGGTCGCGGGGCGAACGGCTCCTCGGGCACACCGGCTACCGCCGGCTCCGGTTCCGAAGTCGATATCGACGAACCCGGCCCGAATTCCGGTGTCACCTACGAGGACATCGGCGGGTTAGACGAGGAACTCGAGCTCGTCCGCGAGATGATCGAGCTCCCGCTGTCGGAGCCGGACCTCTTCCGCCGGCTCGGCGTCGAACCGCCGTCGGGTGTCCTGCTGTACGGCCCGCCGGGGACCGGGAAGACGCTGATCGCCCGCGCGGTGGCCAACGAGGTCGACGCCAACTTCGAGACGATCTCCGGCCCGGAGATCATGTCGAAGTACAAGGGCGAGAGCGAGGAGCGACTCCGCGAGGTGTTCGAGCGCGCGGAGGCGAATGCGCCGACGATCGTCTTCTTCGACGAGATCGACTCCATCGCCGGCCAGCGCGACGACGACGGCGACGCCGAAAACCGGATCGTCGGCCAGCTACTGACGCTGATGGATGGCCTCGACGCCCGCGGCGAGGTGATCGTTATCGGCGCGACCAACCGCGTCGACACCATCGATCCCGCGCTCCGCCGCGGCGGCCGCTTCGACCGCGAGATCCAGATCGGCGTCCCCGACGAGGAGGGCCGCCGGGAGATCCTCGAGGTCCACACCCGCGGCATGCCGCTCGACGACGACGTCGACGTCGACGCGATCGCGAGGCGGACCCACGGCTTCGTCGGCGCGGACTTGGACGCCGTCGCGAGCGAGGCAGCGATGGCCGCGATCCGCGATCGGCCGACCGAGACCGACGAGCGGCGGGACTGGAACCAGGACCCGACGGTCCGGAAGACGCACTTCGACGCCGCGCTCGCGTCCGTCGAACCGTCCGCGATGCGCGAGTACGTCGCCGAATCGCCGACCACCGACTTCGCGGACGTCGGCGGCCTCGAGGCGGCAAAGCAGACGCTCCGGGAGTCCGTCGAGTGGCCGCTGACCTACGATCGGCTCTTCGAGGAGACCGACACCGATCCGCCCTCCGGCGTCTTGCTGTACGGGCCGCCCGGCACCGGAAAGACGCTGCTCGCTCGGGCGCTGGCGGGCGAAACGGACGTCAACTTCGTCCGCGTCGACGGCCCCGAGATCGTCGACCGCTACGTCGGCGAGTCGGAGAAGGCGATCCGCGAGGTGTTCGAGCGCGCGCGCCAGTCGGCCCCGTCGATCGTCTTCTTCGACGAGATCGACGCCATCGCGGCCGCCCGAGGCGACGGCCACGAAGTCACCGAGCGCGTGGTCTCCCAGCTCCTGACGGAACTCGACGGGATGCGAGAGAATCCGAATCTCGTCGTACTGGCCGCGACCAACCGCAAGGACCACATCGATCCCGCACTGCTCCGTCCCGGTCGACTCGACACGCACGTCTTCGTCGGCGAACCCGACAGGGAGGCCCGCGAGAAGATCCTCGACGTCCACACCCAGGGGAAACCGCTCGGCGACGACATCGATATCGCGGAACTCGCGGCCGAACTCGAGGGGTACACCGGGGCCGATCTCGAGGCGCTGATCCGGAACGCATCGATGCGAGCGATCCGCGAGGTCGCCACCGAGTACGGGCCCGAAGCGGCGAACGAGAAGGCATCGGAGGTGCGCATCGAACGCCGTCATCTCGAGGCCGCTCGAGACGAGACGGACGCGACGTGACGTCCGACCGATCGCTGTTGACTCGCCACGCACCGAGCGGACAATTACGGCTTTTCCTCCTCGTTCGCCGGTAGCGAATCGAGTTCACTGGGCGTTCCGAGAACGGAGAGTCGGTCGCCCGCCCGTAGCGTCTCGTTTCCGTCGGGAAACGGGATCGCCTCGTCGTCGCGAACCACGACGAGCGCTGTTCCGGAGAGCCACTCGACGAACTCGTTGTCGAGGGCTCCACCCTCCCGGACCATCACGGACCGGACCATCTCGTCGGCGGCACGGAGCACGGACATGAAGCCGTAGCCGTCATCGGGCGGATCCGACCGCGTCGTCAGTCGATACGTCGACTCCGGATCGAACGCGAACTCGTCGACGGTATCGGCGCTGACGGTGATCGTCGTGATATCACCCGCTGTGGCCCGGAGCGTCCCGGTTGCGACGAGCCGACTCGAGTCGCCGGCGGTCGTCCAGACTTCGACCGGATCGCCGGCGCTGGCGGTCGGCGACGGATCGGCTCGAATCGCAACGGCGACCGTCCCCGACGGGAGCATCGCACCGATTCCGGTGCGGCATCGGCCGACCGCAAGATGATCGACCGTCCCGTCGCCGTCAGTCGTGACGGAGACGTGGCCGATATCATAATCTCGCTCGAGGCGGGTCGACAGTCGCGATCGGAGCGCGGAGGCCTCGCCGGACTGCGGAACCAGCATCGTCCGACCGGCGAGCTCGCGCGTGACCGACGCGTCGACGGGCGGGTAACCGTCGATATCGTCGATCCGCTCGGGCAGGTCGATCGGCGTCGGTCGGCGCGCCGACCGAACGAGCGATGCGACGTCGCCGGTGGCCGCCACGCGCTCGATACCGAAGGCGTCGCGGGCGAACTGATCGCCGATCCGGCGACCGCCCTCGGCCGCGACCGCACTGACGGCGACCGCACCGAGGAAGTACGCGGCGGTCGCGTGATGGACGAGCGGCGTGTCACCGATACTCGCCGCGCGGTCGAGCCCCGCCAGATTCAGCCAGCCCGCGACGACGGCGAGCCCGGCGAATACGCCGACGCCGACCGGGACCGCTCGAGCGCTATATCCCCGGTACCCGAACGCGACGCCCGTCGCTATGATGCCGGCAAGCAACGCGAACCCGAGGCTATTGACCAGCGCCGTTTCGGTCCATTCGGTTACGATCGACTGCAAAACGACGGATCCCGTCACGACTTCCCCACCAGTTCTGGCGTCACGGTCGCGTCCGGTCTCGTCTCACAATCGTCGAGACGTCGTTTCACTGCGGCACGCGGACCGACGACGAACATCTCGGCAGTGGCTTCGAGCGATTCCTCGCTCGGATCGACGGTCCATTGATCGCGGCCGGCTGCCGTTTTCGTGTGCATCGCAACCGTCCCATCGACGCCGGTATCGCTACGACGGGTCGCCGCGAGCACGCGGAGGTCGCTCGTTTCGTCGGTCGATTCGAGGATGGCTTCGATCTCGCCGCCCCTCGCGTGACGAACCGTATAGTCGGCTCGCTCGAGTCTGGAAAGCGCCTCGCGATCGGCGTCCGGCGCGCTGGCGGGAACGACGATGCGACACCGATCGGCAGTGAGCAACGTGTCGGCGCGACCGGCGGGCACGGCGACGATGACTCGGGCATCGCCACCGTCCGCTTCAGGGACCGATCGCTGGATCGCGGTCGTCGATCCGGCGGCCATCCGACCGTCGGTCTCGGTCGGCCGCTCGGTATCGGTTCCGGGCCGGTGACCGCGTTCGGGTCCCTGATCCGTCCCAGTCCGACCGTTCACGCTCGCTGCGTCGGCCCGACCGACACTCACGATCGTCCCCCGTACTGCATCGTCTCGAGCGTGAACGACGATCTCGTCACCCGGTGCCGCCCCTGTCGGCAGGGCCGCCCCTGTCGGCAGGAGAGCCGTAATCGAGACGGCGCGCCAGCTGTCCGGCACTGTCGTCGAGTCGCCGCCGGACGGCGGTGCCGCGGCGATCGTCGCCCGACCCCGACCGTCGATCGACACCGAGACCGCAGCCAGGTCGTACTCCGTTCGGAGCCGAGCCGCGAGCCTGGTCTCGAGCGCCGCGAGCGGAAGGTCCGCGGGGAGGTGCCACGACTCCGTCTCGAGGGCCGTCCGCAGGTCGGGGGAGAGCGACGGGTAGCCGTCGATATCGCGAATTCGTCCCGTCGCGCGGATCGTCACCTGTCCCATCGCGTCGACCGAGTCGATAGCGTCGCCGGAGAGCGCGCGCGTTCGCATGACCGGTCGCTGGGTCCCGAGCGGGGGTTCCAATGCGACGCGTTCGCCCTGACTGGCCGCGTACAGTGCCAAGAGAGTGATCGCGACGCTCGCCGATCGCGGGAGCCCCTACGGCACCGAGGAGACCGGCGGCGACCGCGGGGCCGATTCCGAGTACCAGCCCGAACGCGATGCCGATGATGAGTTCAGCATAATTCGAGGTGGAGCCTCCGGCCTCAAGAAGTGAACGTAGTGAGCGAGTAGGCCGGTGAGGAAACCGACATAGGACGCCACAACCGGCACACTGCAACGAACCGACTCCCGAGCGTTTAAGAACCATTCTCCCTACATCTGAAACATGGAGGTCCGGCGTACCGCACCCGTCAAACTCGTCGTTCCCGACGAGCGACGTGACGACCTCCACGAATCCGCCCGGCAATTCCTTCACTGTGCCAACCGTGCTGCCGAGTTCTGTTGGTCCGACGCCTCCTACACAGAGTGCGTCACGGCCAACACGACCGCACGCGACGCGCTCTACGATGAACTCCGCGAAGAAACTGACCTCACCTCGAACCTCGTTCAAGAAGCCATCCGGCGCGCCGTCCAAGCTGTTAACGGATGCGTCGAACGGTGGAAAAAGGGGAAGCGGGTGAGCCAACCGGAGTTCACGTCGTGGAGTATGCTTTACGACAAGCGGAGTGCCACGTTCTACCGGAACAAAGTCTCGCTCTCGACTGTCAACGGTCGCGTCGAGTGTGATTTTGAACTTCCCTCGGACAGTCCAACACCATACGAGCGGTACGTGCTGTCCAAGGAGTTCGAGTTCCGTGCGAGCACGCTCCAGTATGACGCAGTGGACGACGAGTTCTACTTCCACATAACCACGCGGAAGTACGACTCTGAAGGAGACGGCGATGACGACGTAGAGGTTTCGGAAGATCCTGAGCACCAAACAGTCCTCGGTATCGACCTCGGTGTCAACAGTCTCGCCGTCTCATCCACTGGACGCTTCTGGCAAGGAGACGACTACGATCACTGGTGCCGCGAGTTCGAGAAACGACGGGGGGAGATGCAACAGCGCGGGACACAACCCGCGCACAACGCCATACTTCGACTCGGAAAGCGAGAAGAAGCATGGCGGAAACAGTACATCCACACGGTCGCCAACGAAATTGTCGCGGAAGCCGTCGACCACGATTGCGACGTAATCGTGTTCGAGGAGTTGACCGACATTCGAGAGCGGGTTCCGCAAGCGAAGTGGCACCACGTGTGGGCGTTCCGACGCCTGTTCGAGTACGTCTCCTACAAGGCACCTGAGAGGGGTGTCTCCGTGGAACAAGTCAAGCCGAACTACACGTCTCAACGCTGTTCTCGGACGGACTGTGGATTCACACACGACGACAACCGCCACGGCGAACACTTTCACTGCCAGAAGTGCGGATACAAGGTGAACGCGGACTACAACGCCGCGAAGAATATCGGGACGCGGTACGCTCGGAAGCGACAGCACAAACTCCGTTCCTCGCCCAAGTCGGGGGGCGGAGACGCACCAGTAAACGTGCGTATAAATGGTGGGACGTTGAACGGCGAGAGTCACCAGCCTATTGCTGGCGACTAATCACCGGGAGTCCACATCAAAGCCCACCCTCAAGGACTGAGGCGTGTAGCGCCGAGGGAGTAGGGTGGGGTAGTTTACTTGGAAAGCGGTTCGTATCGAGACGATCACAGTCGTTCTCCGCCGTCGACTCGCTGCGCGAGTTGCACGCAGCCCTCAAGACGCTCGATATCGACGAAAAAACGAAGTGCAACTGCAATCGAGCGCGGATTCGGATCCGAAGGCGACGATCGCGACTACTGGAAGCCGATGCGGCTGCCGCGACGGCCCGTCGGATCGGGGCCGCTCGTGCCGCCCTGGAACTCCTCTTCGATCTGCTCGTAGTAGTCGAGGATGTCGTCGGTGATCGTCGGCCGGACGTTCTCCATGGCCTGTCGGAAGTGACGCATCTCGACGATGTCGGCCTCCTCGTCCTCGCGCAGCGCCTCGATGGCGGCCTCGCGGGCGATCGACTCGAGGTCACTGCCGACGTAGCCGTCCGTGATCTCGGCGATCTCGCGCAGGGTGACGTCGGCGGCCAGCGGCGTATCCTCGGTGTGGATCTCGAGGATGCGTTCGCGGCCGTCGACATCGGGCTCGCCGATCATGACCAGCCGGTCGAACCGCCCCGAGCGCAGCAGTGCGGGGTCGATCATGTCCGGCCGGTTGGTCGCGCCGATGACCATCACGTTGCCCATCTCCTCGAGCCCGTCGAGCTCCGTCAGGAGCTGGTTGACGACTCGCTCGGAGACGTTCGAGCCGGTCTCACCGCCTCGGCCGGGCGCGAGCGCATCGAGCTCGTCGAAGAAGATGACCGTCGGCGAGACCTGTCGGGCCTTGCGGAAGGTCTGCCGGATGGCCTTCTCCGACTCGCCGACCCATTTCGAGAGGAGCTGCGGGCCGCGCACCGAGATGAAGTTCGCGTTGGTCTCGTTGGCGACGGCTTTCGCCATGAGCGTCTTCCCGGTGCCGGGCGGGCCGTACAGCAGGACACCGGCCGGCGGATCGACGCCCAGCCGGTCGAACCGCTCGGGGCTCGAGAGCGGCCACTCGACTGACTCCTGGACCTGATCTTTGGCGTCCTGAAGCCCGCCGACATCGTCCCAGGAGATCTTCGGGAGCTCGACGAGGACTTCCCGCATCGCGCTCGGTTCGACCTCGTTGAGCGCGCCGCGGAAGTCCTCGCGCTTGACGATCATCCGATCGATCAGGCTCGGCGGGATGTCCTCCTCGTCGAGATCGATTTCCGGCAGGTAGCGCCGGAGCGCCTTCATCGCGGCTTCCTTCGTCAGGCTCTCGATGTCGGCACCGACGAAGCCGTGGGTCTCGTCGGCGAGGTGACCGAGGCTGACGTCGTCGGACAGCGGCATGCCGCGGGTGTGGATCTGCAGGATCTCCTCGCGACCCGTCTCGTCGGGGACGCCGATCTCGATCTCGCGGTCGAAGCGGCCGGGACGGCGCAGTGCGGGATCAACGCTGTCGACGCGGTTGGTCGCTGCGATGACGATGACCTGGCCTCGAGACTCGAGGCCGTCCATCATCGTCAGCAGTTGGGCGACGACCCGGCGTTCGACTTCGCCGGTGACGTCTTCGCGTTTCGGGGCGATCGAGTCGAGTTCGTCGATGAAGATGATCGACGGTGACTCCTCGGTGGCGTCCTCGAAGATCTCCCTGAGTTGCTGTTCGGACTCGCCGTAGTACTTCGAGATAATCTCCGGCCCGGCGATAGAGAAGAAACTGGCGGAGGTCTCGTTGGCGACGGCCTTGGCGAGCAAGGTCTTCCCGGTGCCCGGCGGCCCGTGCAGGAGCACGCCCTGTGGCGGCTCGATGCCGAGCTTCTTGAAGATCTGGGGATGCTTCATCGGGAGCTCGACCATCTCCCGGACCCGCTGGATCTCGTTTTGCAGGCCGCCGATGTCCTCGTATGTGATCCCGCCTCCGGTCTTCTCGAAGCCCGAGATGGGCTCTTCACGGAGTTCGACGTCGGTGTCTTCGGTGATGAGAACGACACCCTCCGGTTCGGTCTCGACGGCTATGAGTGGGATCGCCTGGCCGGGCGATCGCATGAACGGATGGTTCGTCGAGCTCATTACCGGAACGATGTCTCGGCCGACCACGGGCCGCTTCAGGATCTGGCGTTTCACCATGCCAGCGGCGTCGGAGCCGAACTGGACCGACGCCTCTTCCGGCGGTGCGAGTACCAGCTTGTCGGCCTTCGTCGCTTCCGCTTTCCGGATCGTCACCCGTTCGCCGATGCCCACGTCGGCGTTCTGCCGAGTGAAGCCGTCGATGCGGACGGTGTCAGTGTTCCAGTCCTGCCGGTCTGCGCGCCAGACCTTCGCGGCGGTCGTATCTGCACCCTCGATTTCGATGATGTCGCCCGGACTCAGCTTCAGATGCAACAGCGTGTCCGGGTCGAGTCGGGCGATACCACGACCCGAGTCGTTCGGGTACGCCTTCGCAACCTCGAGTTGAACTTCGTTCATATTTTAGGGACGGCGATGTCAATGACTCCGATTCGTGCGCGGATAGGTTTTTTGCTAGTGTGAGTCATTTCCTGTGCTAGTGGCTACCACACTCAGATAAGGCGGGACGCTACAAAGATGTACCGGCCTCGGTTGGTTTTGGCCCTACCGACACCGCACAGACGCGGGCTAGGAGAGGTGGATTTTTGCGTCTTCCGCTCCGAGAACGGAGGTATGCGAGTCCTCGCTTTCGACGGCCGGATGGGTGCCAGCGGCGACATGCTCCTCGCCGCGCTCCTCGACGCCGGTGGCGATCCCGACGCCCTCGAGCCCGTGACCGAGGCCCTCGAGGTCGAATATCGGATCGACGACGCAGTAAAGAGCGGTATCGCCGCGACGGCCGTCGACGTGTTCCTGACGGATGCGGAGGGCGTTCGTTCATGCGCACACGAGGAGTCTGACGCCGACCACGATCACGCCGACCACGATCACGAGAACGACGACCACACTGGTGACACCCGCGACGGCGTTCGAGCCGAGGGCCACGGCCCCCATCGGAGCTATCTCGAGGTCCGCGAGATCGTCGCCGACATGGACCTCGACCCGGCGGTCGAACGCGACGCGCTCGCGATCTTCGAGTTGCTCGGCGAGGCCGAGGCGAGCGTCCACGGCGAGTCTCTCGAGGAGATTCACTTCCACGAGGTCGGGGCCGACGACGCCATCGCGGACGTAGTCGGCGTGGCGGCCCTGCTCCACGATCTCGACCCCGATCGCGTCGTGACGACGCCGCTTTCGACCGGCGGCGGGACGGTGACGATGAGCCACGGCGAGTATCCCGTTCCGACGCCAGCGGTCATCGAGATCGCCGAACGCGCCGACTGGTCGCTGCGCGGCGGGCCGGTCGACGCGGAACTGCTCACGCCCACCGGCGCGGCGATTCTGGGCCACGTCGCCGACGGCGTCGACTCGCTGCCCGCGCTCGACCTCGAGGCCTCGGGCAACGGCGCGGGCGGCTACGACCTCGATCCGCATCCGAACGTCCTGCGGGTGCTGGTCGGTACCGGTGAGGGAACTCTCGTCAAAGACGATATCGCGGTCCTCGAGACGAACCTCGACGACGCGACGCCCGAAGTGCTGGGCGGACTGCAGGAGACTCTCGCGGATGCGGGCGCGCGAGACGTTTCTGTTCTCCCCGCGACGATGAAGAAGTCCCGGCCCGGCCACCTCGTGAAGGTCATCTGCAAGCCTGCGGATCGAGAACGGATCGCTCGGCGATTGGCCGAAGAGACCGGAACGCTCGGGGTTCGCGACACGGGTGTGACGCATCGATGGATCGCGGACCGAGAGTTCGAGACCGTGACGCTCGAGATCGACGGCGAGGAGTACGAGGTCACCGTGAAGATCGCGAGCGATGCCGGCGGGGAGGTCTACGACGTGAGCGCGGAGTACGACGATGCAAAAGAGGTCGCGCAGGAAACTGGATTGGCGACTCGAGACGTGCTTCGCCGAGCAGAAGTCGCAGTTAAATCACCGGCTGAAAGTAGCAGAAATTACTAACCAATTCTGGTGTGTAGAGAGTTGTGACTCGGCTGTCTGTCGTCTAAAAAATAATAGCGGTCTTCGCGCTAATCAGTTGAAGACGTCGTCGAAGTTGATGTCGTCGAAGTCGATGTCGGTGTTGAATTCGTCGTCATCGGTCGCGTCAGCGTCGGCATCGGCATCGGAACTAGCGTCGATGCTGTTCGAGGAGACCGTGGTCGTGTCCTCGACGTTGGCGTTGTTCGTCTGGTCGACGTCCTGCTGCTGGTACGCGTTCGTCTCGGCGTAGCTGTGGCCGGAACTACTGTACGAACTCGCGACCTGCGTCTGAGAGTTGCTGTTACTCTGATCGACGGCGATGTTGGTCGTCGCGGACGAGGTCTGGTTCACGTCATCGACATAAGAGTCGGCGTCTGCGTCGGCGTCGGCGTCAGGCTGTGCTGCTGCAGTTCCTGCGGCCGCTGTGAACATGAGGCCGCCGATCAGTGCTACCGTCAGTGCGAGCGTGAGTGCGCGTTTCATAGTGGTTTCGGTCACCGTGTTTCGGTCGGGCACCACGCGTACGACCACAACGGAGCGGAGAGTGCCCCTCGAGGAGAGAAACTCCTCGTCAGACAGCGCTGTTGCTCATCGCGAACAGGCTGCCTCCTCCCGGTCACTCCCCGCCGTGGCGCGTTGCCCAGTCGCTACTCATCACGGGGACCTATTTGAACCCGGCAAACGGTTTCGGGGCGAATAGCGGCATTAGAGCGCCTGATGGGGATGCTTATCGTCTCAGGGAAAACGTTCAGTTGCGCCCGGTCGAAAATTGTTGTCGTTTCGACGACGCTATCGAATTTTTCAGTTGTGTTTCACCTAGAGCGCTTCGCCGCTCCGTCCCCGAAATCTCTCCTGTGTAACGATTGAAACGCGACCGTGACGCGCTAATGGTCGAATTCGATCGCCAAAACTATTAGTACGTCGTTACAGTCTTCACTCCTTTGATAAACCGCTGTCAGGATAGGCCCTAATCGGCTACAAGACGGTTCCGGTCGCGGAATTCCGTTCCGGAATCGGCCCCGGAAGTCGCCGGTTTCTCTCCGGAAGTAGTGGCCTTCGGATCCATAGGCCGCTTCATACTGCTTCCAACCTGTCGATAACAAAGGGACTCATGCGGATAGGATGGTTTGCGTCGCAGAGACTCAGAAACGAAAGACCATCACGATACAGATCACACGATCAATGACAAACACTACAACGAGACGCTCACGAGCTACGACAATCCTTATGGCCTGTATGATCGCCCTGTCCATGGTGGCAGCCGGTGTACCGGCCGCTACCGCGGGTGGGGAGGGAGAATTGGACGCCGGAACAGTACACGCACTCGAGGACGGTGAGGAACTGTATCTGATCTTCGGTGCCGACCTCGACGGCCAGTCGCTCGAAGAGTACGTCGACGAGCACGCGGAGGGCACGAGCGGCTCCGCCGCTGAGATCATTCAGCACCAAGACGTCGACCAGGTAAACATCAACGAACAGGGCTCCGCGGTGTCGATCGCGATCGACGGTGGCGAGGCGACCGCCATCCAGGAGGCCAACCAAGAGAACGACAACGTCCAGAGCGGTGAGGTGACCGCCGAGAGCCGCAACGTCGAGAGCGCGGAAACCCAGTTCGAGGACGTGGGGACCGTCAACGTCATCATCGGCAACGGCGGCGACCAGCAGTTCGACGGCTGGGCGGTCAAGGACAAGAAGGGTGACGACGAGACGGTCACGCAGGAGGCCGTCGCCGGCGTGGCTCAGTCCCAGGCGGTCGGACAGGTCAACTACAACAACCAGAGCACTGCCTTCGCGTTCGCGATGGACGACAGCGAGGCGACCGCGCTCCAGCAGTCCTACCAGCGAAACGAGAACCTCCAGGAAGGTATGGCCAACGCGTCCAACGTCTACCTCGGTGACGGTGAATTCGGTCACAAGAAGGACAAGAAAGGCGATAGCCACGACACGGACGCGGGCCAAGGTGCGAGCGCACTGCTCGAGCAGTCACAGGACGTCGATCAGACGAACGTCAACGAACAGGGCGGTGCCGTCGCCATCGCGATCGGCGAGAACAGTACCGCCACGGCGATCCAGTTCACCGATCAGAGCAACCTCAACGAACAGATCGGGAGCGCCAGCGCCTCGAACCTGATGGCGTCGGCCGCCGGGATGAACGTCGCGACCGCGGGCGACGTCGACAGTCAGACCCTGTCGACCGAGACTGAGGTCCACAAGCCGGACAAGAAATCCGACGACGGTGCCGAGCAGACCGCAACCGCCGGCGTGGCTCAGGATCAGGAGGTCGAACAGCGGAACATCAACCTCCAGAACAGCGCCCTGGCGATCGCCCAGAACAACAGCGAATCCACCGCGATCCAGCTGGCCTACCAGCAGAACTACAACGCACAGGTCGGCTACGCGGACGCGCTGAACGTCTACGCGAGCCCGGGCTACGTCTCCGACGACGTCACGCGAACCTCGAGTACGACCGTGACGGTCGACGGAAACGCGGGCATGGCCAACCCCGGCATGTCGTACGATTACGCCGGTAACGCCACGCAGACGAACGACGTCGAACAGCAGGCGAGTGCAGCCATCGAACAGAGTCAGTTCATCACCCAGGAGAACCTGAACGAACAGCACACCTCCGTCGCGATCGCCGAGGACGGCGGGAGTGCCGGGAGTTCGCAGGTGAGCCTCCAAGAGAACGAGAACGTCCAGCTCACGTCCGTCGCCTCGACGAACACCTGGGTTGGCGCGTAACGCAATCGCAGTCCGTCACACGGTCGGTTTTCGACCGACGTGACTGACAGTTCCGTTTCTTTTGGAGCCGCTCTACGAGCAGTTCGATGTGTTCTCGAGAACCGCTTCTGTCCGTTGGAAACCACGTGCTCCCGGTGATGACGTCCGTGCATCGCTGACGCTTTCGATCGGACGAGGCGCGGCCGACTCCGGGCGTGATACGCGGTGTCGATGCGAGAGGGACGACTCGTCGGCGGGATCCGTTTCTTCTGACTCGCTCGTTCCGAAGGGCGCGACGGGTCGTATCCGAGACGAACCTGCTGGTAGGAGCTATAATTGAAAGCGTGTGGTATCGGTATCCGATGTTGCCACCTGGACATGTTGCAGTCGGCTACTTGGCGTTCTCGCTCCTCCGACGGGCGTGGCACGGCGACGTCCCGTCAGATGTGTCGATACCGTGGCTCGTCGTCGGGTCGCAAGTACCGGACTTGATCGATAAACCGCTGGCCTGGTCGTTCGGTATCCTTTCGTCGAGTCGGTCGCTCGCTCACTCACTGCTATTTGCTGTCCCACTCGTGTTACTCGTCGATCACTGGCTCCGACGGCGTAACCGATCAGCCGCCGGCGAAGGGTTCGCCGTCGGGTACCTCTCACATCTCGCTACCGACGCGATACCGGCGCTCCGAGACGGACCCGAATGGGTGACCTTCCTGGTCTGGCCCCTGTTAGCGCCGCCGCAATACGCTTCGCGACCGCCGCTCTGGCCGCCCTCCGTCTACTTCAGTTCGGCCGAACTCGCGGTCGGAATCGCCGTCGCCGTCCTCTGGATCGCCGACGGTCTGCCGGGGCTCGGATACGCTCAGTCCGTGCGCAATCGACTGTTGAACAGGTAACGGGTCTGCTGTGACGGCCATGGTCCGATCAGTTTTCGTGATACTCGGCCCCGATCAGCGCTCTCCCGTGAGCTCTCGGGACACCCGTCGGAGGGACGACGGTTCCCTTGGGGGAAGACTCGACTGCTGATCGCGTAGAGGCGGTTGTGCCTCGGGACCGGAAGGACGCGATCGCCGACTACGACTGATTCCGCTCGTCTTCGATATGCAACTTGTCCATGTAAGCGGTCATATCCTGGGGTGCGGGGTCCGTGTTCCCGTGATAGAAATTGCACCAGAACTCCTGAATACGAATGTCCTCCGTGTCGCGCCAGTGCCAGTCGTCACTGTTGTAGACGCGGTTCTGATTGACCCACCCTTGCAACACACCGTCGCTCTCACCCGGCGTGTTCAACTCGATGTACTGGTCGATTTTATACCAGCGTTCCGTCTCGAGGGACGTGTCCCACCACGCGTGCGACCCGTACGTGTCCATCCCGACGTGGTAGACGTAGTTTCCGATCCTGATATTTCCGTCGTCGTCCGGCGTATCGAAGACGCCGCGGGCCGACCACCCGTTCGTACCATCGGTCACCCGACTCCCCCACCCACCTTCCCGCTCCGTTCCTGCGTACCGTCCGGCGAACCCGGGGAGTTTCCCGTCGGTCGCCGGCTGGAACGTCTCGTCGAGGTACAGCCAGTACGACGCATACATCGATTCCGGCTCCGTCTCCTCGAGGCCGTAACTGAGGTCCGCGCCGTAATGTGACCCCGACGGGAAGAACACTTCACACGCTGTGGAATCGGATTCGGAGTTCGATTCGGACGCGGGGCCCGCTTCGATCGACACGTGGTCATCGTGGAACCGCTCGGAAAACGATTCGAGTACGTTCTGTTCGTTGAACGAGATGAGGGTCATTGTATCGTGGCCCTCTATCGGCTACCCCGTCGTCAATCTTCTGGACCATTCGATAGTTGACACGTAACGCAGCCCAATAGCCGGCACGGTTCGGCGAGGAATCGTGGCCCTGGGCCACGCAATCCGTGATACCTCGCCGTTCATCCCCAGTGAAACCGCCCGCCCCAGACGCCCAATAGATAGTGTTGTCAGGGAGTAACGCCGAGGACCGTGTTCGAACCGGTCTTTCTCACCCACGAATTCCCGACGGCGAATCGGACCCCGTTCGTCGCTCAGCAGTAGTACCATCGATCACCGTTCTCCCCTCGAGTGGAGAGGCGACCGCCGGCTTTCGCCGATACGCGTTCCTGCCAGTTATGTTGAGATTAAATATCCCATTATTTAAAAAGCCTTCACATATGACTCTCAAATCTTTTTGTGACTCTCTCTAAGTTGAGTGTATGTCTAAGGAGACGGACACGGACCGTGACACATCAAAACGATCGGCGGTCGGAAGCTCGGATCTCGACGCCCGTACTGAGGAGGCGGGGAGAGCGAACAACATAACTCGTCTTCGGAGCGCGGCGAAGAACAATTTCGGGCGTCGGTCGCTTTTGAAACTGATCGGTGCGGGTTCGATCCCGTTCGCCGCCGGCTCGGCTACAGCCGCTAGTTCCGGTACTTCTCGGAACTCACTTTGGTCGTTCATCACCGAGGAAAGCGCTCAAGCCATTGACTACGAGTTTATCGTTCAGCGCAGTACCGATGGGCTCTCGGTGGAGTTCACTAACGCGGAATACCAATCGCCGAGCGGTCAGGGAATCGAGGGCGGTACGTGGTCGTCGAGAGACTTCATCGACCAGATCAGCGACGACGTGATCCACGCCGGTGGCGCTACCGGCGTAGGCTTCGGCGACGCGTTTAACGTCACTGGCGAGGTCGTCGCCATCTGGATCGATAGTTCCGACATGATGTGGGTCGAACAGGACCGGGAAGAAGTGGTCGACAGCGACCTGTTCCTCGACGAACCACCGACCCCGAGCGAATATCCGAAAGACACGTCGACGTCCGACGGGTCCGACGGATCAAACGAGACGAAAAGCCCGATTTGGGCATATATCACTGGAAACGGTGCCGGGGTCACTTCTTACGAGATGATCGTCAAACCCAGTGCGGATGGACTCGCAGTGAAGTTCACCGACGCGGGATACGAATCGCCGAGCGGCCAGGGGATCGAGGGCGGTACGTGGTCGTCGAGAGACTTCATCGATCAGATCAGCGACGACGTGATCCACGCCGGCGGCGCCACCGGTGGTGGCTACGGCGACGCGTTCGACGTTACCGGCGAGGTCGTCGCCATCTGGATCGAGGACTCCGACGCGATGTGGGTCGAACGGGGCGGCACGGAAGTTGTCGACAGCGACCTGTTCCTCGACGAACCACCGAACCCGAACGAGTGGACTGACGATTCGACCTCCTCTAGCGAGACGGCACCCGACTTCACGGAAACGTTCGGTTCGGGAACGGGAGCGTTCGATAGCGGCTGGCGGATGGACACGATGACGGCCGTCACGTCTCCTACGGCGCCCAGCGGGAACGATGCGGCGTTGCAGACGACGACCCAGAGCGGAGCTCACGTCGGCGGTCACGGTTACATCGAGATGGATCGAGCGGTCGGGTACCAGCCCGAGGAACTACACCAACGCTACTGGGTGTACTTCGGCGAGAACACGAACCCACAGGACGACTGTAAGGCACCCGGATTCAGCGGTGATCCGAACCGAAACCTCTCCGGAACGACCGCGCCGGACGGCTACAACGGATGGTCGGCGCGAGGATCGTACCACGCCGCGTCCGGCGGCATCGAACCCGGCTTCTACGTCTACCACGTCGACCAACCGGATTGGTGGGGGACGTACGAAAGGTGGGGTGTGACGCTGAACCGCTCGCAGTGGTATCAGATCGATCAGTACATCGATCTGAACACGCCGGGAGAGAACGACGGCGTGCTGAAAGGGTGGGTCGACGGCGAGGAAGTGTACTCGCGTTCGAATTGGCGATGGCGGGACACGAGCGATCTGCCGGTTCACGCGTTCTGGCACGACTTCTATCACGGCGGGAACGCGACGGCCAGCAACACGTACTCCATCTACACCGACGAGTACCAGTGTTGGGCCGAGCAAGGCCAGATACTGTAGCGCGTACCGGATGTCCTCTCCGAGGGGACCTGTGATTCGCCGGAGTCTCGATCGAGAGGCCGCTCGAGCCTAATTCACGGGTAATAAACCGATTCTATTCGGTGACCGAATATTGGCCGACGGCGGTTCTACCCGGACAGGCCGCAATCTTCGCCGGACGGAGCACGACGTTCTGTCCGATTCGGTGATCCTGCGGCCCTTCATCTCGATCGACTCCGAATCGATACCGGACCATCGCGGCGATCGCCCCCACTCATTTTTCGATGAGGAGATCCTCGAGAACGAGGAGATCGAGGCCCATTCCGTAGAAGTCTTTCAGGGCCTCTCGCGGCCTCGTAACGATGGGCTCTCCGTGGTCGTTGAACGACGTATTCAGGAGAACCGGAACGTCGGTGATCGCCTCGAACTCCGAGATGAGACGGTGGTACCGGGGGTTCTGTTCCTCACGAACGGTCTGCGGTCGGGTCGTCTCGTCACCCGGGTGCAGAACCGCCGCGATTTCGTCGCGGGAGTCGTCCCTGACGTCGAAGGTCTTGATCATATAGGGTGCCGGCTCGGGGTCGACGAGATACTCGTCGACGGCTGACTCGAGCATGGAGGGCGCGAACGGTCGCCACTCCTCCCGGTGTTTCACGTAGCGGTTGACCCGGTCTCGCGACTCGGTGGACCGGGGGTCGGCGAGGATGCTTCGATTCCCGAGCGCTCTCGGCCCCATCTCGAGTCGGCCCTGGAACCAGCCGACGAGCGCGCCGTCGGCGATCCGTTCTGCGACGGTGCGTGCGAGATCATCGGGCCTCTCGTAGTCGAGTTTGTTCGTCTGAAGGAGCGCTTCGATCTCCTCGGTCGAATACGCTGGCCCCCAGTACGTCGTCGACATGTCCGGCACGTCACCGGGGCGTTTGTCGACCATTCCGCCGCCCACGGCGAGTCCCGCGTCGTGTGCGACCGGTTGAATAAAGACGTCCGCTACGGCAGCAGACTCCATCACTCGCTTGTTCATCTTGCAGTTGAGAGCGACGCCGCCCGCGAGCGCAACGTTCTCGATGCCTTCCCGTCGACAGGACGCTTCGACGATATCGACCACGATCTCCTCCAATAGCTTCTGGGCGGTGTATGCGAGGTCTTTCTCCCACTGCGTGAACTCCTCGGGGCGGTCCTTCATCGATCGACCGAACAGTTTCTCGAGCCGTTCGGCGGCCCGGGTCGTGTGGCCGTCGTGAGTGAGCTTCCGAACGTCGTAGTCGACGCCGGTGTCGATGATCTGTCGGAGCCGCTGTTCGATGGCAGGGTTGTCATCGCCGTACGGAGCGAGGCCCATGACCTTTCCTTCGCCGTTGAACGCACGAAAGCCGAGGAACTCGGTCACGGCGGCGTAAAAGTAACCGAGACTGTTCGGAAACTCGTACGTCCGGAGTCGCGTCAGCCCGGTTCGATCGCCGCGCCAGACGACGGTCGAGTCGTACTCGCCCCGTCCGTCAATGGTGAGGACGATAGCACGGTCGAATCCGGAGGGATGAAACGCACTCGCAGCGTGACAGGCGTGATGGGCGAACCGCTCGATCGGTGGAATCGGGGTCCCGAACTCCGCCTCGAGTCGGCGTTCGAACTGGCGGACGGGAAAAAACCGGTCAACGCCGAGTTGTTTGACGTCTCTTCCGAGCCGATACCCTCGCTCGAGTACCGTCCCGTTCGAAATGTCTCTCGAGACGATACCCCGCCAGATATTGAGCTCGAGTTCTCGTCGGTACGGAAGGACGATGCGATCGACATCCGGTAGTTCCAGATCTCGGTGGTCCAGACAGGCCTGAATAGCGTTGGTCGGAAACGAGTCTACCGCGTGTTTATTCCGTGTAAACCGCTCTTCTTCGACGCCATAGAGGAGTTCTTCTCGATCGAAGAGAACAGCGCCGGGATCGTGACGCCCGAACGAACTATTCGTGGCTGGCTTTACCACCAGCGAGTATCGTGTCATGTTTGGGCCAACTGTATTCTGAATCACCCGTAAATATAATACCCGTTATAGGTAGCGGAGAAATTATCGCTCCGGTGAACGAACATATCAGACGGATTTCGAAGACGCTCGAAGACGAGGGAACGGCAGAAGAGCGGATCTCAGAGCGAACGAATCGATCAGTCGTGGCGTAGTTCCGGGGAACGATCGGGGGAGTGTGAACGAGGAGACACCGCGCGCGGCCCGTAGTACGTCCGAAGATCCCGAATTAATTTCGTTACATCATCGTGATCCATCTCGGCGATCGGAAACGTGACGATGTTGTCGGCCAGGAATCGCGTCCCAGAATAGCGGTGTCGGGGGCCCGAATGCTCGGAGACGAGTCCCCACGGTTCGTTCCAGATGGCTCGGACGCAATTGCCTCGAGATCTGAGGTATTCGATCAGTGCGTCGCGGTCCCCGGGGGCGGTCGCGGAAAGGACGTAGTGGACTCGTCCGGCGGTATCGGGCTGAACCTCGAAGCCGTACGTCTCGAGTACTCTCCGGAGGGAGGTCGCGATCGATCGGTGCTCCCCGAGCGCTCGCGGAAATTCCCGTCGAAGGTATCGATCGAAGAGCCACTGGTTGAGCGGGTCGAGTCGTCGGACGGACGGCTCCTCTCCACCGTTCAGGAGATACTGTTCGGTCTCCTGAGTGACGTAGTGTCTGTCACCGATGAGCCGGTCGTACGACGTCCTGATCCGTTCCTTGTGTGGAAGTTCCCCCGGAAGTACGGTGTACAGGAACTTCACGAACAGATCGATATTGATCGAGGGAGACGTTAGTTCGACTTCCGACTGGGACGGTGCGCTCGCGAGAACGCCACCGGTGAACAAGGGCGACACTTTCGACAGGGAAAAAATGGCGTAGTCACCGAACCCACCGACCGATCTGCCATCGCGCCGTGCACAGAGCGCCCTCGCGCAGTCTTCGATCAAGACGACGTCCTCCTCCCGACACCGGTCGACCCATCGCTCTATGGGGACTGGCAATCCGAACGCGTGGACAACCAACGCAGCGTCGACGTCTCGTAAGTGGGACTTCGCTCGATCGAAATCGAGATGATACGTGTCCGTATCGACATCAACAAAGACGGGGTCTATCTCGTACCGTTCGCAAATCGGTCGAAGAAACGGTTCATCGATAAACGCTGGAACGAGCACTTTCGACCCACTCAGAGACTCTCGTTGCACGATTTTCTCGAGTGCCGCACTTCCCGACACAGTATACGCGACTGAGCGGTTCGCTGGGAACGGGTCAACCATTCCATGAGAAAACGGAATCGATTAGGGATAAGTGACTGTGTTAGTACACAGTTATATAATAGCGAGAATGTCGTGAGAGAGAGTACTAAAAACGTTCAGCCGAGGGTAAAGTGATAGTGAGCGGATAGTAGGTTCAGTTGCTACTTAGTAGCAGATATACTAAATCGCGTGCCAGAACTGATTTTGAAGCTGAGTTTCTAATACACTATTACCCCGACAGGACTACTGTGGGCGTCTTACGGCTTGAACCACGGCTTTCCTGAGGGGCTATCAGTTATCAGCCGCCAATGTCGTATAACTGACAACCGGTCCGCTCGATAGTCTTTGGAAATAGCAATAAGCTATTTATATCGGTAGTAGATTGTTGGAGTTCGAATCGAGGACTCTGCCCGCAACAATGCTGATACTCAGAACTACAAGCGAAGTACTGTGTTATGATCAACTAACCAACAAATTTCGATGGGGCTTCGTACCCGTAAACGTGGAGTCTGGTTGTGCGCAACGAGGGAAAGTACTACCACCCTATGATACTTTTCCTATATAAAACATAGAACGAAACGAAATACCGGTTGAAGCGGGACAATCGGTTTAATCGCTGAACAGTTAGTAGGGGCGGAGACGGAAGTATCCGGGCCCGATAAAATAGTATGAAGGGAACGCGTCGAGAAGTACTCGCTATTTTCGGAGTTGTCGCGGGAAGCCTAGCAATTATCATACAGAGAGTCAATCCGATGACGTCGGACGACTCTGACGGAAATTCGAGCACCACCGGTTCAGAGGCCGGCAACGATTCGGAAAACGGGAACGGCTCGAGAAATGTCAATCCGCCGGAAGCCGTTAATCCGCCGAAAGATGTAGAGGTGGCCGAAGGGATCGAGATGTTCACCGATCTCTACGTCGATTTCCGCGACTGGAGTTGGACGGACAAGTTCACCGAGAGCGATCCCATCGGAAACGTCTATCTGACCAGCGACCCGGCCTACTACGAACGCTCGCTCCGCGTCGAGATCCCGGAAGGAACCCACTACGGAACGTCGCTCCACTACTCATTTTCGGAAGAGTCGTGGGGGGAACCGGAATCGCTCTGGGCGAGTTACTACGTGTACTTCCCCGAATCGTTCGATCCCGAGGATCAAGTCGGCAAACTTCCCGGTCCGGCGGGAACCTACGAGAACGGCGGGTGGGGCGGGAGGCGATCCAACGGAACGAACGGGTGGTCGGCACGAATGGGATTTAGGCGCGACGGTTCCGACAGAGTCGGACTCGATTACTACGTGTATCACGCCGATATGGACGGCTACTTCGGCGATTTGTTCCACTGGGACCGCTCCGTTTCGAAGGGGCAGTGGCACCGAATCGATGAGTACATTCGACTGAACGATCCGGGACGAAATAACGGGGTCCTCGCGGGGTGGGTGAACGGAGAGAAAGCGTACGACCGGCGGGACATTCGGTTTCGGGAGACGTCCGAGTTAAAGATCGAAGACTACTGGTTCACCGTTTACTGGGGTGGCATGTCCACCTCGCCGGCGAACAACGAAATACTGTTCGACAGTCTCACGGTTCGGAGGCCGGTATATAACCCTCAGGGGTAGCGAAGCAGTCGGTATCCCCCCTCTGGTGATGACTCTTTGCTGTCCGGTCGGGTGAAAGGCTGTCGGAGACGCCAACTAGTAGTGAGGAGACGGCGAGTGCCGGTTTGACCGATCTATTTCGGAACGACAGATGGCATTATTTATAAAAATCATCGATTCCCGGACAAATGTTTATTGACCCACCGATAATAGGGGAGTGCGTATCGACGAGGATGTCTCCCTACGGTTTCAGGATGCGATGACTGATGGGTTGCGTCGGGGAAGGGGCAAAGCCGTATCGAGATCAGGGGGATTCACTCCCCTGTAACAGAACCACCTCCCGCTGCTCGGTCAGTTCGGGAGGCTACTGTCCGATCCGTTCGATGGCGGAGAAAATCCGGTTAGATCCTATCACCACGTCTATCACCAGCATGAAAGTACTGCACCTCCCGTATTTCGAGAACAATCCGTACCACCACGAGTTAGGCGACGCACTCGAGCAACGGGGCGTCTCTGTCCAGTTCTCGACCGGGTATCCGAGAGACATCGTACGAACAGTATTCGAAAACGGAATCCCCGATGTCCTCCACTTGCACTGGATCTCGTGGTTTCTAATCTCAGATAACCGACTATTGTCGGTTATCAAAGCGACCGTATTTATCGCCGCGGTGATCTGCGCAAAACTGCTTGGCATCAGAATCGTCTGGACGGTACACAACTTCCTCGAGCACGAGCGCCGCGATCCGCGACTCGAGCGATTCTTCAAACGTCACCTCGTCCGGTATCTGTTCGACGATGTCATCGTCCACTGTGAGTCGGCGAAAGATCAGCTCGTAACCGTCTACGATCTCCCGCACTCCGTCACCTCGAAGCTGACAACGGTTCCGCACGGAAATTACGTCGATGCCTACGAGAATCGGATTTCAGGCGAGGGGGCGACCGAGAACCTCGGTCTCCCCGAGAGTGCGACCGTCATCGTGTTTTTCGGCTCGATCAAGCCGTACAAGCGCGTCCCCGAACTGATCGAGACGTTTTCCCATATCGACGAGGAGAACGTCCGACTTCTCATCGCGGGCAACCCGATGAACGACGACGTCGCGCGCTCGGTCGGTGCGGTCGCACGCCGCGACGACCGCGTCGAAACGGCCCTCGAGTTCGTCCCCGTCGAGGAGGTGCAAGTGTATATGAACGCGGCCGACGTCGTCGTACTACCGTTCGAGGATATTCTGTCCTCCGGGAGCGTACTCCTCGCCATGTCGTTCGGGAATCCGATCGTCGCTCCGCGAGACGGGTGTCTGCCCGAAATTCTCGCCGACCAGCACGAGTTGCTTTACGACTCCGACGATGAGTCCGGACTCGAGGACGCTCTCGAGCGCGTACTCTCGACCGATCTCGACGAACTCGGACGGCGAAATTACGAACGGGCACTGACGTTCGACTGGGACACGATCGCCGACCGAACGTACAGCGTTTACACCGGTCGACCGGTATCGCCACCCGCTATGACTGAAAAACGAACCATCTCCGATACGACCTCAGATCAATGAGCGACACGCGAAAATCACCGACGGCGTCTCAGATACGTCGGAACGACCACCGGCGAAGCGAATCGAAAGGTCACGTCGCCGTCTTTCAAACCGCGATGGAAATCGGCGGGATCGAACGAGTGTTGCTCAATCTGATCCAGGAGTTGGACGATCGCGGATATACCGTCGACCTGGTGCTCACTCGATCGGAGGGTGAGTTCCTGTCCGAAGTTCCCGATGCGGTCAGTATCGTCGATCTCGATCCGACAGCCGTCCCCGGAGTCGGCGTTTTCTCGGCCGTCCCGTCACTGATCCGCTATCTTCGCCGAGCGGAACCTGAAGCGCTTCTCTCGGGGAAACCGCACACGAACCTCGTTGCGCTCATCGCTAGTCGCCTCTCGGGAGTGGAGATACGAACGATACTCGGCCTCAACGCGATGCTCTCGCATCACTTAGAAACTACGGATACGCTGAAATACCGTACAATTATACTGCTCTCGAAGTACCTGTATCGGTTCGCCGACGAAATCGTCGTCGCCTCCGAGGGATCGAAGATGGACGCCGCGACTGTCCTCGAGATGCCGATGGACACGATGCGGGTGATACACAATCCGGTCGTGACACCACGGTTGTTAGAACGGGCGGACGAGCCCCTCGATCACCCGTGGTTCAGTGACGACGCCCCCCCTGTCGTGCTGAGCGTTGGTCGTCTCCACCCGCATAAGGACTACGCGAACCTCATACGTGCGTTTGCACGAGTGCGGGCGACCAGGGACGCCAAACTCGTCATTATCGGTGAAGGCGATCGGAGGGACCAGTTGACAGCGCTCGTCGAGGAGCTCGGCCTCGAAGATGACGTCTCGCTTCCCGGTAGCGAGACGAACCCGTATCCGTACATGCGACGGGCATCGGTTTTCGCTCTCTCTTCGATCACCGAAGCGCTGCCGTTAGCGCTGATCGAGGCGATGGCCTGTACGTGTCCGGTCATAGCGACCGACTGCTCGAGCGGACCGGTTGAAATCCTCGACGGGGGTCGGGTCGGTCCGCTAGTTCCACCGAACGATCCCGACGCGCTCGCTGAGGCGATCATCGATACGCTGGACGATCCCCCCGACGAAGCGATACTGCGCGAGCGAGCGATGGACTTCTCGGTAGCGACGATCGCGGACGAGTACGAGCAGGCGTTGTTCCCGGAGTAGCGAACGGCCGGGGGACGCTTCATCGCCTCGCCGACTCGTGCGACGGGTGAAAACGATCCCGCTCGACGGACGTTTTCGGCCTTGCGATCGAAGGGGCCCGGTAATAGCCCGGTATCGAGAGCCCCGAATAATCCTATGTTACTCGGTTTCCGAACGTGGACCGGTGATCAATTATAAATGCTATGTCGCCGAATCGATGATGCGGATACCAACCGATTCGAATCGGAAGCGGAGTATTCCCTCGTGTGATGAGCTCGCGTGACCGACTCTCAGTCTCGATTCTGACCGTCGTACTCCTCGGCGTCGGCAGTATGGCGTACCTCCTCGTTCAGAGCTACGTCTTGCTCGAAATGGAGGGCGCAGGAACGACCGATATCGTTCGCACAGCGTGGTTCGTTGCGCTGGCCGTCGGAATAGCGTTGGTAGGCATCGCGACGCTTTTCGAGAAATAATCTCGGGAGCGATCAATACCTGGTTTCGCGCCGTCACGCTCCTACGGATTCATGTCCGCGATTGCGGTCGCTATACGTATGAGTATCAGGATCGAAAGACTCGAGGGGGAGAAACTCGATCAGTGGGACTCGTACGTCGACCGATCCTCGCACGCGTTACCGTTTCACCGTCGATCAGCGCTCGAGTCGATCGCTCGACACCACGGTCAGCGGGGACATCCGCTCGTCGGATACAAAGGACAGGAACCCGTCGGACTCTTTCCCCTCTTCGAGACGAAAATAGGTCCGTTCACGGCCGTCGGATCGCCGCCGGTCGAGACCGAAATCGCATACATGGGGCCGTTACAGATCGGGTTGGACGGCGCAAAACAGCGGAAAGTGGAGACGGCTCGTCGTCGATTCATCGAGGGTTCGCTCGAATGGATCGACACCAGACTCGATCCGGATCTCGTTCACGTTCAGTGTGCGAACGGGTTTACGGATGCGCGCCCGTTTCTCTGGAACGACTTCGAGGTCACGCCCACGTACACGTACGTCGTCCCTCTCGACAGCGATCCCGACGAGCTGCTCGCGTCGTTCTCGTCGGACGCCCGTCAGAATATCCGCCAGTTCGAAGAATCAGACGGAACCGTCGAGATCGGAGGGGTCGACGCCCTCGAAACGATCAACGGACTGGCTCGATCTCGGCTCGAGGAGAAAGGGCTCGAGCACAACCTTTCGACGGCGTTCCTCGAAGACCTCTACGAGGAGCTCGGACCGGACTGCGTTCGACCGTACGTTTGCGCCGTGGACGGCGAGGTCGTCGGTGGGATGCTCACGCTGAAGGGCAGCGGAACCATCTATCGCTGGGTCGGCGGTGCAGTCCCCGAGGTCGATCTACCCGTAAATGAGGGCATCGACTGGCGAATCATCCGAGACGGGATCGAAGACGGGCTCGACCGATACGATTTGCACGGAGCGATGGAGCGAGGGGTCAGCGAGTACAAATCGAAGTTCAACCCCGAACTGACGCCGCTGTACGAGATCGAGCGGAAGTCCTCGAGAATGAAGGCCGCCTCGGGGGTGCTCCATCAGGTGCCGGAGTCGATCAGCTCCATGATTAACTGACGCTACTCAGGCCTCGAAGAGGCCGATCGACCAGTGATGATTGCCGAATATGCGTTGTAATCCGATGTTCCCGTCGACCACGCATCGCCACTGACCGTCGACGTAGACCGAGTCGAGGTGATGCATTTTACCGGCGTTCCAGCCGATCAATCGCTCATCCGGTTCGAGGACGGGCGACTGGGGATGTTCGTGGTCCTCGTAGCTCTCTGGTGTGAGCCGGGTCACCTCGAACGCCCTGAGTTTGGATCCGTATCCGGCGGTGCAGTCCTGTAAATATAGGAGGATTCGATCGTGTCCGACGATCGGTCGGCCACCGGGTCGGCCGCCGGTCGGCCGGTCCGAGACGACGGGATTCTCGGGATGAGGGGTCCAGCCGTCGGCCACCAGTTCGTCGCTGTAGTAGGCGTAGAGGTTGCGGCCGTCTCCACCGATGCTCCACCAGCGGTCGTCGAATCGGAACGTGACGACGTCGTTCAGTCGATGCGTCGGAGAAACGAGCGTCGCGCATTCGGTCCACGACTCGGGAAAGTGGCTCGCCCGGTACAGTTTGATGTCTCTGGGCTCCCAGTTAACGTGGTCCCACCGGTCGGGAATCATGTAGTGGCTGCCCTCCCACTCGAAGACGTACGGAAAGGCGATATGGGTGTCGGTCCGGAGGACGACGTCCGTAAACGACCACGTCGCGCCGGCGTCGCGGCTCCTCGCGTGACCGATGACGGCCGGCGGATCGCGATGTCCGTTGAAGATCTCGAAGAACAAATGCCAGGTATCGGATTGGACGAACACGAACGGATCGGCGACGAATTCGGCAGTCCCGTACCCGAAGACATCGGCGGCAGTCAGGACCGGGTTATCGATCCCGCGGGCAGGCCGTGGTGACAGCGGTTCGTGGTGGGGAAACTCGTGAGCGATCGGCGGGATCATCGTCGCCGTCGTGTCGCTGTTGATCGGAGACGGTGCGTTCGACGGCCGGGCGGACTGGCGACCGTGAGTGATCACTTTGCCCGCCTTCCATCGCAGATCCTTCACTGCCGAAACGGTGCGGAGAAACGCGTTTCTGGAACTCATGTGATCGGAGAGCGGTTGTGTAGCAGTCCGGCCGTGCGCATCACAGCAGCGACCCGGTGAAGCGGTCGGCCGTCGAGACGAGATCGTATCAATTTGCGGAATGTAGCAGTCATGTCCGTAAAACGCGTTCGGCAGTCAGCTCAGTCACTGTCGCCGTCCGCCGATCTGACAATGTAGTTGTCGAACTCTCCGTTCGTGTAGACGTGGTCGACGGTCGAATCGTTCTCTAATCGCTGGTATTCCGACGGCGTGTGGCGCCAGTTCTCGGGGTAGTTGGGATAGAGACTGGGATTTTCGATCCGTGCGAGTTCCGTAACGCGGAGGTAGGTGTCCGTCTCGTAACTCTGCCCCGCCGTCGAATTGTTATCGTAGCCGAAGTGATCCGGCGGTGCCGTATCCCGCTCGCGAATCTCCCAGGTGGGTTCGGTCCCCATCGACTGATAGTCGATGTGTCGATGCTGCAAGACTCCATCGTCTTGGGCGGGCATCGTCTCGTTCTCGTTATCGAGCGCCCACTCCATCCCCTCGATCTCCCGATCGGTCACTTGGAGGTTCTCGTTGCCGGTGAACGGGGAGGGAAAGAGCAAAAACACCGAGAGGAAGACCAGAATCAGTAGGAACCCGTACATCGAGAACGTGAGGAGTTGCTTGGTACGTCGGTTCCGCAGGGTACGACGCATCGATAGGTATCCGAACCCGACGAGGATGCCACCGGCCAAGAGCCCGTATCGAGTGAACCTGAGCGGTTCGAAAATGACGTCAAGGAAAAACGCGACCGCGCCGAACGCGAACGAGACGAGGAAGATACCGGCGAGCCAAACGACGTACGTGTCGACGGCCACTCTCCCGTGGTAGCGTTCGTAGCCGAGATAGCCCAGGATCACCAGCGTGACCGAACCGACGATCGCCTCCATGCCGTAGGAGGCGATACCGCTTTGCAACAGGTCGATGAGGCTCGGTGAGACTCTGTCCGCAACCGTCGAGACGTGCTCGAATTGTGACGGTCCGCGGCCGGTGACGACCGATGCGCTGCTCAATATGACCGTATCGAATCGAGAATACCATGCGAAGAGCACGACGAGCACGATGAGACTGATCGAAACCGACGGGACCGGCTTTCGACCGGCGACGAACTGGCTCAACCGCGGATACTTCGAAAGCACCTGTGCGATGGCGAAAAACCCGACGATGAGGAGACCGGTCAACGGATGGTAGAAGACGGTCGCGAACACCAGAACGAGCATCGCGACCGTCGACCAGATCGCGTTCCGTTCCTGGGATTTCAGACAGTAGAGGACGACTATCGGACTCAGGAGGAAGCTCAGATTGTACGGCGTAACGTGGAGGTGACTGAACCCGACGAACAGGAGCGACGCGAACGGGAGGACGACGATGAACTCCCGTCTCTCCGGGAACAGATACCGAAGCAGCGAGTAGACCCCGAGAAGGAACGCGATCGAGAAAATCGGTGAGATCGCCTGCATGATATTGATCGGCTCGATTCCGGTGAGAAACGAGAGCGACGCTGCGAGCAGATGCATCATCGGATAGTAATTGTCCGGCTGAAGCGCGTGATTGACAGTGACGTAATCGATACCGCCGGCGAACGTGAGCGTGTCCGCTCGCCCCATCACGTACTGATAGCGCAGCGTCGGTAGAACGAGGAGGAGTCCGCTCGCGGTTACGAGCAACGCGTATCCCCGCTTCCAGTAGCCGGTAATGCGCGACGAAGTGGCATCCTCGAGGACGAGGAGCTGTCCGACGAAAATCGTCAGAACGATCGATATCCAAAACGCGGTCGGATAGGCCGTATAGATCGATATCTCGTATCCGGTGGCCTGCGGAGTCGTTGCGACAACGAGGGCCGCATACGAGAGCAAGGCGGTACCCACCAAGAGCAAGACTCGCAGATACGCCTTGCGGCCCGGATTCATTGGCACCTCCCTACTCGAGCCTCCCTAATGACGTTTGTCGTGGTAAGGGGGCGTAGCATCGCATTGAAGGGGCGAAATCAGTCTTTGTGGGAGCGAGTATCGGCGGACCGTCGCGAGTCCCTAGCCGTCCCCTGACGGGAGCATCCGCTGAAGCCGATCGGGGGATCGCTCGAGCATGTAGGAGATGTCGTCATTGTCGATCGCGCCGACCGTTACGGCCGTTAATAGAAAGATGACGAGGCCGACCGGCGGCACGGCGAAGAGCGAGACGAAGGGGGAGGCGATGATCGTGTCGAGCGGATAGATGACGCTGCCCGTAACGAGGGTCGTCGCGAGAATGCGACCGAAGCGGAGATCCCCGATCGGTTCGAAGCCGAGCGTTCGGGCGCTCCAGACGTGAAAGAGGAGCATGGAGCCGTAACTGATACTCGTCGCGACGGCCGCACCGTTCGTTCCGTACAGCGGAATGAGCAGGAGGTTGAGAACGATATTGAGCGCGACGGCGGCACCAGTCGCGTAGATGAGCGCCCTGAGGTTTCCTTTCCCCTGACCGATCGCGAAGATCGGACGCGCGACTGCGAAGCCGACAACGCCGATCAAGAGGAGTCGGAGCGGCGTGATCGAGGCCGTGAATTCCTCGCCGTAGTAGAGCGGGACGAACGAATCCGCGAGCACCGCGATACCGACGCAGAACAGCATCGTCACGAGGAAGACGTACCGAGTCGCGAGCGCCGAAATTTCGCTGATCCGATCCAGGCGGTCGTTCGACCATAGCTCCGACGACGAGTGGAGAAGGGCGAGCTGGACTGCGAACGGAACGACCCACAGGAAGTCGGCGATGACGATCGCCGCCTGATAGTAGCCGGCCTGTTCGCTTCCGGCGAGCGGGTGAAGGAGAAGGATGTCCGTGTACAGCAGCGCGTTCAGGAGAAACATCAGGACGATGGTCCGGTTGTTGAACGCCAGTAGCGTCCGGCGCGGAAAGTCCGGCGGCGTCCGGCGGAAGATCGACGAGAACGAAACCATTCGCGAGAGCATGACGAACGCGACGGCCGCGGAGACGAACACTGCGACGATGTGTCCGATGAGAACGCCGGAGACGCCCAATCCGGCGTAAACGAGGCCGATCGCGATCGGCCAGAAGAAGAGTTTCTCCAGGATCATCAGCGGTTCGGAGAGATGCTCGTTGCCGAGTCCCATCAGTACGCTACGACCGACGGCACGTAGTTGTCGGGCGATTAGCAACACCCCGAGCAGGTAAAAGTACGTCTCGAACTGCGGATCCAGGACGAACTCGATCACACCAACGCGCGCCGCGATAGCGATAACGATAGCACTTGGAACGACAAAGAGCACTGCAACGCGGAAGTAGAAGCCGAACACGTAATTCTGCCACTCTTCCGTCTCGCGTTCCTCGGCGATGTATTTCCGCACGCCATCGAAGACGCCGCCGTTGACGAACACCCACGCGACGCCGAGGAAGGAGAGCATGAACGCGTAGTCGCCGTACTGGGAACTCCCCAGGAACCGGACGAGAAACGGCGTGAGCGGGAACGCCAGCAGCATGACGACGACGTTTGAACCCGCGATAGAGATGATTCCCCGGAGGATGTCTCGAGACATCTATCGCTTATTCACCACCGATCGGTATAGCGTGGCCGCCGGAAATCGAAGCGGTCCCGGCCGTATGATTATCGTCTGTCACTGCTCGGTGCAAATCGGCGTTCCGCGCTCGTGGTCCGGAACCGGAACGCGCTCGTACTGATCTGGGATGGCCGATGCCGAGGACCCTCTGGCCCGCTCGCGGAGCGCCAATCTCGGCGGCGGATCTCGTACCCTCGAGCCGATCGCCGCCGCTGGAGCGGTCGGGTCCGTCACTGGAACGAGTTCGCCATCCCGACCGCTCCCGAACCTGCAACCGATACCGTCGGATTCTGGATCCTCGTCGCCGATAGTCGTCCCTAGATTCGACATCTGGTCATCACGGTCCACGCAACCTGCCACACCGGAACACAAAAGTCCACACCATGCTTCCAACCGGTTCTACGGTGCGTTACTCCCGTCGGGCCGCGGCCAGTACTCTCCTCGCGACCGAATCGCGTGGTGTCTTACGAACGCGGTCCGCCGGGATATCCGCTCTCGAGTCGGCCCGGTACGTATTCGCTCACTCAGTCGAGGACTCATACCGCTGGTACGCACGCCGTCCTGCACGGAAGAGCCCCCACAGTGCCCGCGAGCATCCCTTCTCCCACGAGACGACCGGAACGACCTCGCCGCCGAACTTCTCCTTGAATTTGAACAACCCGTCATCGAAATCGGCGGGCGTCATCCCGAGATCGTACGTCTCGTACCCGTTCTCGATTCCCCACTTCATTGCGCGCTCGTGAATCAGCTCCGAGGCGTTGTATTCGAAGTCCGTCTCCGTCACCCCCGAAAAGAAGTAGTGAAGTGACGACCGTTCGTCGTCGAGCAAGTAAAAGAGCATTCCTCGTTCTTCCCCGTCGACCGAGAGCGAGAACACTTTGATGCGGTCTCGGAACTCCAGCAGCGCCGCGAAGAAGCCCAGCGGATACGGGGTCGACTCGAGGCGTTCCATGACCGAGCAGTAGTTCAGGTAGAACTGATCGATCGTCTCGCGCGCGATTTCCCTGTCGACGACCTCGACGTTTTCGGCGTGTCCGTTACGGATGCTTCGGCGTCGGGAACTGCTCATTTCCGCGAGGATCGTCTCCCAGCCCTTTCGCAGATCGACCACGAACCGGCAGTTCGCGACGTTCGGACTGTAACCGTTGGCCGCGAATTGCGACTGATATTGGACGGTAGCGGTATCGAGTGGCCGAAAGAGGTGGGTGATCACCTCTCGACCGCAGCGGGCATCGATTTCCTCGAACAACAGCTCTAAGCAGGCGGCCTCGTCCGTCGTCGTTATCGGTCCGCCGAATCCGGGTTCGGTAGAGAGCAGGCGTTTGAACGGTGTCTTGTCGATATCCGTGACGAAGTTCGGACAGATCCCGACGAGGTTGTCCTTCTTGTATATGACGGCGTGACTCGGCGTGAGTTTCGTCCCGTCTTCGATCGCAGCGAGCCACTCGTAACGGTGGAAGACGCTGCTATGTTCGGCTTGGTCGACGACGTGATTCCACTGGTTCTCGTTTACGCTCCCGATCGTTTCGATACGTTCTGATCGCAGATCAGTCGCGTCCTGGTTTCCTCTTCCCATTATTGACCGCAGTCCGTAGATTATCGGGAACGACGGTATTATAGGCTAGCGGTGGATGCAGGGCTAAGACGTCGAATATCAGACTTTCAGTCCGGCGAACGTGTCACTCGCGTCTGTCAGCGCAGCCACCGCCGCATCGAGGGCTGGGGCGGACGACTGGTCGATCGAAACGGATCATTCCGCCGACCGGAGCGGTGATCCTTCGCTCGTGGCGAACGGGTATCGCGAACAGTCCACGAGTTGTTCACTCCGATACCCGCGGATATCCGTCGTTCTACGGTCGCGTACCCGCCGGCCACTTCGACTCGTTGTCCTCCCATTTGAGCAATGCTCCGTTTCCAATAGCCATTATTAGATCTGCCTTACACATCACTGCCGCCGCCCGGGAGCGGTAAACAGAACAATTTCGGTCGAAACGATGAATAATCCGAGTAGCTCCGAATTTTTATTGGCAATAACCATACGATCTGTCCCTATCGCGAACCCAGTAACGTGATTTTCCCACGCGTCCCGTCGTCCGTTTCTGTCCGCCTTTAGCGATCGTTTCGTTACCCTGATCGTCGCTCTATTCGATATGAGCGTCGGTAGCCGCCCTCCGTCTCGCGATTCGTGGTGTCACCTGAGCCGATATACGCGGGCCCAGAACGGCGCAACACAGTGACGGGACACGTCGATCGATTGTGAGCGACAGCGGAACTGGGTCGCGTATCAATGAGTCTATGAGGCGAGACGCCGGTTCCACGGTCACTCTCTCTTGTACGTTATACGATTCAACCGAGAGCGGTGTTTAAGCGATAGATCTGGAATACCTCACCACTCACTGGAGCGCGCTCGAGGAGCCGGAACACCCGGGATCGGAGAGCGGGCGGCGCTCCGAGCTGAGTAGCTATCGTGAAAATGTTTCCAGGACCCCATCGCTCGAGACCGGAGAGGAAAGACCATGAGTGACGATTCCGAGATCGCGATCGTTCTCGGTACGCGACCCGAGATCATCAAGCTCGCGCCGGTTATTCGCGAGTGTCAGGAGCGATCGATCCCGTACACGGTCATCCATACCGGGCAGCACTACTCCGAGTCGCTAACTGACGTCTTCTTCTCGGAGTTGGGACTCCCGGAACCGGAGTACGAACTCGCGGTCGGTTCCGGCAGTCACGGACAGCAGACGGGAGAGATGATCATCGGAATCGAGGAGGCGCTCCTCGAGGCGGAACCGGACACGGTCCTCGTCCAAGGGGATACCAACTCCGTGCTCGCTGGTGCGATCGCGACGAGCAAGCTTCCGATCGATCTCGGCCACGTCGAAGCCGGACTGCGGAGTCACGATCGAACGATGCCGGAGGAGCGGAATCGAATCGTGGCAGACCACACTTCGGAGTATCTGTTCGCACCGACGGACCAGGCGAGGCGGGCGCTGTGCGACGAAGGGGTTCCCGACGAGTGGATCTACGTCACCGGTAACACGGTCGTCGATGCGGTCGAACAGAACAAGAGTGTGGCCCTCGAGCGGACGGCGATCTTTGACGAACACGATCTCACGCGCGGCGAGTTCTGTCTGCTCACGGCCCACCGAGCGGAGACGGTCGACGACGAGGAGCGGTTCGCATCGCTGCTCGAGGGTGCCAGTCGAGTCGCCGACGCCCTCGAGATGGAGATCATCTACCCCATTCACCCGCGCGCAGCGAACGCGGTGGAGGAGTTCGACCTCGAGATTCCCGACGGCGTTCGAACCATCGAGCCACAGAAGTACCTCGATTTCCTCGCGCTCGAGAGCGGGGCCGCGCTCGTGTTGACCGACTCGGGCGGGATCCAGGAAGAAACCTGTATCTTGGGCGTCCCGTGTGTGACCCTGCGTGAGAACACCGAGCGACCGGAAACGCTCGAGGTGGGCGCGAACGTGTTGGTCGGGACTGACCCCCAGGAGATACACGACGGAGCGCTCGAAATGATCGACCGGACGCCCGACTGGACGAACCCGTTCGGGGACGGCGAGGCGGCCGGCCGGATCGTCGACACGGTACTGCACGGTGAGGCACCGATGGAGGTTGCGAAATGAGCAGCGTCTGCGTCCACGGACTCGGTTACATCGGACTGCCGACGGCAGCGATGTTCGCCAACTACGGCCACGACGTCGTCGGGTTCGACGTCGACGAGGAACTGGTCGACGAACTCAATAGCGGAGAGATCCGCATCGACGAGCCCGGTCTCAGAGCGTTCGTCACCCAGGCGCTCGAGTCCGGGAAACTGGTCATCGACGACGAGATCCCGCCCTCGAAGTATCACATCATCTGCGTCCCGACGCCGCTGGATCGCGAGACGAAACGGGTCGATCTCTCGTACGTCAGCCGGTCGGCGGAAGCAATCGCCCCCGAACTCAGGACCGGTGATACCGTCATTCTCGAGTCGACCGTTCCGCCCGGAACGACGGTCGGCACCGTCCAGCCGATCCTCGAACGCTCCGGACTCGACGCGGGCGAAGACGTCGCCCTCGTCCACTGTCCGGAGACGGTCCTTCCGGGGAACATCATCACGGAACTCAGGGAAAACGATCGGATCATCGGCGGCGTCAACGGCGTTTCGACGGAGGCGGCCGTTCGCCTCTACGAGTCGTTCGTCGAGAGCGAGATCAGAACGATGGTCGACGCGACGACCGCCGAATTCGTCAAGCTCATCCAGAACACGTACAGAGATACGAACATCGCGTTGGCGAACGAGATCGCGAAGCTCGCTGCCGACTACGGCGTCGACTCCCGGGAAGCGATCCGATTGGCGAACACGCATCCCCGCGTCGACATCCACCAGCCCGGGCCGGGTGTCGGCGGTCACTGTCTTCCCATCGACCCGTGGTTCCTCGGTCACGAATCCGACGCCCTCGACCTGATCGCCCACGCCCGTGAAGTCAACGACGGGATGGCGAGCTACATCGTCGACCGCCTCGAGGACGAACTGGGAACGGTGAGCGAACGGAAGGTGGCGATTCTCGGCGTCGCATACAAGGGAAACGTCGGCGACACGCGAATGAGTCCCGGGCTGAACCTCGGAGACGAACTCCAAGAGCGAGCGGTGGGCGAGTCGCCCCTCGAGACGCGAGCGGACGGCGACGAGCCGATTCACCTCTCGTTTCACGATCCGCACGTGACCGACCAGTCGCTCGCCCTCGAACCGTTCGACGAGGCGGTGGCGGACGCCGACGCGCTCGTCGTGTCGACCGATCACAAGGAGTACGAGACGCTGGATCCGGCGGCTGTCGAGCAGAAGATGGCGGGCGATCTCGTCGTCGACACCAAGTCGATCCTCGACGAGGCGGCGTGGAACGCAACCGATCTCGAGTTGATCCGACTGTAACATGCCCCGCACAATCATCGTCACCCAGAATTTTCCGCCGGACAGTTTGGGAAACGCTTCTCGCATCCACGACAACGCGAGGCATCTCGCTGCGGACGACGAGTGGGAGGTGACGGTGCTCGCTCCGCCACCGACGTTCCCGTTCGGGTCGTTCGAGCGCTCGTGGGAACGCTCTCGGACTTACGAGCGAGACGGCATGACCGTCCACCGACTGTGGGCGTGGCAGCCGACGACCGAGGATCCGGGGCTCGCCAGCCGCCTCCTCTACTACGTGCTCTTCCCGCTCCACGCGCTGCTGTGGCTGACGATCAACTATCGGTCGTTCGACGTAATCTTCCTCTCGTCGCCGCCGGTGTTCGTCGGCATCGCCGGGCTTCCGTTCGCCCTCCTCGATCGAAAACCGCTGGTCGTCGACGTCCGCGACCTGTGGATCGACAGTGCGATCGAACTGGACTTTATCGAGGAGGGCGGCCTCTTCGAACGATTCAGTCGAGCGTACGAGCGCGTTCTCCTCGAGGCCGCCGATCGGATCACCGTGACGACCGCCCTCCTCGGGTCGCGGCTGGCGGCCACCTACGGCATCGACGAGGAGAAGATCCACCACATCCCGAACGGCGTCGACGTCGATCGGTACACGCCCACCGAGACGGAGACGGAGGGGACGAAGACAATCGTCTACACCGGTAACGTCGGTCACGCACAGGACCTCGAGTCGTGCATCCGTGCGGTGGGGCGACTCGAGCGCTCGGACGTCGTCTTCCGCATCGTCGGCGACGGCGACCGAGCCCCCGCACTCAAGCGTCTCGTCGCCGAGGAAGGGTTAGAGGACGTCGTCGAGTTCGAAGGCCTGGTCCCGCGAGAGGCGGTGCCCGGCTACATCGAAGACGCCGAGGTCGGCCTCGCGCCCATCAAGTCCGACGAGGCGCTGGAGTACGCGGTGCCGACGAAGACCTTCGAGTATCTGGCCTGTAAAGTGCCGGTCGTCGCGACGGGATCCGGCGAGATCGAGTCGGTGATCGAGTCCTCCGGCGGCGGCGTCGTCGTCGACAACGATCCCGACGCGATCGCGACGGTTCTCGATCGGTATCTGGACGACCCGCAGCGACGCGAGCGGCTCGGCGAGCGGGGACGGCGTCACATCGAAGCCCACTACGATCGGGCCGCTACCGCTCGACGACTCGGAACGGTCCTCGAAGACGCCTGCGGAGGCGGTTCGGGGACGTCGTCGCCGCGAGGGCGACCGGCGACGACCGAAGCCGAATAGCGTCTCGAACTGTCGCGACGTCGTCCGACCGTTCTACTGATTCACGAGCGTCTGCAGGCCCTCCTCGAGATCGATTTCGGCGTCGAAACCGAGCATCCGCTCGGCCCTGGAGACGTCCGCGCGGCTGTGGCGGATATCGCCCGGGCGACCCTCGACGTGTTCGATCGGGGAGTCCGAGCCGGTCAACTCGCGGATCGCCTCGGCGAGTTCGTTGATCGTCACGCTCTCGCCGGTCGCGACGTTGAACGCCTCGCCGACGGCGTCCGTGGTCGCCGCAGCGATGTTAGCCCGCACGACGTCGTCGACATGAATGAAATCGCGAGTCTGCTGTCCGTCCCCCTGGACGGTAATCGGCTCGCCGGCTCGAGCCTGTTCGAGGAAGATACCGATGACGCCGCTGTAATCGCCGCCGGACTGGCCCGGACCGTAGACGTTGAAGTACCGAAGGGCGACAGTCGGCAGATCGTACAGCTCGTTGTATAGCCGCGTGTACCGGTCCGCGGTCAGTTTCTCGAGTCCGTACGGCGACGAGGGGGCCGGGGTAGCGTCTTCGGAGACCGGAAGGGTCTCCGGCGCACCGTAGATCGCGGTACTCGACGCCGTGACGACGCGAGATCCCGCCTCTCGTGCGGCTTCCAGGACGGTTACCGTCCCTTGGATATTTCTCGAGTTGCTCTCGATCGGATCTTCGATGGACCGTTCGACGCTCGGATTCGCCGCCTCGTGGAACACGATATCGGTCCCCGTCATCGCCTCGCGGACCGTTTCCCGATCGCGAACGTCTCCCTCGATGAACGCGGCATCGTCGGGGATCTCTCCAGCGCCCCCCGTCGAGAGGTCGTCCAGTACGCGTACGTCGTTGTCGCCGACGAGCGCCGAGGCGAGGTGGCTCCCGATGAAGCCAGCACCGCCCGTAATCAAGATGGTTCGTCCCGCAAGCGAGTGAGAGAGTGTGTCCGACATCGGTCACCTCCGAGCGAACTGCTCGAGAGTGGTACTCGTCTCGGGTCGGTTCCACCACGTGACGTTCGGATAGAGGAATTTGAGCCCGTCGTAGTAGGTGAGGGAGGACTCCTCGTCCGCGTAGATACAAGAGATGGGGACTTCGTCGATCCCCGCACCGAGCGAGTCGAACGCCAAGATCTCTTCGACGCCGATCTGAAAGTCGTTCGAGAACGATCGATACGGCGTCTGTGCGAGTACGTTCGCGTCCATCGCCCGATAGCCACACGGCGGATCGTGGACCCGTTTCCCGAGCCGGAGGCTCGTCGCCAGCGCGACGATCCGGTTCCCGAACCGCCTGTCGAGCGGCATCGCATCTCGAAAGGACGGATCCGCGAACCGATTCCCGAGTACGTACTGGCAGTCGGACCGTTCCAACTTCCGGGAGAACCGATGGAGTTCGTCAGGATCGTGCTGGCCGTCGGCGTCGAGGCGGAAGATCACGTCGACGCCGAGTTCGATCGCACGCTCGTAGCCGCGTTTGATCGCGCCGCCGTAGTCGCGGTTCCGTTCGTTCGACAGTAACAGTGCGTCGGTCGCTTCGACGCGAGCGGCGGTCTCGTCGCTCGAGCAGTCGTCGACGACGATCGTGTGGTCGACGAGTCCGGTTTCCCCGATCCGGGCGATGACGTCCTGTACGTGCGATTCCTCGTTGTGCGCCGGAAGGACGGCTGCCGTGTCTGTCATGAGGATGATGGCGAGGACGATTCCCGCTTCCGTCGCTGCTCGAAGTACTCGATCGTCCGTTTGATACCTTCGCGGACCGTCGTCGTCGGTTCGTATCCCAACCGGGTTTCCGCGCGGGAAACGTCGGCACACCGGCGTTCGATGCGGTAGGGTCGGGGGTGTTCCACGTGTACTGCTTCTGCGCCGTCGACCACGTCGGCAACTGCCATGGCGAGCGATCGGATCTTGGTCTCGGTCCCCGTTCCGATGTTGAACGTCTCGTTCCGGCCCTCCGGACCCAGCGCGGCTATCGTACAGTCGACGGCGTCGGAGATGAACGTGAAGTCTCGCGTCTGGTGACCGTCGCCGTGGATCTCGATCGGCTCGCCCGAGAGCGCTCGGTCGACGAAGATCGGAATGACGTAGCCGTACGCCGAGCTGTCCTGACGCGGACCGTACGCGTTGAAGTACCGAACGATCGTGTGATCGAGGTCGCGTTTCGACGTGTACGCTCTGACGAAGCGTTCGCTCGCCAGTTTCGCGACGGCGTAGTTGGTTTCCGGAGCCAGCGAGTCGTCTTCGTGGTACGGAACGTCCGGGACGTCGCCGTACACCTCCGACGTCGAGGCGAAGAGGACGCGGTCCACGTCCGACTCGGCGGCCGCGTCGAGGACGGTTCGGGTTCCGTCGATGTTGACTCGGAGTACCTCGAGGGGCTTCTGGAGGGTGCGACGGACGCCCATCATGGCCGCCATGTGGACGACGACGTCGTGACCGTCGACTGCGTCTCGGACCGCAGCCGTATCACAGACGTCGGCGTTCACGATCCGCTCGGACGGGAGGAAGGAGAGATGTCGCTCACTACCGACCGAGAAGTCATCCAGAACGGTCACCGTGTTCTCGGACAGCAACTGTTCGGCCACGTGGCTGCCGATGAATCCCGCGCCGCCGGTCACCAGCACGCGCTTGTCGCTAATCATCCGTCTCCCTCCGATTCTCTCCCCGTCCATCCGCCTGAACGCCGCTCGTCGGTTCGGTGACCTGCGGATGCTGCGACCAGTTCGGATCGATATCGCGCGGGCGTATCAATCCGCTCTCAGCGACGGCGTCCGGATCGAGCGTCTTCTGGGGGTCGATCAGAATCGGATCGGGAGCCATCGCGGCAGCCAGTGCCGACGGATCGAACCGATGGAACAGGTCATGCCCCGTCGCCACCACGACGACGTCGGCGTTACGTACCGCCGCGATCACACTCGAGTTGTTTCCGATGCCGGTCTCTTCGATCTCTTCACCCGGCGGATACTGGGAATCGAACGCCTCGACGGAGACGTTCTCGTTCCGAAGCAACTCGATCAACTCGACTGCCGGACTGTTTCTGATGTCTTTGACGTTCGGCTTGTACGTGACGCCGAGCACTGACACGACAGTAGACGAACGGGACTTGCCGACGCCGTCGATCGTCTGCAGGATTTTGTCCGCGTACCACTTCGGCATCGAATCGTTGATTTCGCGGGCGGCCGGGATCAACGCTAGATCGGCCCCTCGTTCTTCCGCGGCGGATCGAAAGTAGTGCGGATCGATCGGCAAACAGTGGCCGCCGACACCGAGTCCCGGTTCGTAGCGATGGAAGTTCCACTTCGTATCGGCCCCATCGATCACCTCCGAAATGTCGATGCCGAGGCGCTCCGTCGCGGACGCGAATTCGTTTACCAGCGCGATGTTGACGTCTCGTTGGATATTCTCGACCAGTTTCGTCGTTTCGGCGACCTCGAGTGACGATACCGGGGCGGTGGTATCAGCGATATCCTCGTATAATTCCGCGGTCAGGTCACGCCACGCGTCATCGATCGACCCGACGACCCGCGCCGTTCGTTTGGACTCGTCGTTCCCGGGACTATACCGCTCCGGGACGTGTGAGACGCCGAAGTCGGAACCAGCGTCGAGCCCGGAACGCTCGAGTTCCGGGAGCACATCGTTTCGCGTACAGCCCGGATAGACGGTGCTCTGGACGACGACCAGGTTGTCCTCCTCGAGGACGCTCGATACGTCCCGGGCGGCGGCCTGAACGGCGGAGAGATCCGGCGAATTGTCCGCAGATAATGGTGTAGGAACACTGATAACGTACACGTCCGCGCTGGCGGCCTCCGATATCCGCGTCGTCACTTCACAGTTCCCGTCGTCGATATGCTCCTCTAGCTCTTCCGTTTCGAACGGCGAGTTGCCGTCACGAACTGCCTCGACGAGCGCGTCGTCCGTATCGACACCAACGACGGGATACTCCGAGCGACTGAACGCCAGTGCGGAGTTGTATCCGACGAAACCGAGGCCGACGCACGCGACGCGAACGATCTCGGAGAGATCTCCCGTTTGGTCGGTGTCGGCAGGATCGGACCCCGTCTGGTCGGTGTCGGCGGGATCGAACCGTTTCATCGGACGATTCCCCGGCGCTGTGTCCGATTCCTGCTTTTCCGTGAGGCGCTTTTACTACTATCGCGTCGGCCCGTGGACGTTCCCGGTGACCGACCGAGCATCGGGGGCGACGTTCGGACGAACGATCGGTGAGAGGCAATTGCTGCTGTATGTATAGACTGTGCCGGCATAGCTACCGGGTCTAGTGGGGTTCCGCGCAAAAGCGTCGTATACTGTTACGGCGATCGCCCACGTATTACGTTATATCATCGCCTCCGCATATCAGAACGGCGATTGCGCACGAATCGTTTTAGCCGGCAACAGTTTGTTTCTCGGATCGTAATTTACTATAATATGTCAAAATTGCAGCCGCTGTATGCTAGTTGTCATATATAGCACCAAATCGGTTCGAACGGGCTACTCTGATCGTCGATATGGATCCACT